>JAHDDY010000070.1:17321-18580 GCA_020629115.1 Paracoccaceae bacterium | reverse complement strand
ACCACATGGGCGAAGCTACCGCCGACCCGGCCCGCGCGCAGCCCGGCGGGGCCGATATCCGTGCCCATCGCATCGCGCATCGCGAAGAGCGGCTCGCCCCGTTCGTCCAGGATGCTCGCATAGTGGAATTCGTGGCCGAGGAAGGCCCGGCCCCGGGGATGCGGCGCCATCGGGGTCAGATGGCGGTATCCCAGGTGCAGCCGCCGCCGGGCGAAGCTGGTCTCCAGACCGAGCATGCCGAGCATCGCGTGCCGCGTCCCCTGCGCATCGACCATCCCCGCGCCGAGCACCATGTAGCCGCCGCATTCACCATGGATTGCCGCCCCCCGGTCCCGCGCCGCCCTCATGCCGGCGAAGAAGCCTCCCGCAGCGGCGAGCCGGCCGGCGTGCAGCTCCGGATATCCACCCGGAAGAAAAACGGCATCCGCGTCTTCCGCCGGTCCCTCGTCCGCGAGCGGCGAGAAGGGTCGCACCTCCGCCCCCACCGCGCGCCAGTCGGCGAGCATGTGGGCGTAGGCGAAGCCGAACGCGATGTCCTGCGCCACCGCGACCCGCTGACCGGGCGGGGCCAGGCGGCGGGGCGGGCCGCCCGCGTGGCACGGCAGGGCCGCGTCGCTCAGGGCATCGAGATCGCATTCCGCCGCGACCCGCCGCGCGGCCCCGGCGATGAAGGCGTCGAGGTCGCCGCGCTCCTGCGCCTGCACCAGCCCCAGATGCCGCGAAGGCGTCGCGAGGGTCTCGTCCCGGGAAATCATGGCGAAGACCGGCGCGACCGTCTCCACCGCCGCGCGCAGCATGGCCGCGTGCCGCGCGGAGCCGACGCGGTTGAGGATCGCCCCCGCAATGCGCAGGCCGGGCCGGAACCGCGCCAGCCCGTCGACCACCGCCGCCACCGTCTGCGCCGTCCGCGCCGCATCCACGATCAGGACCACCGGCAGGCCGAGCGCCTCGGCCACGTCCGCCGTCGAGCCGCGCCCCAGCGGCGTATGCGGGTCCGGCGCCCCGTCGAAGAGACCCATCGCCCCTTCGACGACCAGCATCTCCCCCGCCGCCATCGCCGCCCGTGCCCGCAGTTGCGCGGCATCGGCGCACCACGGGTCGAGGGTGAGGCACGGGCGCCCCGTCGCGGCGGCGTGGAAGGCGGGGTCGATGTAGTCCGGCCCGGTCTTGGCCGAGGCCACGTCCAGCCCCCGGTCGCGCAACGCCCGAAGCAGGCCGAGCGTCACGGTCGTCTTCCCCGCCCCCGACGACGGGGCCGA
>JAHDDY010000070.1:0-17221 GCA_020629115.1 Paracoccaceae bacterium | reverse complement strand
CCCGAAGCAGGCCGAGCGTCACGGTCGTCTTCCCCGCCCCCGACGACGGGGCCGAAACGATGAAGCCGAGCGTCATCGCGGCGGGTGGAAGCGGGCGGCGGGAATTACCGCGACGAGCAGCGCGCCGCCGGCGACTAGGCCTATGGAGACGCCGCGTCCGCGCGCCTGCCACACCTCCGGCGCGTCGAACCCCGCATGGTTCATCCCGCGTCGAGCGCCTCGACGGCCCGCACGCCCAAGGGGTCGATATCGCGCACCGGCTCGCCCGCCATCTGTCCGATCCAGTCGAGCGCCTGGCGCATGAGGGCGACGCGGCCGATGCAGATGATGGCGGGCGGGGCGAGACCCGCCGCCGTGATATCCGCCTGCGCCGCCGAGAGCGTCGTCTCGACCACCGTCATGTCGGGGCGGGTCGCGTTCGTCACCACGGCCACCGGATCGTGCGGATCGCGCCCCCCGGAGAGGAGACCCGAGACGATGGCGGGCAGGGTCTTCATGGACATGTAGCAGACGATGACCGGCGAGCTTTTCGCCATCGCGGCCCAGTCGATACGGCTCGGCGCGGTGCCGCTCTGATCGTGGCCGGTGACGAAGGTGACGGCCTGGTTCACGTCGCGATGCGTCACCGGGATGCCCGCATAGGCCAGCCCGCCGATGCCCGCGCTGATGCCCGGCACGATGCGCACCGGCACGCCCGCTCCGATCAGCGTCTGCGCCTCCTCCCCGCCGCGCCCGAAGACGAAGGGGTCGCCCCCCTTGAGCCGCAGGACCCGCCTGCCCGCCCGCGCATGCTCGATGAGGCGCAGCGAGATATCGCGCTGCTTGGGCGACGGCTTGCCGCCCCGCTTGCCCGCGTATTCGATCTCCACCCCGGGCCGCGCCCAGGCGAGCATCTCCTCCCCGACGAGGGCGTCGTAGACGATGACGTCGGCCTGGCGCAGCGCGTTCAGCCCGTGCAGCGTCAGCAGCCCGGCATCCCCCGGCCCGGCCCCGACGAGCCAGACCCAGCCCGGTTTCAGCTCGGGCCAGTCCACCGCACCGCGCGGCATGTGATAGAGATCGTCCATAGGCCGCACGCTACCGCCGCGACGCCCCGTTGCACAGACGGAAACCGACGTTTCGCGTCGCTCCGGCGCGCCGAAACGCCTGGCTGCGACCGTTCGACACAGTGATGGACTGGACAAGCGCCTTTGGACCGTTACCTCCCTTCGAAAGCGCACGTTTTGGGGAAAACGACATGACGAGCAAAGAGCTACCGCCGATTGGCAGCGATGCGAGCCTGCTCATCGTCGACGACGATGCGCCCTTTCGCACGCGCCTCGCCCGTGCCATGGACGGCCGCGGCTTCGAGACGACGGCCCTCGAAAGCGTCGAGGAAGGCATCAACCACGTCCGCCGCACGCCGCCCGCCTATGCCGTGATCGACCTGCGGCTGGAGGACGGCAACGGCCTGGACGTGGTCGAGGCGATTCGCGAGACGCGCAGCGATGCCCGCGTCATCGTCCTCACCGGCTACGGGGCCATTGCGACCGCCGTGGCCGCCGTGCGCGCGGGGGCGGTGGACTACCTCGCCAAGCCCGCCGATGCCGACGATATCGAAAACGCCCTGCGCGCGCCCGACAGCGAGAAGCCCCCGCCGCCCGAGAATCCGATGTCCGCCGACCGGGTGCGTTGGGAGCATATCCAGCGTGTGTTCGAGCTGTGCGACCGCAACGTCTCCGAGACCGCGCGCCGGCTCAACATGCATCGGCGCACGCTCCAGCGCATCCTCGCCAAGCGCAGCCCCCGGTAGGGGGCCGCACGGCGCTCCATGAAAAAGGCCGCCTCCGGAACCCCGGAGGCGGCCTTTTTCATGGTCTGGGCCGGTGCCGGATCAGACGTCGTCGCCGAGCGCGCCTTCGACGTCGCCCTTCACCTTCTGGGCCTCGCCCTTCATCTGCTGGGACTGGCCTTCGGCCTGCATCTGCTTGTTGTCGGTCGCATCGCCTGCGGCTTCCTTGGCCGAGCCGGCAACGTCGTTGGCATAGCCCTTGGCCTTGCTGGTCGCTTCACCCATGGTACGTCTCCTTGTTTCGATGCGAACGGCGTTTGCCGTCCTTCCACGGTCAAGCAATGCGCCAGGGACGGTTATGTTTCATGGAAAGTTTACCGTGGACGATCCGGCACGGCACCGGCATGACGAAAGAACCCGTCATCCAGCCTGGAGAGCCGCCATGCCGCAGCCCGACCACGTCACCCGCCTCGCGCCCGCAGACGAGGATGCGCTCGACGACGACCTGAAGGCGTATTTCGCGAAATGCGCGGAGAAGCTCGGCATGGTGCCGAACGTACTGCGCGCCTATGCCCTGCGCCCGGAAAAGCTGCGCCGCTTCTCGCGGATGTACAACGAGCTGATGCTGGGCGAATCGGGTCTGTCGACCCTGGAGCGGGAGATGATCGCCGTGACGGTCTCGGCGGCGAACCGATGCTATTACTGCCTCGTCGCCCATGGGCAGGCGGTGCGCGCGCTGTCGGAGGACCCGCAGCTCGGCGAGATGATCGCCTTCAACTACCGCGTCGCGGACCTGTCCCCCCGCCAGCGCGCGATGCTCGATTTCACGTGGACGCTGACGCTCGCGCCGCAGGATATCGCCGAGGCCGACCGGGCGGGGCTGCGCGAGGCGGGGTTCTCGGACGAGGATATCTTCGACATCTGCGACGTGGCCGGGTTCTTCAACTATACCAACCGCGTGGCGCACGGCACCGACATGATGCCGAACCCGGACTATCACGCGATGGACCGCTGAACCGACCCCGGCGAGGTCGCTAACGGACATGCACGCGCGTGCCCGGCGGCTAGGCAGGGGGCATGACCGACGCCGCCGCGCCCCCCGCCCGCTCCATCGTCCTGCTGATGATCGTGGCGATGGCCTTCTTCGCCGTGCAGGACACGATGGTGAAGCTTATCAGCGAGTCTGTCTCGATCTGGCAGCTCTACCTCGCCCGCGCGGTGGTCGTGCTCGGGCTGCTGACGGCGACGATGGGGTTCTTCCGTCCCATGAGCGGGCTGAAGCTGGTCAATCCGGGATGGGCGGCGCTGCGGTCGGTCCTGATGGGTGCGGCCTTCCTGAGCTTCTACCTCGCCATGCCCTTCCTGACGCTGAGCCAGGCGGCGGCGGCCTTCTTCACCGGGCCGCTGTTCATCACGCTGTTCGGGGCGGTGGTGAACGGCGAACGGGTCGGGCCGCGCCGGATCGTTGCTATCGTGCTGGGCTTCGCGGGCGTGCTGGTCATCGTCGCGCCGTGGGGCGAGCGGGTCGAGCCGATGATGCTGCTGCCCGTGGGGGCGGCGATGTCCTACGCGATGGCGGTGGTCATCACGCGCTCGCGCTGCGTCGAGGACAGCGCGGTCGCGCTGTCGACGGTGCAGAACGTCATCTTCGCGCAGATCGCCCTGATCGGCCTCGTCCTGACCGACACGATGCAGCCCGATGCCGAGACGGTGGCGGGATACCCGTTCCTGTTCGCCCCCTGGACCCGGGCCGAGCCGCTCGTCTGGGTGATGATCGCGGGCACGGCGGTGACGCATATCGTCGGGGCCATCGCGCTGACCCATGCCTACCAGCGCGCCGATGCCAGCCGCCTCGCGCCGCTGGAATACAGCTACCTCGCCCTCGTCCCGATCTTCGATTTCCTCGTCTGGAACACGGTACCGACCATCAGCGTGGCCGTCGGCATGGTGCTCATCGCGCTAGCGGGCGGGTTCGTCTCCTGGCGCGAGGGGCAGCCGGTACGGCCACGGCCTCAAACGCATGGGGAGGAGCCGCTGTGAAGTTCTACACGATCCCGAAAAGCGCCTGTATGCGCTCTTGAAAAACGATCAGTGCTCCGAACAGAGCAAGAAAACTCGCTAGTATTGTGAACATGCCAAACTTGGTCGGCATGTGTTGCGTTCGTTCATTTAACACGTCAACCTTGCCAGACAGACGCTCGCTCATCGCGTCGATCTTACCAGATAGTTCGGTAACGGCTTCTTTGGTTGCGAGCGTCGGTACGACAGCTTCAAGTTTTGCGACACGTTTTTCCATGTCACCATCATATGGGGGGCCACCGCCAGAAAGAGAAGCTATCCGAAGTTTGAGATCCTCAATTTCATTCTCACGGTTTCGAAAATCATCTAGATTGATTGGACTACTCATTCTTTGAAAACTTCCTTCGAAAAATCCAAGAGTTCGTCCATTGCCTCTTTCAATTCTTTATCTGCACCGTCGATAGAGCTTCTTACCGTTTCGAAAAGCTCTTTACTGTTTTCATCCCTTTTCAATGTACTCAGAAGCCCATTAACAACAGAATGATTTATTGTAGTGGCAGAATACAGCTTTGCTGTCAGCACTATCAGCCTAAAAATCAACTCCCGATTTTCTTCCTCCATAGTCATCTAGCTAGGTTATGCACTCATAAACGGTTAGCGTATTGAGGCTGGTGGTGATTCAAGCTTGGTAAAGGAGTTTGCCATGCCCCAGCGCCGTTATGAGATCACGGATTTCGAGTGGTCGGTCATTGAGCCGTTGTTGCCGAACAAGCCGCGCGGGGTGCCGCACGCGAATGACCGGAAGGTGCTGAACGGCATCTTCTGGCGCTTGCGGACCGGCTCGCCCTGGGCGGATATCCCCGAACGGTACGGCCCGGCGACGACCTGCTACAACCGGTTCGTTCGCTGGCGCAAGGCGGGCGTTTGGGATCGGCTGTTCGAGGCGGTTTCGGCGGCCTATGATGGCGACCTGCAGTCCATCGACAGTTCGTCTATCCGCGTCCATCAGCATGGTGGGAACGCGAAAAAAGGGGGTGCGTCGCGCAGGCCGCCGCCGGGAACGACGCTGGAGCCGTCTGCATGGGGCGCTCGCGCGGTGGTCTGACGACGAAAATTCATGCTCTCGTCGACGGAAACGGCCTGCCGGTGAAGCTCAAGCTGACCGCCGGGCAGGCCCATGACGGCAAGAGCGCCGCCGACATGCTCGGCGATTTGGGCGACGGACAGATACTCCTCGCCGACCGCGCCTATGACAGCAACAGGCTGCGCGCCGACATCGCCGCACGGGGCGCATGGGCGAACGTGCGGCCCATGCCCAACAGGCTCGACCCGATCCCGTTCTCGAAGTTCCTGTACCGCTATCGAAACGTCGTCGAACGCTTCTTCTCGAAGATCAAGCACTTCAGAGCCGTCGCAACCCGATACGAGAAACACGACGACAACTACCTCGCGCTCGTCAAAATCGCATCAGCTAGGATCTGGATGCGGTTTATGAGTCGGTGACCTAGTGCCCCAGTATCTGGCTCAGGAACAGTTGCGTCCGCTCGTTCCGCGGGTTGTTGAAGAATTCCTGCGGTTCGTTCTGCTCGACGATCTGGCCCTCGTCCATGAAGATGACGCGGTTGGCGACCTGCTTGGCGAAGCCCATCTCGTGGGTCACGCAGAGCATGGTCATGCCCTCCTCGGCGAGGGAGATCATGGTGTCGAGCACCTCCTTGATCATCTCCGGATCGAGGGCCGAGGTCGGCTCGTCGAAGAGCATGATCTTAGGATTCATGCACAGGGACCGCGCGATGGCGACGCGCTGCTGCTGGCCGCCCGAAAGCTGGCCGGGATACTTGTGCGCCTGCTCGGGGATCTTGACGCGTTCGAGGAAGTGCATCGCCACCTCTTCGGCCTGCTTCTTGGGCATCTTGCGGACCCAGATCGGCGCGAGGGTGCAGTTCTCCAGGATCGACAGGTGCGGGAACAGGTTGAAGTGCTGGAAGCACATGCCCACCTCGCGCCGGATCTCGTCGATGCGCTTGAGGTCGCCCGTCAGCTCGATGCCGTCCACGACGATGGTGCCCTGCTGGTGTTCCTCCAGCCGGTTGATGCAGCGGATGAGCGTCGACTTGCCGGACCCGGACGGGCCGCAGATGACGATGCGCTCGCCGTCATGGACCGTCAGGTTGATGTCGCGCAGCACGTGGAAGGTGCCGTACCACTTGTTCATGTCGCGGATCTCGATGGCGACATCCTTGCCGACCTGCATCTTCGAGCGGTCGATCGCCGCCTGTTCGGTCATCGTCATGGCTCTCTTTCCTTATCTTGCGTGCCCGCGACGGAGCCTGTTTTCCATGAACATCGAATAGCGCGACATGCCGAAGCAGAAGATCCAGAAGATCGCCGCGGCGACGAAATAGCCCGTGGGCTGCTGCACCGGGGAGGCCCAGCTCGCATCCGTCAGCGTGTTCTGCACCGCGCCGAGCAGGTCGAACAGGCCGATGATGAGCACCAGCGTCGTATCCTTGAACAGGCCGATGAAGGTGTTCACGATGCCGGGGATGACGAGGGTCAGCGCCTGCGGCATGACGATGAGGCGCATCTTCTGGCCGTAGCTCAGGCCAAGCGAATCGGCGCCCTCGTACTGGCCCTTCGGGATGGCCTGAAGCCCCCCGCGCACCACCTCGGCCATGTAGGCCGACGCGAAGAGCGCGACGCCGATGAGGGCACGGAGCAGCTTGTTGAACTCCACCCCCTCGGGCAGGAAGAGGGGCAGCATCACGGAGGACATGAAGAGCACCGTGATGAGCGGCACCCCGCGCCAGAACTCGATGAAGCCGACCGAGAGGATCCGGACCGCCGGCAGCTGCGACCGGCGGCCGAGCGCGAGCAGGATGCCGAGGGGCAATGAGGCGACGATCCCGGCGACGGCCACGACCAGCGTCACCAGCAGCCCGCCCCAGACGGAGGTCTCGACCACCGGCAGCGGCCAGACATCGCGCGCGATCTCGAAATCGGCGGCGCCCGTCCCGTCATGGTGCATCAGGTGCGCGTCCGAGAGGAAGCGGTCCGTCTCCCCGTCGGCGGCCAGCTCGATCAGGTCGACGAACCAGTGGCCGCCGAGGAAGGCGACGATGCCGATCACCAGCGCGAGCAGGAACAGGGTCCAGCCCGTGCCGCGCCCGAAGCCGTACATCGCCGAATGCCATTCGTTGCGCGACGCGCCGACCACGGTCATCAGCACGAAGCCGAGAACACCGACGAGCAGGAGCAGCCAGATCATCCAGCCCACCGGCAGCGGCAGCGACGCGGTGCCGGCCTCGCCGTAGCCCCCCGCGATCATCAGGAGCACGGGGATGGCGAGCAGGACGCGCATGGCCAGCCCGGGCGTGCCGCCGAGCGTCAGGATGCCGAGCAGCGCGAGCAGGCCCAGCCCGCTCTGGATCATGCCGACCGTATCGGCGGGGATCGGCAGGTTGATGCGCATCCCCGCGCCGGTGCGGTCGAAGTCGAAGAGCGTCAGGCCCGTGAGCGGCTCGAACAGGGTGAACAGGACGACCGCCGCGACCGCGAGGACGCAGAGCGCGATCAGCGTGGCCGCCACGCCGCCCTGACCGAAGAGCCGGGCGATGAGCCAGACGGCGAGGCCGAAGGCGGCGAGGCCGAGCAGGTTGGTCCAGAAGCCCGTATCCCCCTCCAGATCGCCCCCCGTCAGCAGGATGAAGGCGAGGACGGGGAAGACGGCGAGCATCATCATCGCCACCGCACCCCGCCCGACGGGGCGCACGAGCAGCAGGTAGAGCACGCCGACGGCCATGAGGATCCAGGCCCCGATGGGGAACATGGTCAGGACGCGGTAGAAGACGGTATCGTGTATCCAGTTGGTCTTGGCGGGATCGAGGGTCATCACGTCGGTATCGTTCAGCAGCGCCGCCCCGTCATTGGGGATGGGCTGGCTGGACCACCAGGCGAGCGCGATGCCCGCACCGAGCATGATCGCGCCCCACAGCCAGCGCCGCGGCACCGCGTCGGAGACGAGCCACGCGACGCCGATCGAACCGACTAGGAAGGTCAGGTTGACGCGCCACAGCTCCTCCGTCGGGTAGGAGGAATAGACGAACAGCTTCCACTTCGCATCGACATAGGGCCAGCAGGCCCCGAACCATCCCTCGGGATGGGGGCCGCCCTGGGCGATGGTGGTGCAGACCCCGCGCTTGAGGCCCTGCGGGTCGGTCCAGACCGCGTCGATCAGGGTGAACTTCACCATCCCCCAGATCAGCATCAGCCCGTAGTATAGGACCGCGAGCGTCAGCACGATCATCAGGAGCGAGGCGATGGCCGCGCGGATGGACGAGAAGTCGCTCATCGAGGCGAAGATGTTCTGCCGCGCCCAGCCCACGATCCCCGTCTCGCTGGCGGGCGGATCGAGCAGCGGAGCCTCCTCGGTGCGGATGTAGGCGAGGCTGCGGCCCACTTCGGAATGCGTATCGCTCATCGTGTTCCCCTACCGCTCGACCAGGCGCATGCGGTCGTTGAACCAGTTCATGAAGGCCGACGTGACCAGCGAGATGACGAGGTAGACCATCATCATCATGAAGATCATCTCGATCTCCTGTCCGACCTGGTTGAGGGCCGTCCCCGCGAAGATGGACACGATGTCCGGATAGGCGATGGCCACCGCGAGGGACGAGTTCTTGGTCAGATTCAGGTATTGCGAGGTCAGCGGCGGGATGATGACGCGCAGCGCCTGCGGGATGACGACGAGGCGCAGGGTCGCGCCGTTGCTCATGCCCAGCGCCTTCGACGCCTCCGTCTGTCCGCCCGGCACCGCGAGGATGCCGGCGCGCACGATCTCGGCGATGAAGCTTGCGGTGTAGAGCGACAGGGCCAGCAGCAGGGCGAGGAACTCGGGCACGATGACCATGCCGCCGAGCGTGATGTCGTAGCCCGCGCGGATGCGGCTGACGGTGCGCCCGTCGGGCAGTTCGTCGCCCGCGTTCAGGAAGCGCGGGAACTCCCAGACCATCGGCTGTCCCACCGCGTAGAAGACGGCCATGGTGATGGCGACGACGAGGGCGAGACCGACCCAGAAGGACGGAAACTGCTTGCCCGTCGCCTCCTGCCGCTTGCGTGCCAGCCACGCGACGATCCAGGCGAGGACGCAGGCCCCGAGGAAGGCGAGGAGGACCGTGCCGAACCCGTCCGAGATCGACGGATACGGCGCGAACAGCCCTTCGATGTTCAATCCGAACGCGCCGTCGAAGGCGGTGTAGCCCGGATCGCGCTTGTCCGGCAGGATGCGCAGGACGACGATGTAGAAGAACAGGATCTGGAGCAGCAGCGGCAGGTTGCGCAGCACCTCCACGTAGACCGTCGCGAAGCCGCGCAGGATGATGTTCGAGGACAGGCGGCAGATGCCGATGACGAAACCGAGGATGGTGGCGAGGACGATCCCGATCACGGCCACGGCCAGCGTGTTGATCACCCCGATCCAGAAGATGTCGAAATACGTGGCCTCGCCGGGGCGCGATTCGATGAGATAGGTGCCGAGCGTGGTGAGGATCTGGAAACCGCTCGTCTCGCCCAGGAAGCCGAAGCCGGATTTCTTGTTCTGCGCCGCGAGGTTGCTGATCGTGTTGTCGAGCACCCACGCGAAGAAGCCGATGACGGCCAGCAGGAGAATGACCTGAAACAGAAGGCCCCGGGCCTTGGGGTCGTAGATCAGCGCGGCAAGGCCGCCCTCGTCCCCGTCCCGCTCGGTTTGAGATGCCATCGCGGCACGTCCCCCACGCTATGCAATCGTATGAAGCGACAAAAGAAAAGGGCCGCCCCCCATGATGGGGAGCGGCCCGGAGCTGGTTAGCGGATCGGCGGGGCGTACATCAGGCCGCCTTCGGTCCACAGCGCGTTCACGCTGCCGTCGCGGGCGAGCTGGAGCGGGGTGTCCGCGCCGACGTTGGCCTCGTAGCTTTCGCCGTAGTTGCCGACCTGGCCGATGATGTTGGCGCACCAGCCGTTCGAGACGCCGATGTTCTCGCCGAAGGTGCCTTCGGTGCCGAGCAGGCGCTTGATGCCGGGGTTGTCGCTGTTCATCATGTCGGAGACGTTGGACGAGGTGACGCCCATCTCCTCGGCGTTGATCATGCAGTTCAGCGTCCAGCGGACGACGTTGAACCAGCCGTCATCGCCCTGGCGCACGACGGGGCCGAGCGGCTCCTTCGAGATCGTCTCGGGCAGGATGGTGTGCGCGCCCGGATCGGACAGCTTGAGACGCTGGGCCGCGATGCCCGACTTGTCGGTCGTGTAGACGTCGCAACGGCCCGAATCGTAGGCCGCGACCACTTCGTCCGCCTTCTCGAAGGCGACCAGCTCGAACGACATGTTGTTCGTGCGGAAGAAGTCGGTGATGTTCAGTTCGGTCGTCGTGCCCGTGTTGGTGCAGATCGACGCGCCGTCCAGCTCCATGGCGTTGGTGACGCCCAGCGAGGTCGGGACCATCATGCCCTGGCCGTCATAGTAGTTGACGCCGGCGAAGTTCAGGCCGAGCTGCGTATCGCGGGTCATGGTCCAGGTCGTATTGCGCGACAGCATGTCCACCTCGCCCGAGGACAGCGCGGTGAAGCGCTCCTTGGCCGAGAGCGGGGTGAAGCGCACGGCGTTCGCGTCGCCGAAGACGGCGGCGGCGACGGCGCGGCAGAGATCCACGTCGATGCCGGTCCAGTTGCCGGCGTCGTCCTTGTTGGAGAAGCCCGGCAGGCCCTGGGACACGCCGCACTGCACGGCGCCGTTGCCCGTGACGCTGGCGAGGGTGCCGCCCTCGTGGCCGTCCGCGAAGGCGGTCGAGGCGGTCATCGTCAGGGCGAGGGCGCTGAGCGCGCCCGTGGCTTTACGAAGGTTCATCTTGAGTCTTCCCTGTTATTCCAAGTCATATCGCGTCGTTACGCGCGATTAACCGACCGCAAACCCAATCACGATCAAGGCTGGTGCGAGTCTCTATCATCTTAAGGAATGCTTTCAACCGCAATCGGACGGAAAGGACCGATTATGCTGGCAAAGGGCCATGGAATCCGTTTTTGTAACAATGTTCTGCGAAACAATTAAGCGATATTGCGAGCTGACCCAGGGTCACCCCGCGCCATCAGAGGCGATGCGACGATGAAAGACGGCACCCGCGCGATCCATGCCGGACGCAGGCCCCACGACTTCTCCGGCGTGGTGAACCCGCCGGTGATGCACGCCTCGACCATCCTGTTTCCCACGCTGGAAGCGCTGCGCGGGTCGCGCCGGATGCGCTCGGGGGACGGGCATACCTACGGCGTCCACGGCACGACGACCACCTTCGCGCTGGAGGAGGCGATTCGCGCGCTCGAAGGGGGCTATCGCACGCGGCTGCAATGCTCGGGTCTCGCCGCCTGCACCCTGCCGCTGCTGGCCTATCTCGGCGCGGGCGATCACCTCCTGATGCTCGACAGCGTCTACGGCCCCGTGCGCGCCTTCTGCGAGGGGATGCTCAAGCGGATGGGCGTCGAGACGACCTATTACGATCCGCTGATCGGTACGGGCATCGCGGAGATGATGCGTCCGAACACGAAGGTCGTCTGGGTCGAAAGCCCCGGCTCCTGGACCTTCGAGGTGCAGGATATCCCCGCCATCGCCGAGGTCGCCCATGCGCACGGCGCGACCGTGGTGATGGACAATACCTGGGCCTCGCCGCTCTACTTCAAGCCCTTCGAGCACGGGGTCGACGTGTCGGTGCAGGCAGTGACGAAGTACATCGCCGGCCATTCGGATCTGGTGATGGGCAGCGTGAGCTGCACCGAGGAGGCCTATCCGGCGATGCAGCGGGCGCAGCAGGAGACCGGCATCTGTCCCTCGCCCGACGACGTGTTCCTCGCCATGCGCGGCATCCGCACCATCCACGCCCGCCTGCCCCGGCACTGGGAAAGCGGGCTGAAGGTGGCCGAGTGGCTGATGGGCCGGGACGAGGTGGCGCAGGTCATGCACCCCGCCCTGCCCCACGACCGGGGGCACGCCCTCTGGAAGCGCGACTTCCTCGGCGCGTCGAGCCTGTTCGGCTTCGTCCTCGCGCCGCCGATGTGCAACGACGCCGCGCTCTCGGCGATGCTCGATTCGATGCGCCTGCACGGCATGGGCTTCTCGTGGGGCGGGTTCGAGAGCCTGCTGATTCCGGTCGATCCGCCCTCGATCCGCAGCGCGACCCGCTGGCCCCGCCCGGACGTGGCGGAGGGTCAGGTGATGCGCATCCATGTCGGACTTGAGGACGTGGACGATATCATCGCCGACCTGTCGGACGGGTTCGACCGGGCGCGGGCGACCTTCTAGGGTGAAACGCGATCAAGTCGGGTCAGGAATTGCGCCAAGACGTGCGCATTTCCTGACACTCTGTGGCTCAACCTGATCGCGTTTCACTATAGCCGAGCCTCAGAAGCGGTCGTTGCCCGTCATGGTATCGAGCAGGGTATCGCCGAGGGTCGGGTTGCGGCGGTAGCCGCCGGGGTAGGAATACCCGATATACTTGTTGCCCCGGTAGTTGTACCGCCCGCCCACGCTGACCTGGGGCCGAGGCCGGGCATAGCCCGCGCGGGGTGCCGGCTCGTAGGGCGCGACGTCTCCCGGCGGCGGGGTGTAGGGAACGCCCACCTGGGACGCGGGCGTGTAGGACGCCGGTCGCTGGGCGGCGCATCCGGCCAGCAGGCCCATCGCCCCCGCCATCGCGAGGCATCGCATCGTCGTGGTCAAGGCCATCGGTCGCCCTCCGTGTTCCGCGTTCGGGTGACGATATGCGGCTCGATGGGGCGAAGTCATGGCAGTCGCGCGAAAAGGGGCGTCCGGGCCGCGCGTCAGCGCCGCCCCCGCCAAGGCACCAGCACGGCGACGAGGAGGAGCGCGGCGATGGTCAGCTCCATCAGCTCCTCCGTCCCCTGGAGCGGCACGATCCATCCCTCGTCCACGACGATGCCGAGCGGTTCCAGCTTGCGGGCGATGCCGTCGAGGGACTTGGCGATGGCCGCGAAGACCGCCGCCACGCCCAGCGCCGCGATGCCCGCGTGGCGCACGCGCAAGCCGTCGCGCAGGGTCGCCCATTCCCGGCGGATCAGCGCGATGAGGCAGCCTGCGATGGCCAGCAGGATGAGCGCGCCGATCAGCTTCTCGCCGACGGGCACGTCGCCCCGCAGGTATTGCGAGGACTTGAACAGCCCGCGCGTGAACTGGCTCTTGTCGAGGTCCAGCTCCCGCGCCACCAGTACCAGCATCAGCACCGAGACCATCACCTTGCTTGCCGCCGCCGTCCGCGTCCGGGCCCAGACGGCGAGCGCGCAGAGGCCGAAGCCGATGGCGGAGGCCGTCTCGATGCCCTCCCCTTCGGAGGCGAGGCGCTTGAGTTCCGGCTCCGGCTGCGCGAGCAGCCAGACGAGGCCGAGCGCGAAGGCGATCAGTACGCCGATGATCCACAGATGATGCCGCATGGGGGTCCGCTCCGGGGGAGGCGGTCAGGAGCGACCGCCGGGAGGCGGATACTGCATCCGGTGCAGCACGTCATCCCAGGAAACGGTGTTGCGCACGTATTCGGTGCTCGCGTCCCGGGGCGGCGTGTAGTCCCAGGAGGTCCACAGCCCCGCCTCCATCGCCGCATGGACGGCCCTGCGCTGGCGCTGGGTGGCGATCACGTTCTCGCGGATGGCCGCCGAGTCCCACCGCGCGGCCACCTCGTCGACGAAGGCGCGGGCGGTGCCGGCATGGGCGGGGTCGGCGGCGCGGTTCTCCAGTTCCATCGGGTCCGCCTCCAGGTCGTAGAGCTGGGGCGGGTCCACGTCGCAATGGACGTATTTCCACCGCCCCCGCCGGATCATGAGGACCGGATGCGCGGGGGCCATCTCGGCGCAATATTCGCCGATGGCCTCGGCATCGGCGGGAGCCGCCTCGCCCCGCGCTTCGGGCAGCAGCGAGCGTCCGTCCAGCGGCATCCCCGGCGCGGGGGCCTCGCCCCCGGCGGCGGCGATGTCGAGGAAGGTGGGCAGGATGTCGACCAGCGAGCAGGGTGCTCCCGCGACACCCCGCGCGATCCCCGGTCCGGCCATGACGAGGGGCACGCGGGCGGAATGCTCGAACCAGGTCATCTTGTACCACAGCCCGCGCTCGCCCAGCATGTCGCCATGGTCCGACGTGACCACGACCACCGTATCGTCGAGCAGGTCCGCCTCCTCCAGCGCCTTCACGATCTTCCCGACGTTGGAATCGAAATAGGACACGTTGGCGTAATAGGCATGGCGCGCGTTGCGCACCTCCTCCGCGGTCACGTCGGTCACGCTCGCCTCGATCCCGGCCATGACTCGCCGGGAATGCGGATCGGTCGCCTCGGGGGAGGACGGCATGTCGATGGCGTCGTGGTCGTAGAGATGCCACCACTCGGGCCGGGCGACGTAGGGGTCGTGCGGATGGATGAAGCTGACCACCATGCAGAACGGCTCGACGGCGTTCATCCTGTATTCGAAGAGCTTGCGCCGGGCGTAGAACGCGGTCTCCTCGTCGTACTCGATCTGGAAGGTCGTGGCCGCCATCCCGGCGGTCTTCACGGCATCCATGTTGTGATAGAAATGGTCGATGCGCTCGTCCGGCATCTCCCAGTCGGGGGTCCAGGCGTGGTCGGCGGGGTATATGTCGGTCGTCAGCCGCTCCTCGAAGCCGTGCAGCTGATCGGGACCGACGAAATGCATCTTGCCCGACAGACAGGTGCGATAGCCCATCATGCGCAGGTAATGGGCGAAGGTCGGGACGGTCGCGGGGAACTCGGACGCATTGTCGTAGGCCGCGATGCGCGTGACGTGCTGACCCGACATGAAGCTGAACCGCGAGGGCGCGCAGAGGGGCGCATTGCAATAGGCCGCGTCGAAGCGCGTCCCCCGCGCGGCGAGGGCGTCCATGTTCGGCGTCTGCACGAGGGGGTGGCCGTAGGTGCCGGTGAAATGGGGCGCGAGTTGATCGGCCATGACGAGGACGATGTTGGGTCGCTTTGTCATCGGGTCTTTCTCCTGAAGGGGTGTGGAACGATCTTTCAGGAGGGGGCCGGCGGCGGCTGGAAGGCCATGGGCTTCGCGCGCCGGGTGGCTTGCGACTCGGGGCGGTCGAATGGGTTCATCCCGCGAGCTTCGACGAAGTCGCGCGGGGCCGCAAGGCGGTGGCCGCCCTTTCCCTCGATCCCGATGGCGGGTAGGATCGCTCGATGACGAATGCATCGGATACGGAGCGTCGGGAAGAGGGCCGCGTCGCGAAGGACAGCCCTTTCTTCGAGGTGGTGGAGCGGGCCTATCGCGTCTTCGACGGGCCGGTACCCGGGTCGGACCACGCGTGCACCTGCTGCATGGACCCGGATGTGAAGGCGGACTTCTTCGCGCACGGCGCGCGGGGGCTGCCGGTCGCCTATTACAGGGAGTGGGCCGGTGCCGCCGTTCCGGCCGACCTGCCCCGGGAGTTATGGGCATGGCTCCTGCCCCGGCTGCTGGAGATGATCGCGAGCGGGCTGGACGTGCCGCCCCACGGGATCGAGACCGTCCTGTCGCGCTACCCGACGGGCGACGCCTCGCGCTGGAGCGCCGAGGAATGGTCGGTGATCGACGATTTCCAGCGCCTGTGCCTGCATCATTTCCCCTTCGACACCGTCAGCACCCTCGACGACGTCTTCTGCATGTTCGCCCTCGGGGGATGGTGTGCGGAGGAGATCGGCGCACAGATCGACGCCCTGCCGACGGATCGGCTGGTGGAGCATCTGCATCGCGACTGGGATATGGGATGCACCGTCGAGATCCGGCTGTGCGCGTTCTGGCCGGACGAGAGCCTGCCATGGATCTTCTGGACGCGGCGCGCCCTGTTCGAGCGGTTCTTCCTCTACGGGATGCGGGCCGGAACCCCGCGTCCCCTGGCGGAGAAGGCGCTGGCGCTGGCCGGGTGCATCGACGCCGAATCGCAGTGGGACGCTCCCCCGTGAATACGGTGCCGATACCGTGCGGCCTGCCCCAGCTCCCTTGCGCATTCCGTCGCATCCCGGTAAGGGAGGCGCGATTTCTCTAGAGGAGGCGGGCGCAAGGCCCGGATCGACTTCATGGCCATTCTGGTGATGAAATTCGGCGGCACGTCCGTTGCCGATCTCGACCGCATCCGCAACGCCGCCGAGAAGGTCAAGCGCGAGGTGGAGGCGGGCTGGAAGGTCGCGGTCATCGTCTCGGCCATGGCGGGCGAGACCAACAAGCTCGTGGGCTACGTGCGCTCGGTCTCCTCGCTCTACGACGCCCGCGAATACGACGCCATCGTCGCCTCGGGCGAGCAGGTGACGTCCGGCCTCATGGCGCTGACGCTTCAGGAGATGGGTGTCCCCGCCCGGTCCTGGCAGGGGTGGCAGATGCCGATGCGCACCGACGCCGCCCACGGGGCCGCCCGGATCGAGGAGGTGGACACCGCCGCGATGCTCGCCAAGTTCGAGGAGGGCTTCGACGTGGCCGTCTGCGCGGGCTTCCAGGGCCTCGCGCCGGGCAACCGCATCGCGACGCTGGGCCGGGGCGGCTCGGATACCAGCGCCGTCGCCATCGCCGCTGCCCTCGACGCCGAACGGTGCGATATCTACACCGACGTGGACGGCGTCTACACCACCGACCCCCGGCTGGAACCGTCCGCCCGCAAGATCGAGCGCATCGCCTTCGAGGAGATGCTGGAGCTGGCCTCCCAGGGAGCCAAGGTGCTCCAGACGCGCTCGGTCGAGCTGGCCATGCGCTACAAGGTCCCGCTACAGGTGCGCTCCAGCTTCTCGGACGAGCCGGGCACCATCGTCTGCGACGAGGAGGAAATCATGGAAAGCAACGTCGTCACCGGGGTCGCCTTCTCGCGCGACGAGGCCAAGATCACCGTGCAGGACGTGGAGGACCGCCCCGGCGTGGCGGCGGCCATCTTCGGGCCGCTGGCCGAGGCGAACGTGAACGTCGACATGATCGTGCAGAACATCTCGGACGACGGGCGCACGGACATGACCTTCACGGTCCATCTGGACGATTTCGAGCGCGCGCGGGCGACCATCGACGGGGCGAGGGAGTCCATCGGCTACGCCGGGCTGGTCGCCGACCGTGACGTGGCCAAGGTCTCCGTCGTCGGCATCGGCATGCGCAGCCACACGGGCGTCGCCCAGCGCATGTTCTCGGCCCTCGCCAATGACGGCGTGAACATCCAGGTCATCACCACCTCCGAGATCAAGGTCTCCGTCCTCGTCCAGCGCAAGTACATGGAACTCGCCGTCCAGGCCCTCCACGCCGCCTTTGGGCTGGCGGGCGAGGCGCGGGCGGGGTGACGGAGCTATGAGCGCACCGTCCGGCGGCGGCTGGGGCGCAGGGCGCGGGCCCGGGCCGAATGCCGCGTCCTCGCCCAAGCTGCTGCTGCGCCGCC
>JAHDDY010000224.1 GCA_020629115.1 Paracoccaceae bacterium | reverse complement strand
GACGCCGCTCACTCCGGACGACCTCGACTCGTTCGTGGTCACGTCGAGCGACCCGGACGACGTGCTGTTCACCGTGCCGGTCTGACTCCGGATCAACGACTGTGTGATCCGTCGCAGCGGGGCATGCGCGCCGACGTGCCGCAGACGCAGTCGTGGATGCCCTTGCCGGCGAGAATCCGCTCGAGGTGGCCCTCGACCCGCTTCGCTCGAGTCGCCGACTGCTTCGCACCGGCGATGTGGAGGACGAATCCGCGTTGGCGACCGGGCGTGAGGGCGTGGAAGGCGCCCTCCAGGCCCTCGACGTCGTCGAAGCGTGCGAGGAGTTCGTCGGGCAGCTGGAGTTCGTCCTTGGCGGCGAACTCGACCTTCGTGCCGGCCTCGGCGTGGTCCTTCGCCTCGGTGAGGAAGCCGCGGATCGCAGCGTCGTGCCGCTCGATCTCGGCGACAGAGGTGAAGCGGAACTGGCGGGCGCTCTGGGAGTCCTTGCCGGGCACGGTGAGGAGACCGTCGGGGTCGCTGAGCAGCACGCCGGCGAAGAAGGCCAGGTCGCAGTGCTCCTTGAACGGGGCGACCATCACGACGTTCGTGCCGGCGTGCACGTAGCAGGGCTGACGCCACTTCCAGGTCTCCTCGAGGCCGACGTCGAGCACGATCGCCCGCAGGGCCGCCGCCTCGTCACGCCAGGCGTCGAGCCCGGCGTAGAACTCCTCGATCTCGGGCGTGCTCACGGCCGGCACGCTACTGCGACCGATGCGCGGGATATTCCGGGTCGGGACGCCCCGGCGTCTGAGAGGCTCGGATCATGGCGCTCGATGACCCGAAGCGGATCCTGATCACCGGGGCCGGTCGTGCGATCGGGCTGGCAACCGCCCACGAGCTCTCTTCTCGGGGACACGAGGTCATCGCCACCGCCCGAGACTCCTCTGTGATCGACGAACGTCCCGGGCTGCGGGCCCACGATCTCGACGTCACGGACCCCGCTTCCATCGACCGCTGCCTGTCCGCGGTCGGCCCGCTCGACGTGATCGTCAACAACGCAGCCTCATCGGCCGGCGGGCCACTCGAGTCGTTCCCCATCGACGCCATGCGGCACATGCTCGAGACCAACACGATCGGTCCGCTGCGCATGGTGCAGGCGGTGGCGCCCTCGTGGCGTGAGCGGGGGAGTGGTGTGATCGTCAACATCTCGAGCGTCCAGGGCGCAGTCGGCTCGCCACTCGATGGGCCCTACTCGACGACCAAGTTCGCGCTCGAGGGTCTCTCGGAATCGCTGCACTACGAACTCGCGCACTTCGGCATCCGGGTCGTCATCGTCCAGCCGGGCTACATCGCGCCAGGGATGAAACGAGGTCTCCGCGTGCCGGGTCCTTCGGTCTACGACGAACTCCGACGGCAGTGGGAGGGCACCGATGACGTCGTGACCGACGGTGGGCGGACGCCGGTCGAGGAGGCTGCTCGTGTCATCGCGGACGCCATCGACGACCCGACGACGCCGCTGCGGGTTCGGATCGGCCCAGACGCCGAGATGGTCCTCGATGCTCGCCGACAGCTCGACGACGGCGCGTTCGAAGCGGCGATGCGAGAGGTGCTCGGCCTCACCTGGTGACGCTCGTCGGGAGGTGCTCAGGCCCTCGGGATGTCGAACCCAGGCTCGGCGAGCTCGAACCCGTCGAACCGGAAGCCGGGCGAGACCGTGCAGCCGACGAGTGTCCACTCGCCGGTCGAGCGGGCCGCCTGCCAGTGGTCCGTCGGCACGATGAGTTGCGGCAGCTCGCCCGCTGCGAGATCGGGGCCGAGGGTTCGTTCGGTGGTCGGCCCCACCGCGTCGGCCGCCGTCGACAACACCAGCGGCGCACCGGCGTAGTGGTGCCAGATCTCGGTGGCGTCCACCCGGTGCCAGTGGCTCCGTTCCCCGGCGGCGAGCAGGAAGAAGATCGCCGTCCCGGCTGCTCGCTCGTCACCGTCGGTGTCGGCGATCCAGGTCTGGCGGTAGTGGCCGCCTTCGGGGTGCGGTTCGAGCCGCAGCCGCTCGATCACCTCGGCGGCGGTGAGACCGTCACCCATGGCCGGCGTTCACGATGCAGAACGCGTTGCCCTCGGGATCGGC
>JAHDDY010000223.1 GCA_020629115.1 Paracoccaceae bacterium | reverse complement strand
ACGGATTGTCCCTTCCATCGCCCGGACCGCGTCCCGGTGATAATGGAACCGCTCGCTGTCCGTTTCCGCTTCCATGATGCCATCTCGGCGCAGCACGTTCTCCCGTTCCAAAAGCGTACCAAGCGCGACATGCACATCGTTGAGAATATCGCGCGCCTGTTCCAGATCGGCGCGGCGTTCAAGGTTCAGATCGCGCGCCTCGGCCACCTTGGCAAGATCGTCGGCGATCCATTGATGCTCCAGTGCAGCATTTGAGGCGCCCGTCTCGATCCGGGCCACCACTTCCACTGTGCTGATCCCGGTGCCCCGTAGTGCCGCGTCAATGCGCGATCTCAGGTCGGGCTCGGCCAGTCGCTCGCGCTGGCTGGCGTCGATATTGGCTTCCGAATAGATCCCGCCCTCCGAGGGGGTCTCTGACAGCGTGGATGATCGCAAACCGAGAGGCTGCATGTGCTGGACCTGCGTCTGGATCTCGATGAGGCGTTTTTCCAGCACGGGACGTTCCGCGTCAGACTTCTCGGCGATCATGCCCTGCACCCGCGCGAGCTTCTCCGCATAGAGGCTTCTCAGATCCTCGAAACTTTGATCCTCGGCCATATACACATCTCCTGTTCGGTCCACCTGCCCGCCATGCGCCAGCACCTCGCCCGCGCGGAAGAGTGCTGCGGCAATATCCTCGCGGGCCTCCCGGGAGGCCTCCGCAGCAAGCGAATGGTAGACAGTTCTGGTGTTGGCGATCTCCGCCAGCGTCCGCGTTAGGTCAGTCCCCACGCGTTCCCGCTCACGGGGCACGCGCCCCTCTTCTTTCGCCGCATAAACTTCGCTGGTGCGGGGCGGGTAATGGACAACCCCGCGATCGACGCGACGCGTGGCCTCCAGCCGCACGCCGTACTTCTCGGCCTCCTCGACCATGGCGAGGCGGAAATCGTCATAGTTGAAGCGGTGGTTGCGGCCGAGGAAGAAGAACTCGCCTTCTTGCGAGCGGCGGTTCAGAACCAGATGCGCATGCGGGTGATCACGGTCCTCATGCACTGCGATGATGTAGTCGAAATGCCCCGCATCGGTCTGGAAGAACCGCTCGGCCACATCGGTCGCGATGTCGCGCACATCCTCGCCGCGCGTGCCGATGGGGAAGGACATGAGCATATGGGTCGTCTGGCCCAGCTTGGGCTTGAAGCCCGCATCCCACCGCTTGGCAAAACGCTCGGTCAGATCCTTGATGTCACCCGCCTCGAGCTTCGCCTTGCCATCCAGGAACCCGCTACTGTCCACGATATGGGTGGACTTGGTGGTGAGGTAATCGAGCTGGTTTGCGAGCTGCGATTTGGTATGCGTGCCGCCGCCCCGGATCGCCTTGAAGACCGCTGGCTGATGCCCTGCTGCCGCGCGCGTAAGCTGGGTCTGCTTGGCCACGTGCAGCCCCTGCATCGAGCCCCGGACGCGGCTCCAGCCATCCCGGAAGACCTCGCCCGTGACGGCATGGACGGCATCATTCAGCCGCATGGGCAAACTCCCTCAGCGCGGCCGTGGCCTGCAGCTGCATCGCGTCTCGACGGCGCCGCAAGAGCAGGTCGATCTCGTCAGCGGAGTCCAGAATGAACCGCGCCAGCCCGCGCATCTGCGCAAGGCGCAATTCCGAGAACTCGGCACTCGTGCCACCATCAGCCCCCTGCCCCATCCGGTTGGCCCGCGTCATCTGCTTGGCGATCTGCGCGACCCCGTTGCCGACCTCGTGCAGCGAGGCGCGGTAGCGCGCCATCTCTGCTGCCATCTGCGCGTCCGGGACAAACACGCCACCCGCCGCCTGAATGAGCCGCCGCAGCCCCTGGGCCCGGCTCTCGATCCCCGCCTTCGCCAACACCGCATCGAGCGCCGCCAGCTCCGCAGCCGTGACCTTCACACTGACTGCTGAGACGGGGATCGCGGCATCCGTCTGGCGCTCGGCATCGGCTTTGAGCGTGTACTGAATCGCCCGCACCGACACGCCAAACCGTTCCGCCAGCACTGAAGTGGAAACGCCTTCCGCAGATTCGCGAACGATCTCCATGCGGTCCGCATCTGTGAGACGTTTTGAGCGCGACATGCGAAGAAAGACCCCCTATTTCCTGCCACC
>JAHDDY010000222.1 GCA_020629115.1 Paracoccaceae bacterium | reverse complement strand
GTCATGGGGTGCGGTCCCTTGTTCCATCGAGGTCCCCGGTCTTCGCCGGGGACGGGGGACACGAACGCTCCGTCCCCGGCGAAGACCGGGGACCTCGCCGAATAAAGCGCCACGCCCCCATCACGCCGCCTCCCCCCGCACATCCGCCACGAGCCGCCCGTCCGTCATGCGCAGCACCCGGTCGCAGCGCCGCGCCAGCGTCTCGTCATGGGTGACCAGCACCAGCGTCGTGCGCTCCCCAGCGCGCTCGCGCAGCGAGAACAGCAGATCGACGATGGCCTCGCCTGTCTTCCCGTCCAGATTCCCCGTCGGCTCGTCCGCCAGCAGGATCGACGGCCCCGGCACGGTCGCGCGGGCCAGCGCGACGCGCTGCTGCTCGCCGCCCGACATCTGCGCGGGGTAGTGATCCACCCGCGCGCCCAGCCCCACGCCCTCCAGCGCGCCCCGCGCCCGCTCGAACGCATCCCCCGCGCCTGCCAACTCCAGCGGAACGGCGACGTTCTCCAGCGCGGTCATGGTCGGGATGAGGTGGAAGGACTGGAACACGACCCCCATCTTGTCGCGGCGGAAGCGGGCGAGCGCGTCCTCGTCCATGGCGGCGTAATCCTGCCCGAAAGCCGCGATACGACCGGAGGAAATCCGCTCCAGCCCGCCCATCAGCATGAGGAGGCTCGACTTGCCCGACCCCGAAGGACCGACGATCCCCACCGTCTCCCCCGCCGCGATGGAGAGCGATACCTCGTGCAGGATCGCCACCGGCCCGGCATTGCCGTCGAGGGTGAGCGAGACCCTGTCGAGATGGAGGGCGGGGCTGGTCACGATGCTGTCTCCTCGGCGGGGGGCTGTCCCCCGTACAGATGCATCGCGCCGCGCCGCCTTCAAACGCCTCGCGGCATCGTGCGCCGCCCTGCTGCTCGCGGCGGCACCCATGCAGGCGCAGGCGCAGGAGGGCGACCCGCTGCGCGTGGTGGTCTTCGGCGACAGCCTCGCGGCGGGCTACGGCCTGTTGCCCGCCGACGGCTTCTCCGCGCGGTTGCAGGACTGGGCCGACGAGAATGCGGGCGTCCCCGTGACGGTCGAGAATGCCGGGGTCTCGGGGGACACCACCGCCGGGGGCCTCGCCCGGCTAGACTGGACGCTGGGCGGCGACCTGCCCGATGCGCTCATCCTGGAGCTGGGGGCGAACGACGCCCTGCGCGGCATCGACCCCGCCGAGACCCGCGCCAACCTCGACGCGATGCTGGACCGCCTGACCGGGGCGGGGGTCGAGGTGCTGCTGGCCGGGATGCTGGCCCCGCGCAACATGGGTGCCGACTACATCGCCGAATACGAGGCGATCTGGCCCGCGCTGGCGGCGGAATACGACATCGTCTACCAGCCGTTCCTCCTCGACGGCGTGGCGGGGGAGCCGTCCCTGAACCAGGCCGACGGCATCCACCCCAACGCGCAGGGCGTCGACCGCATGATCGCCCATATCGCGCCGTTCATGGCGGAGTTGCTCGCGCGGGTGGAAGAATGAAGGTTCCGCCCCGGACCTAATCTGGGGCCTGTCGCAATACCGTACGCTGCTCGAACAGGCACCGGATCGCGTCCGGGGCAGAGTATCTCCTTTCCTCCCTCCCGGTCACAGCGCGGGCATCGCCGTCGCCGCCATGAAGTCCGCCTCGTCCATCAGCCGCCCCGTCAGGGCGTAGTCGCCGATGACGTGCCGCGCGGCCTGGGGGGCGGCGGGGCGCGTCCTGTCGAGGAAGGGCACCTTGTCGACGCTGTGAGGGTAGTCGGCCCGGGGCAGCATGTTGCGGTAGATGAGGAGCATCCTGTCCCCCACCAGCCACGGCATGAAGTTCGCCCCCATCGCCCGCGCCTTCGCGCGCAGGGCCGGGCTGTCGGGGCCGATGACGGTGTAGGCCATCCCGTCCGGCGCGACGGCGATCCGCGCGTCGTGGAGGGTCGCGTGGTTGTAGGTCGCCTCGTCCCCCTGGCTGAGCGAATAGTAGCGCAGCGGCGCGGTCGGGTAGTCGGCGGGGCCGTTCGCCACGGGCGAGGCGCGGAACCGCGTCACCAGCACCTGACCCGGATGCGCGCGCACGACCGGCAGGGCGAGGTAGTGGTTGTCGGCGGTCGGGTAGTTGCC
>JAHDDY010000221.1 GCA_020629115.1 Paracoccaceae bacterium | reverse complement strand
ACGGCCTACAACTCGCTCATCACGGCCTGGCCGTCGCTGCTCGAGGCAGCGTCGGCCCCAGCGGACGGTCAGCAGCGTCTGATCGAGGAGTGATCTCGCCATGGTGGTAGCGAACAAGGATCGGATCTCGCAGGCACTCGACCTGCTGCGGGATGGGTTGCAGCCGAAGTGCGAAGCCGCATGGTTGGGCTTCTACGGCGACGGCTGGCTCGAGACGGTCAACCAGAAGCTGCACAGCCCGGACCGCAACCCGTCGACTGCTGACGGAGCGTTCCTACTGAAGTGCATCAAGGTGACGTGGAACGAGGTGTTCGGTCACGGCTTCCCACAGGCGGTACGGTCGTTGATCTTCGAGGTCGCTGATGTGCGCAACACCTGGGCGCATCAGGGCTCGTTCACCTCGGACGACACTGTCCGCGCGCTCGACGCCATGGAGCGCGTGCTCGAAGCGTTCGGTGCGAGCGAGGAACGGGCAGCGCTCAAGGCGTCTCGTCGCGACCTGTTGAGGCAGATGTTCGACGAGGAGTCCCGCTCGGAACGGCGGCGCACGGCGGCGAAACCGACCGAGGGGCTGCCACAAGCGGGCCTGACCCCGTGGCGCGACATCGTCTCCCCGCATGCGGATGTGGCCGCAGGCCGGTTCGAGCAGGCCGAGTTCGCCGCCGACCTGTTCGAGGTCGCTGCGGGCACCGCCGATCACGAGTACCAGGACCCGAAGGCGTTCTTCGCACGCACCTATCTGACGGCCGGTCTCACGCAGCTGCTCACCGGGGCCGCTCGCCGGCTGTCGGGTGAAGGCGGCGACCCGGTGGTCGAGCTGCAGACCAACTTCGGTGGCGGCAAGACCCACAGCATGATCGCCCTCTACCACCTGGCCTCCGGTGTCCGTGCTGGCGAGCTTCCGGGGGTCGGTGAGGCACTCGCCGCCGAGTCGCTCGATCTGCCGGCAGATGTGAAGCGGGCGGTGATCGTCGGTCAGATGACCTCACCGACCGCGCCACGCCGGACCGACGACGGCTTGCTGCTGCACACGCTCTGGGGGCACCTCGCCTACCAGCTCGGCGGGGCAGCGGGCTACGAGCTCGTGCGGGCCGACGATGAAGCCGGCACCAACCCCGGCGGAGCCCTGAAGACACTGTTCGAGCAGTGCGGCCCGGCAGTGATCCTCATCGACGAGTGGGTCGCCTACGCCCGGCAGCTTCGTGACGGTGGCGACGGGGACCGACTCGCCGGTGGTGACTTCGACACGCAGTTCACGTTCGCCCAAGCACTCACCGAGGCGGCAGCAGCGGTCTCGAACGTGGTGCTGCTCGTCTCGATCCCTGCGTCCGACATCGAGGTCGGTGGTGACCGCGGCAAGTCGGCGCTCGAGAAGCTGAAGAACGTCGTCACTCGCAAGGCAGCCCAGTGGCAGCCGGCGTCGCCGGATGAGTCGTTCGAGATCGTCCGACGCCGGCTCTTCGACCCGATCACACCGGAGAACGCCCGCATCCGCGACGGCGTGATCCGAGCGTTCAGCGAGATGTATCTGCAGGAGCAGCGAGACTTCCCGTCGGGGGTGAGCGAACTCGAGTACCGCCGACGGATGGAGCTGTCGTATCCGATCCATCCCGAGCTGTTCGACCGCCTGTTCGGGGACTGGTCCACGCTCGACAAGTTCCAGCGAACCCGAGGCGTGCTCCGCTTCATGGCGATCGCCATCTCGGAGCTGTGGCAGCGGGGCGATCAGTCGCTGATGATCATGCCCGGCAACCTCCCGATGGACTCCGGCACGCTGGTGAGTGAGCTGCGGAAGTACCTCGAAGAGGGCTGGGACCCGGTCATCAAGTCCGATGTCGATGGCGAGAACGCACTCCCGATCCGAATCGACAAGGACAACACCCACTTCGGCCGCATCTCCGCCACCCGCCGTGCCGCCCGCACCGTCTACATGGGCTCGGCCGCACGACCTGACGGGTCGCGCGGGATCGACATCAAGACGATCACACTCGGCTGCGTCCAGCCCGGTGAACCGACCGGGCAGTTCGCCGACGCCCTGAAGAAGCTCTCCGGCCAGGCCACGCATCTCTACGTGGACGGCGCGCAGTACTGGTACTCGTTGCAGCCGAACGTCACCCGCATGGCCGCGGACCGGGC
>JAHDDY010000005.1:50170-83575 GCA_020629115.1 Paracoccaceae bacterium | reverse complement strand
ACGACCTCGGATTCTCATCCTGATTGTCGCTGAACTCTCACCCAGATTGTCGCGCCGCAACGCATCCTGATTGCCAAGGTTGCTATCTCCACGGGGTGGGATTGCCCCCGCGCCGAAGTGATGGTGTCCTTCCGCGCCGCAAAGGACAGCACCTACATAACTCAGATGCTCGGGCGCATGATCCGCTCGCCTTTGGCGCGGCGCATTCCGGGGGATGACAGGCTGAACTCGGTTGATTGCCTCTTGCCATTATTCGAGCGCAAATCCCTTGAGGAAATTGCAGACCGATTAATGAAGGGGGACAGCAAAGAAGATGACTTCACCGGGCGGCGTGTTCTGGTGAATCCCATCGACTTGCATCCTAACCCTGCGATGCCGGATGCTGTCTGGTCACGGTTAACTTCCCTGCCGTCCAAGACGCTCCCCAAGCGTCACTCACGCCCTGTAAAACGCCTGACCATCCTTGCCCATGAATTAGCGGTGGACGGCCTTCTGGAAGGCGCTGGGCATCTTGCGCACGCCGAGATGCACAAGGTGCTGGATGGCGTGCAAATCCGCTATGCCGACGAAATCGAAGCCGCGCGCTCCAATGTGGAAACGGTCAAAGGTCTGGCCTTGAAATTCGGGCTGGATCGACCCGGCATCACTTTCGACAGTTTCATCGAGCAAGCCGATTATCACGTTATCGAGGATGCCTACCGCCGGGCTGCGAAGGAAATCAGCCCGGACCTCGCACGGACTTACAGCGAGCATCTGGCGCTCAAGGCGGAAGATGAATTATCAGATGAAGCGTTGATCGAGGCGCATACGCAGGTTGCCGCAATGGGGCTTGTCGCTCCGATCATCGACGTACTGGAAACGGAAGCAGACGGTTTCGCCAAGCGCTGGCTCGATCAATTCCGCATTGCCATCAAAAATCTCAGCGATGAGCGGCAGGATGTCTATCGCCAGATTCGGGAAATGAGCACCGATCCGATGGATATTGATCTTGCGCAGCCGGTGAAATGGGTTCAGCCCACCCAAGCGCAGGAAGAAAGCGGCTCTGTTGCTGACCTACCGCGCTACCCCGATCATCTCATGTGCGACAATGATGGGACTTTCCCCGTCGAACTCTCGACAAGCTGGGAAATCGAAGTCGTCAGACGGGAATGCAGCAGAGCGGGCTTTGTGGGGTGGTATCGTAATCCCGCTCGGTCAAGCCAAGACTCGCTGGGCGTAACCTACGATTTTGAAGGCAAGGCCAAGATCATGCGCCCAGACTTCATTTTCTTTGCCAAAGGAAACGATGGTGAGGTTGTCGCGGATATTGTCGATCCTCACGGTATCCAATTTGCCGACGCATTGCCCAAACTTCTCGGGCTTGCTGATTATGCCGAAGAGCATGGTGAACAGTACCGCAGGATCGAGGCGGTTGCCAAAGTGGGAGAGGATTTTCGTGTGTTGGACATGAAGGAAGCTTCGGTTCGTGACGCGACGAGGCGCGCGGAATCAGCGCGAACGCTATATGATTCGAGCGCTGCTACAGATTACTGAAATTTGGTGTCAATGTTATGCCCAACGCGATGCCTCGTGCTGCGTTGGGCGACAAGCACTCTCATAAAGTAGGCACAGCATTAGACTTCGATAAAATCGCCCAAATAATACAATATGTTGGATTGAAGATTTGGCGGAGAGGATGGGATTCGAACCCACGAAGGGGGTTAACCCTTACTCCCTTAGCAGGGGAGCGCCTTAAGCCACTCGGCCACCTCTCCGTTGACCGTGATAGGGGCGCGGGGGGCGGGTGGCAAGGGGTTTTTGGTTATCGTACGGTTAACGTCCCGCGTCCGGGAATTCAGGCGCGGGGCGGCTTCTCGCGGCCGAAATTGGGGCGGTCGGTGTCCTGCCCGGCCTCGACGATGCCGCGGCGGATGGCGCGGGTCTCGGTGAAGCGCTCGAACAGGGCGTCGCCGTCGCCCCAGCGGATCGCGCGCTGGAGGGCGAAGAGGTCCTCCGTCACCCGGCCCAGCACCTCCAGCGTCGCCTCCTTGTTGTGCAGGAACACGTCGCGCCACATGGTCGGGTCCGACGCGGCGATGCGGGTGAAGTCGCGAAAGCCGGAGGCGGAGTACTTGACCACCTCGCTCTCGGCCACCGTCTCCAGGTCGCTGGCGGTGCCCACGATGGAATAGGCGATGAGGTGCGGGACGTGGGAGGTGACGGCGAGCACGCGGTCGTGATGGGCGGCGTCCATGCTGGCCACGTCGCTGCCGAGGCCCTCCCAGAAGGCGCGCAGGCGGGCGACCGCGTCCGCGTCGTTGCCGGGGAGGGGCGTGAGGATGCACCAGCGCCCGTCGAACAACTCGGCGAAGCCCGCCTCGGGGCCGGACTGCTCGGTTCCGGCGATGGGGTGGGCGGGGATGAGCTGGATGCTGTCGGGCAGGTGGGGCGCGGCCTGGGCGATGACGGACCCCTTCACGGAGCCGACATCGGTCAGGATCGCGCCGGGCTTCATCGCGTCGGCGATCTGCGCCGTCACCGCGCCGATGGACCCGACGGGAATGCAGAGGATGACGCAGTCGGCATCCGTGGCCGCCTCCGCCGCGCTGTCCGCCACCCGGTCGAGGAAGCCGAGGCGCGCGGCCGTCTCGCGGGTCTCGGACGAGCGGGCGTAGCCGACGATCTCGCGCGCCAGCCCGCCCCGCCGCGCGGCATGGGCGATGGAGGAGCCGATGAGGCCGAGGCCGATCAGGGCCAGCCGGTCGAAGATCGGCTCGCTCATGCCACGAAGTCCCGAAGGGCGGCGAGGAGCAGGCCGTTCTCCTCCGGCGTGCCGATGGAGATGCGCAGGTAGGCGGGCAGGCCGTAGCCCTCCATCCGCCGGATCAGCACGCCGCGCTTCTGCAGGAAGGCATCGGCCTCGGCGGCGGCGCGTGGGCCGTCCTCTCCGAAATGCGCGAGGACGAAATTGCCGTGGGAGGGCACGACCGGGAAGCCCATCTCCTCCAGCACCTCGGCGACCCGGGCGCGTTCGCGGGCATTGCCGTCCCGCGCGCGGGCGATGAAGGCATCGTCGGCGATGGCCTGCGTCCCGGCGGCGAGCGCGGGGGCGGAGACGTTGAACGGCCCGCGCACGCGGTTGAGCACGTCGATCACCGGCGCGGGACCGTAGGCCCAGCCGAGGCGCAGGGCGGCCAGCCCGTGGATCTTCGAGAAGGTGCGCGTCATCACCGTATCCTCGCGCTCGGCCACCAGCCGCGCGCCCGCGTCGTAGTCCGGGTCCTCCACGTATTCGGCATAGGCCGCGTCGAGGACGAGGAGCGTATGCGGCGGCAGGCCGTGGCGCAGGCGGCGGATATCGCGCTCGGGGATCATCGTGCCGGTGGGATTGTTCGGGTTGGCGAGGAAGACGATCTTCGTGCGCGCGTCGGCGGCGGCGATCATGGCGTCGATATCGGCGGTCAGGTCCGTCTCCGGGATGCTGATCGGCTCGGCCCCCGCGGCCAGCGCCGAGAGGCGGTACATCAGGAAGCCGTGCGCCGAATGCATCACCGTGTCGCCCGGCCCGGCATAGGCGAGGCACAGCAGCGAGAGGATCTCGTCCGACCCCGCGCCGCAGACGATGCGCGCCGGGTCCAGCCCCTCCGCCTCGCCGATGGCCTCGCGCAGGGCCGCCGCCCCGCCGTCGGGGTAGAGCGCCAGCGTATCGCCCGCCGCGCGAAAGGCGTCGGTCGCGGCGGGGGAGGCGCCGTAGGGGTTCTCGTTCGAGGAGAGCTTGACGACCCGGTTCACCCCGCCGACGCTGGCCTTGCCGCCGACATAGGGGGCGATGGCGAGCGGGCCGGAGCGGGGCTGGGGCGTATCGGGCAGGTCGGCGGTAGGGGTCATCGGCTCGCTCATGCGGTCTGGAGGGGGGCGGGGTAGATGCCCAAGGCGGTATCGCCGCCCGTATCGGCGTCGAAGCCGGGGATGTGACGCAGGGTGCCGTCCGCCGTCAAGGCCAGCGTGACGTCGTCGCCGCTCGGCTCCGGATCGGCCCGGGCGATGCACCAGGCGTCGATGCGCCCGCCGGCGAAGGGCGCGGCGGCGACCACGCGCCCCCCGCTATCCGCGACCGCGTCCCAGTCCATGCCGTCGGCCGGCAGGAGCGCGACGGTGCCGGGATGGCGGCCCATCGCGGTCAGGCAGTCGCCGGGGGAGGGCGCGACGGTCAGCACGGCCTGCGCGCCGAAGGTGTCGCGGGCGAGCGAGGCCGTTCCGGCCACCGTCTCGACCGCCAGCGGCACCTGCGCCGCCGTGAAGCCCGAGACGATCTCGCGCCAGACGGCGAGCACGGTCGCGAAGGCGAGCGGGTCGCGGGTGCGCGCGTGCAGGGAGCGCAGCATCGCCATCTCCCGCGCGGGTCGGAAGGCGCTCGCGGCCCCCGCGCCCCCGCTCTCGCGCTTCAGCCGCCCCACATGCCCGACGACCCGTGCGCGGTCGTGGAGGAGGGCGAGGATATCCCCGTCTATGGCGTCGATGCGCTCGCGGGCCTCGGCCAGCGAGCGCGGGGACCATCCGTCGTCAGTCATCGCCCTTCTCCTGCGCCGCGATGTCGCCCTCGCAGGTCGCGCCGACGGGCCGGGGCAGGACGCGGATCGGCTGGAGCATCTGGCGCACGCCCTCGCGCTTGCCCCTGGGCATCGCATAGACGCGCTTCGTCGCCTCGACCAGCAGCGCCCCGGCCACCCGCTGCGCGTCGAGCCGCAGGCCGAACCGTTCCACCGCCCGCGCCGAGCGCAGCCAGAAGCGCCGCTCGCTGGGCGGGGCATAGAGGGCGGCGGCGCGGGAGACGGGGGTCAGGTCGTGGCTCGCCATCATCCGCTCCAGCTGGCCGTAGGAGAAGGTGCGTCCCAGCCCGAAGGGGGTCGAATCGGCCCGTGCCCAGATGCCCGAGCGGTTCGGCGCGATGACGATCACCCGGCCCTCCGGGGCGAGCACGCGGCCCACCTCCTCGAACAGGTCGTCCAGATGCCCCTCCGTCTCGACGGCATGGGCGACGATGAGCCGGTCGACGAAGCCGTTCGCGATGGGCCAGCGCCCGCTATCGACCAGGGCGGCGATGTTCGGCGCGTCGTGGGGCCAGTGCATCACCCCCTGCCGCGCGGGCATCAGGCACAGCGTCCGCTTCGCCTCGCCCATGAAGGGGCGCAGGAAGGGGGCCGCGAAGCCGTATCCGGCCACCGTCATCCCCCGCGTCTCGGGCCAGATGCCGCGCAGGGCCTGCTGCAGGCTCCGCTGCGCCGAGCGGCCGAGCGCGCTGGCGTAGTAGAAACCCGAGAGGGATGTCACATCATGGTGCACGGCGGCCCGCCTTGCTGTACGCTCCGGTCCGCAAAGATGTACCTTCGAGGAAGCCCCATGTCCAACGCCCTCTCGACCCTGGAGACCACCGAGGCCGGTGCGCTCAAGATCGTGTCCGTGCCCTGCCTGAACGACAATTTCGCCTATCTGGTGCAGGATACGGCGAGCGGAAACGTCGCGCTGATCGACGCGCCGGAGGCCGGGCCGGTCGAGGCGGCGCTGTCCGTGCTGGGCTGGACGCTGACGCATATCCTGATCACCCACCACCACGGCGACCACGTGGACGGCGTCGCGGCCCTGCGCGGGGAGGGCGTCGCCGTCATCGGTTCGTCGGCGGATTCCCACCGCCTGCCGGAACTGACGCAGGCGGTGACGCCGGGCGAGAGCTTCCGCTGGGGCGATATCGAGGTGCGGGTCATCGACACGCCGGGCCACACCGTCGGCCACATCGTCTATCACATGCCGGAGCCGGGGGTGCTGTTCAGCGGCGACACGCTCTTCGCCATGGGCTGCGGTCGCCTGTTCGAGGGGACGGCGCAGCAGATGTGGGGCGGGCTGGAGGCGCTGGCGGGCCTGCCGGAGGAGACGGTGGTCTTCTTCGGCCACGAGTACACCGCCGCGAACGCCGATTTCGCCCTGACCGTCGATCCGGAGAACCCGGCCCTGCGCGCGCGGGTCGCGGCGGTCATCGAGACGCTGGAGACGGGCGGACGCACGACGCCGACGACCATCGCGCTGGAGAAGGCGACGAACCCGTTCCTGCGGGCCGTCTCGCCCGAGGTCGCGCGGCAGGTGGGCCTGCCGGACGCCGATCCGGCCACGGTGTTCGCCGAGGTGCGCCGCCGCAAGGACGCCGCCTGAGCGTCGGCATCGCCCGCCGCGCCGCGGCGGGCGGCCAGCGAGGCGGGCGCTGGATTTCTATCGGAGGCTGGCTCTCGGGAATGCGGTCCCGATGATATCGGTCCTACCGGAAGGCGTCGAACAGGCCGCCCTTGATCGCGACCGACAGGTCGGCCTTGTCCGTGATGCAATGCACGCGCGCATCGGGTTGGGCGTCGAAGCATTCGAAGCGCGTCTCGCTGGACACGACGACGATGCGCCCGTCGAAATCGTCCAGGTCGAGCTTTTCGAGCGTCTCGCGATAGCTGGAGATGGGCGGCATTCGGTTGTCGGTGACGAGGTAGTCGAACCCCCGTCGCCCCATCGCATCGCGCGCCTCGTCGAGCGTCTCCACGCAGGTTAGATCCACGTTCGACCGCAGGTGCCGCTTGACGTGCATCTGCATCAGGGTGCGGTCGATATCGTCGTCGTCGAGATACAGGACCCTGACGACGTTCCGGCCCGGCAAAACCGAACCGGGCTTCGCAAAGCCGCTCTCTATGCTCTTCGCTTCGATCATGGATACCGTACCGTCCGTTCTGTCCCTCAACGCGGAAATCAGTATGCGGCACTAGAATTAAAACTCAATTGATCGTTCGTTAGCATACACTTAAGTCGAATAGGGTTAAATCTTCGTCACGCCTTTCGCCCGTCTTCCTCCAGCAGGTCCGTATTGCCCTCAATCGTGCCCGCGACGGCGGTCTGGGTCTCGATGTCGTGGCGCTCGTTGGACAGGTCGCCCTCGCTGACGGTCGCCGTCTCCTCGGATTCGACCGCCTCGCGCTCGGCGCGGGCCGTCTCCTCGATATCGCTCTCGGCCATCGCCTGCGCGGTGCGCTGGGCCTGCCCTTCGAGCTGCACCACCGGCACCCCTTGCGGGAAGATGACCTCGCGCGCCTCGTCCGGCATCGAGATGCCCGCCTCCGTCAGCGCCTTCTTGATCAGCCGCAGCAGGGCCGACTTGACCTTGACGACGGAATAACGGTGCCCGTCGATCCAGTAGTACACCTTGAGGTTGACCGTGGACGCGCCGAGCGTATCCACCAGGACGAGGGGTTCGGGCGTGTTCATCACCGCCTCGTGCTGCCCCAGCACGTCCTGCACCACCCCCTGCGCCGTGGCGGTCGAGACGTCGTAGCCGACGCCGATATCCAGCACGCTGCGCCGGGGCGGGGCGGCGCTGTAGTTGACGATGGTGTTCTTGAAGATCGTGGCGTTGGGGATCTGGATGTGGTTGCCCTCCGCCGAGAGCAGGATGGTCGAGCGGGTGTTCATGCTCTGCACGATGCCCTGCTGCCCCGCCACGTCGATGAAGTCGCCTCCCTTGAAGGGCCGGCGCACGCTGAGGATCAGCGAGGCGAGGAAGTTCTCGGCGATGTCGCGGAAGGCGAAACCGATCACGATGCCGATCACCCCCGCCCCGCCCAGGAACGAGATGGCCAGCCGGGTCAGCCCCGCGACCTGAAGCACGATGTAGAGACCGATCAGGAAGACCGGCACGGCGATGGCGCGCGATATCACGTCGGCGAGGAAGGGCGAATCGATGCGCCCGCGCAGCAGCACCCGCACCCCCCGCGACACCCATTTCGCCGCCCACCACGCCAGCGGCAGGATGACGAGGGCGAGGATGATGTTCGGCAGGGCCAGGATGAACGAGTTCCAGATGCTGCGGAATTCGCGCACCGCCGGGGCGAAGCTCGACTGGATCTCCTGCTCGACCTGCACGCGGTTCACGACCGCCACCACGTCCTGCGTCTTCTGCGCCAGGTCGCGCGCCCAGATGCGGTGTTCGTCGCGCTTCACGACGCCGTCGAGGAAGACCACGCCGTCATCGACCTCGACGCCCGGATTCTCGTACCAGCCCGTCGCCTGCATGATCTCGCGGATGCGCCGCTCGATCTGCTCGTCGCGGGCGACCGGCTCGACGGAGACGGCGTTGGCGGGGGCGGCGACCGTCTCCTCCGCCTCCGGGGCGGGGGGCGCGCCGGTCCCGGCCTCCTGCGCGTGGGCCGCGCCGCCGAGCAGCATCAGGCAGGCGATGATTCCGGCAATCCTGACCATGGTCCGTCGCTCCCCCGTTCGGCATCCGATCTGCCCGGAGATAAGGCGCGGGGGCCGATCGTCACGCACATTCAGCGGACGGCGCGGCGCGTCGGGGGCGGGTCCGGCGCGCGCCCGTCCATCACGCCCGAGACGATCTTGCGCAGGAAGCCGGGGGCGAGGGCCGAGACCGGGTTGACCCGGACGCGCGGCGCGTCGGTCGTGCCGCCGATGGCGAAGGTGATCCCGAACATCCCCTCGCCCTCGCCCCCCGTCAGCAGGGTGCCGAGCAGGGGCACCGCCCCGAGCGCGCCGTTGATGGCATAGGCGGGCGAGAGCGTGCCGCGCAGGTCGATGTCGTGGCGCGCGATATCGTAGGAGCCGTCCAGCGTCAGCCCGAGCGCGTCGCCCCAGGCCACCCCCTCGGCGATGGACCACCGCCCGGCGACGCCCGAGAACGGCAGTTCGACCTTCGTGAAGGCCAGCCCGTCCGACAGCATCCGCCGCGCCAGCGACGAGACGGCCCCGCCCGAGAGCATACGGCGCAGGGTGTCCGAATCCCGGATGACGATGCCGTGCGCGGTCGCGAGGCCCTCGACGGTCGGTGCGCCTCCCCGCTCGCCCTCGCGTAGCCGTGCATCGAGACGCAGCCGCCCGCCGGTCGCCCCTTCGAGGACCGAGGCCGCATCGAGAAAGGCCCCCGCATCGGGCGCGGCCAGATGCAGGGTCATCTCCGCGCCCCGGCGCTCCGCCAGCAGATGCGCCGCCGCCCGCCCGTTCAGACGCCCGCGCATGTCCGCCGCCACGATCCGCCCGTCCGCGAACCGGAACCGCCCGCCCAGCGCCTCGATATCGAGACCCTCGCGCAGGCGTACCCGGCGGATGCGGGCGAGGATGTCCGTCGCCGGGGCGGGACCTGCGGCGCGGGGAACGGGGGAGGGCGTGTCCGCATCCAGCGCGGCGGCGACGATGCGGCGCAGGTCGAGATAGCCGCCGTCCAGCTCGATGCGCCGCCCGTCGCCGGCCCCGCCCCGGCGATACCGCAGACTGGTGTCCAGCAGGTCGGCGAGGGCGATGCGCTCGAAATCGGCCCGGCGGATCGCGCCGTCCGCGTCGAACCCGGCCCGGCCGCGAATCTCCACCCCCGCGCCGCGAATGTCGATACTCTCGATCTCGCCCGCGCCGTCCGCGTTGCGAAAGCCCGTCACGACCGCGACGACCGGGATGCCGTCGGGCTTCTTCCAGCCGAGCGGGACGAGATCGAGCGCGGTGGCGGTCAGGTCCGCATTGGCGGTGAAGCGCGCGGCGCCTCCGGGGTACAGGTCCACCGTCGCGTCGAGCGCGGCCACGCCGTCGATATAGGGGCGCAGGTCCAGCCCGGCGGTGCGGGGCACGTCCTCCCGCGTGAGGTAGGACCGGACCGTCAGCTCCCCCTCCGGCTCGCCCGGCGGGGGCGGCGCGAAGGACTGCCGAAAGCGCAGGCGGGCCGACAGGCCGTCGATGCGGGCATCCGTGCGGAAGGCGATACCCTCCGGCGTCACGGCCGCGGCGAGCGTGTCGCCGGTGATCCGCGCCTTCGTGTGCGGCTCGCGCAGGTCGAAGTCGCGGATCGTCGCGGCGGCCTCGAACGCCAGGTCCGACCGGCGGATGCCGGGCGTGAGCGGGATCGTCGCCTTCAGCGTGCCGCGCGCCGCGCCGCGCATCGTCTCGATATCGAATCCGGTGGGGGAGACGAGGCGCAGGGGCGGATGGTCGAGGAAGCCCAGCACGCTGCGCGCCGGCCCGTCGACGGCCAGCGCGACCTCGCCTTGCGGAATGGCGGCCCGGAGATCGGGGATCGAGAAGCGCCCGTCCCGCACCGCGAACGTCCCGCCGCCCGGAACCGCGACCCGCGCCGCCGCCAGGACGATATCGAGCCGCCCGTCCGCCATCTCTCCCCGCCCGCGCGCCCCGCGCAGGGGGGGCAGCCCGTCGAGCGGGGCGATGGCCGCCCCGGCGAAGTCGAAGGCGATGGCCATGTCGGTACGCTCGCCCAACCGCGCCTCGACCGCCACGTCCGACAGGTCGCCGTCCAGCACGTGCCGCATCGCCCAGCGCCGCGCCCCCGCCGCGACGGAACGCGGCCACAGCGCCATCAGGGCGGCATGGTCCGCCTTCGGAACGGCGAGCGACAGCCGCCCGCCCAGACCCTTTCCCCGGTGCATCAACCGCCCGTCGCCCGTCACCGGCACGCCCGCCACTCGCAGGGAGGCCCGGCGTATCGCCACTGCGCCGCCCTTCGCCTCCAGAGATAGGTCGAGCGCCTCGAAGGGCATCGGCATGTCGTAGAGCGCCGGCAGCGTCGCCCGTCCGCGCCCGGCGCGCAGGCGCTTCACCGTCAGCGCGCCCTTCGCCACCCGCCCCGCCATCGTCAGCCCGGGAACCTCCAGACGCCGCCCTCCCGCGAGGCGCAGGTCGAGATCGTCGAGCGCGGTCACGGTGAAGGCGGTTCCGTGCGCGGGCCGGTCGACGCGAAGCCCGCCGCGCATCCATTGCGCCCGGGCGATATCCCCGCCGCGACGCAGGGTGAGCGGGCCGAGCGCCATGTCGTGCAGCGAGATCGCATCCGCCGCGACCGAGGCCCGCCCCGTCATCGTCTCGATATCGAGGCGCAGGTCGTGCCCCGTCGCCTCGATCCCGGCTGAGGATATTCGGTCGAGCACGAACCCGTCCGCCTCCGTGCGCCCCGTGGCCGTCAGCGAGGCGGCGCGCAGCGTCTCGCCGCCCTGCGTCATGATCAGGACCGGGCCGGCCATCGCCAGCGCCTCGATCGTCACGCCCTCGCCGGTCGTGACGGCTTCGACGGATACGGCACCGGCGGTCAGGGACGCTGCCGCGCCGGACAGGGCGAGGGAGGGGGCCGCGGCGGTCACGCGCCATACCTCCCCGGTTTGCCGTGCCTTCGCCCGCACCGTCGCCTCGATGCCGTCCTCCGCGACGACGATGCGCGGGAAGTCGAGCGTCAGGCGATCCGGCGCGTAGTCGATCTCGGCCTGCACGGACGCGATGGGCCACGTCCGCCCGCCGATCCGCACCGCGCCGCCCTCCGGCGCATCGAGCGCGGCGGTCAGCGCGACCGGCGACCCGTCCGGTGCGAGAACGGCGTCGATATCGCCGCGAACGCGCAGATCGACCGCCGCGAGCGGGGCGAGCGCCGGATGAAGGGGGGCGAGGGCGGGCGGAAAGAGCGCATCGACCTCGGCCTCGACGATCCTGCCGCCGTCGTAGCCCGGTGCGGCGCGCAGGGATACCGCCACGGGGTCCGCATCCCCGACCGTCAGCATCCCCGACAGCGCCATCCGCCCGTCCGGCGCGTGGGAGGCCCGGTCGGCGCGCAGGCTCGCCCGCACCCCGGTCGCCTCGTCGCGATAGTCGAGCACGGCGTCGGTCAGGATGACGGGCGGGATGCGGATCGCCCCGTCCCGGGACAGGGCAAGGCCGTCTCCGGTCAGCCCGTCGATGCCGAGATCCAGCGTCCCGTCCGCCCGCCGCGCCACCGCCACCCGCGCCCCGTCGATCCGGATGCCGTGCAGCACCGCGCCGCGGGGGCCGACCGTCATCGACACGCCCAGTACCGGCACGGCGGCAAGGCGCCGGCCCGCCCCGTCGGTCAGCGTCATGTCCCGCAGCGTCAGCCCGCTCGGCCCTTCCCGGCCCAGCAGGTCGAACCGCGCCGCCGAGGCCGTCACCGACAGCCCCGGCGCGACGCGCGCCGTCAGCGCCGCGAGCGCCCGCTCGGGCATCGGCACGTCGATCGCTCCCCAGGCGAGGCGCGCACCGACGGCCAAGACTGCCAGCATCAGGAAGATGACGAGCCGCGATGCGCCCCGTCCGATCCTCGATATGCCGCGCATGCCTGCCAAGAAAGGCGACTCCGTCTTGCAAGGGGACCGCGCCGCGCCATCCGTCGCCGCGCGTCCGTTCATCACTGCCGCCGCCCGCCACTGTAGGCGCGTCGCATTATTACGGCGTAAACGGTTGCCCTGCGCCGTCCGCGCGGTCAGGATGCGCGCCCGGCCACCCCGACGGAGCTTCGCCATGGCGACCGATCTTCTCGCAGAGGGCGCACAGGCCCCCGGCTTCACCGCCCCGCGCGACGGGGGCGGCAGCGTCTCGCTGTCCGATCACGCGGGCCGCATCGTCATCCTCTATTTCTACCCGCGTGACGATACGCCCGGCTGCACCACCGAGGCGCTCGATTTCACCGCGCTGACAGCGGCGTTCGAGGCAGCGGGGGCGACGGTTCTCGGCGTATCGAAGGACCCGGTGCCCAAGCACGACAGGTTCCGCGACAAGCACGATCTGGGCATCGCCCTGGTGTCGGACGCGGAAACGGATATCGCCGAACGCTACGGCGTCTGGAAGGAAAAGCGCCTCTACGGCAAGACCTTCATGGGCATCGAGCGCACGACCTACGTCATCGACGGGCAGGGTACGATCCGGCGCGTCTTCGCCAGGGTCAAGCCGGCCGGTCATGCGGCGGCGGTCCTGGAGGCGGTGCGGGAGATCGGCTAGGCGAATCGCGTTAACGATTCGCGCCCTCGTACCTTGATTTGCGTGCCACTATCGGTCAGCATCCGCTCCCGTAACAGCCTTCACCCGTCGGGGGTGCGCAACCGGCCGAGGACCCAGCAGTCATGTTCCAGAAATCGAAGATCAACGAGCCGATCGACCCCCGGTCGGCGAACAAGCCCGCCCCGTCATCCGGCGCCGGCGCGCCGACGCCCGCCCGTCCCCCGGCCCAGCCCGCCGGCGACCGCCCGGTCGCGGCGACGCCCGTGCGCCCGGCGACCCCGGCCTCGCCCTCCGTCATCGGGAGCGACCTGAAGGTCGTGGGCAACCTCATCACCGAGGGCGATCTCCTGGTCGAGGGCCTCGTCGAGGGCGACGTGTCGGCCCGGATGCTGACGGTCGACGAGAACGCCCATGTGAAGGGCGAGATCCGCTCCAACGAGGTGACGGTCAAGGGCAAGGTGACGGGCCGCATCAAGGGCCAGAAGGTCCGCCTCGCCAGCAGCGCGCGCGTCGACGGCGACATCACCCATTCGTCGCTCGCCATGGACGAGGGCGCGGATTTCGAAGGCTCCATCCGCCGGGCCGAGGACCCGCTCGGGGACGAGCGCCCGGTCGCCGCCGCGCCGACCGCCGACCCCGCCTGACCCCCGTCCGGACCGATCCGCTCGGCATCGGTCCATCAAAGGTTCAGTTTTGGTTTGACCCATGCTATCGTTCGCCGTGGCAGCGATGCGGCGACCCGTCGTGCCGTGCCGCGTAGCAGCGTATGGTGGACCCTCGGCAATGCTCGACGACGACCCGATATCCCTCGATGCCGAGGCGGCACCATCCGGTCGCCTCGGCGCGTCCGACCTGACCGTCATCCTCAAGCGGGCGATCGCGCAGGGGCAGTACGGCCACCAGGAGCGCCTGCCCGCCGAGCGCGAACTGGCCCGGCGGTTCGGCGTGGCCCGGGGCACCCTGCGCGAGGCATTGCACCAGCTGGAGGCGGCCGGTTACGTCGAGCGCCGTCCCGGCAGCGGCACCTACGTCATCCACGTCGACGAGGATACCCCGCGCGCCGTCGTCGAGACGACCCGCCCCATCGACCTCGTCGATGCCCGCTTCGCCCTGGAGCCGCATATCTGCCGCCTCGCCGTCCTGCGCGCGAACCTGCACGATTTCGAGCGGGTCGAGGCGGTGCTGCGCCGGATGGAGACCTGCGGCGACGACATCGACGTCTTCGCCGAGGCCGACGAGGCCTTCCACATGATGCTCGCCGATATCACGGGCAATCCGATGATCCGCTGGATGATGACCCAGGTGTGCAAGGTCCGCGCGCATACGCAATGGGCGCAGGTGCGCGGCCTGACGCTCGATGCGACGATGATCGCCCGCTACAACCGCGAGCACCGCGATATCCTCGACGCCATCCGCAGCCGCGAGCCGGAGCGCGCCGCCGAATGCATGAAAGCACATCTGGGCGAAGCGCGCCTGTCGCTCATGCAGATCACGCAGACCTGACGAGTGCTGCACTGCAAGAAGACGGATCGCGCGAAAGAGACAGGGACGATCGCAGGTCAAGTATCATGTGCTCATTCTTCTTGCACCGCACTATCGAATACATTCCCGTTAACCCCGCGTTAACGGTTGACTCTCCGTTCACGGCAGTGTGACCGTACCGTCGTTCGCCACGCGGTCGCCGCCAGAGCGGCCCGGGCCCGCCAACGGAGGAAATCCATGAAGACTCTCAAGATCGGGGCCGCCATCGGCGCGCTCGCCGTCGCTCTCACCGCCCAGACGGCCTTCGCCGGCTCGCACGGCAAGACGAGCGCCTGCCTCATCACCAAGACCGATACGAACCCCTTCTTCGTCAAGATGAAGGAGGGCGCGACCGCCAAGGCCGAGGAACTGGGCATCGAGCTGAAATCCTACGCCGGCAAGATCGACGGCGATTCCGAAAGCCAGGTCGCGGCAATCGAGACGTGCATCGCCGACGGCGCGTCGGGCATCCTCATCACCGCGTCGGACACCAAGGGCATCGTCCCGGCGGTGACGCAGGCGCGCGACGCGGGCCTCCTCGTCATCGCCCTCGACACGCCGCTGGAGCCGATCGACTCTGCGGACGCCACCTTCGCGACCGACAACTTCCTCGCTGGCGAGCTGATCGGGCAGTGGGCCGCCGCGTCCCTCGGCGATGCGGCCGCCGACGCCCGCATCGCCATGCTCGACCTTGCCGTCAGCCAGCCGTCGGTCGGCGTGCTGCGCGACCAGGGCTTCCTCCAGGGCTTCGGCATCGACCTGGGCGACCCGAACCGCTGGGGCGACGAGGACGACGAGCGCATCGTCGGCAACGAGGTGACGGCGGGCAACGAGGAGGGCGGGCGCACCGCCATGGAGAACCTGCTCGTCAAGGATCCGACCATCAACGTCGTCTACACGATCAACGAACCCGCCGCCGCCGGGGCCTACGAGGCGCTCAAGGCCGTGGGCCGCGAGAACGACGTGCTGATCGTCTCGGTCGACGGCGGCTGCCCGGGCGTGCAGAACGTGAAGGATGGCGTGATCGGCGCGACCTCGCAGCAATACCCGCTGCTGATGGCCTCCCTCGGCGTCGAGGCCATCGCCGCCTTCGCCAAGGACGGCACCCTGCCCGAGAACACCCCCGGCAAGGACTTCTTCGACACCGGCGTCGCGCTGGTGACGGCGGAGCCGGCCGACGGCGTCGAGTCCATCGACGTCGCGGAGGGCATGGACAAGTGCTGGGGCTGATGCCCCTGTGAGGTGATCAACGATACCGGGGCGGCGGGCGAGGGCCTGCCGCCCCATTTCGCATGAGGGGAGCGATACGTGACGAATGAGACAACGGCGCGCGAGCGGTACGAGGATGCGGCATCCGGGGCGGATGCGGGCGTGGCCTCCTTCGAGGACGACCGGCGCGGTATCCTGCGCACGGTCCAGCACTGGCTGCACCGCACGCCCGCGGCGGTGCCGCTCATCGTGCTGATCCTGTCGGTCGTCACCTTCTGGCTGCTGCTCGGCTCGAAGTTCTTCTCGCCCTTCGCGCTCACGCTCATCCTGCAGCAGGTCGCCATCGTCGGCGTGGTCGGCGCCGCGCAGACGCTTGTGATCCTGACCGCCGGGATCGACCTGTCGGTCGGGGCGATCATGGTGCTGTCTTCCGTGGTGATGGGCCAGTTCGCCTTTCGCTACGGCCTGCCGCCCAGCGTCGCCGTCCTGTGCGGTTTCGGGGTCGGGGCCTTGTGCGGCTTCGTCAACGGGGCGCTGGTCGCGCTCATGCGCCTGCCGCCCTTCATCGTGACGCTCGGCATGTGGCAGATCGTGCTCGCCACGAATTTCCTCTACTCGGCCAACGAGACGATCCGCAGTCAGGAGATCGAGGCGAACGCCCCGATCCTGCAATTCTTCGGCGAGAAGGTGTCGTTCCAGGGGGCCGTCTTCACCTACGGCGTCATCGCCATGGTGCTACTGGTCGTGGTGCTGGCCTACGTCCTGAAGCACACCGCCTGGGGCCGCCACGTCTACGCCATCGGCGACGATCCGGACGCGGCGGAACTGGCGGGGGTGAATGTCACCCGCACGCTCATCTCGGTCTACGTCATTGCGGGGCTGATCTGCGCGCTGGCGGGCTGGGTGCTGATCGGGCGCATCGGATCGGTCTCGCCCACGGCGGGGCAGTTCGCCAACATCGAATCCATCACCGCGGTCGTCATCGGCGGGATATCGCTGTTCGGCGGGCGCGGCTCGGTCATGGGGATGCTGTTCGGGGCGCTGATCGTCGGGGTCTTCTCGCTCGGCCTGCGCCTCGTGGGGACGGACCCGCAATGGACGTACCTGCTCATCGGCGTCCTCATCATCGGCGCGGTGGCCATCGACCAGTGGATACGGAGGATATCGGCATGAGCGCGCCCATCCTCCAGGCGAGGGGCCTCGTCAAGCGCTATGGCCGCGTGGTCGCGCTCGACCGCTGCGACTTCGAGCTGTATCCCGGCGAGATCCTCGCCGTGATCGGGGATAACGGGGCGGGCAAGTCCACGCTCATCAAGGCGCTGTCGGGCGCCGTGCGCCCCGAGGAGGGGACCATCCTGCTGGAGGGGCGCGAGGTGCGCTTCACCTCGCCCATGGCCGCGCGGGAGGCGGGGATCGAGACCGTGTACCAGAACCTCGCCCTCTCGCCCGCGCTGTCCATCGCCGACAACATGTTCCTGGGCCGCGAACTGCGAAAGCCCGGATTCATGGGCCGGTACCTGCGCGCGCTCGACCGGGCCGAGATGGAGCGCCAGGCCCGGGCGAAGCTGAGCGAGCTGGGCCTGATGACCATCCAGAATATCACCCAGGCCGTCGAGACCCTGTCTGGCGGTCAGCGGCAGGGCGTGGCGGTCGCCCGCGCCGCCGCGTTCGGCTCGAAGGTCATCATCATGGACGAGCCGACGGCGGCGCTGGGGGTCAAGGAATCGCGCCGGGTGCTCGACCTGATCCTCGACGTGAAGGCCAAGGGCATGCCCATCGTGCTCATCTCGCACAACATGCCCCATGTCTTCGAGGTCGCCGACCGCATCCACATCCACCGCCTCGGCCGGCGAAGCTGCGTCATCGACCCGAAGGGCCACACGATGTCGGACGCGGTCGCCTACATGACCGGCGCGAAGCAGCCGCCGACGGTCGAGACGGTGCCGACTTGAAGATTTTCCTCTACCCCGCACCTGATGCGGGGCCTCTTCGTACGTGCCACGTTGCTTCGACAGGCCCCGCATCGAGTGCGGGACAGAGGCACTTTCGGATCAATCGGACGGCTTATCCGTCTTCGCCTCGCCGCCCGCGTCGTCTTCCGCCTTCCCCTCCAGCGCGTCGAGTCGCGCCTTGAGGGCCACGTTCTCGGCGCGGGTCTTGAGAGCCATCTCGCGCACCGCGTCGAATTCCTCGCGGGTGACGAGGTCCATCTCCGAGAGCCAGCGTTCCATCTGGCCGCGCATGGCGGTCTCGGCCTCGTCCTTCATGCCCTTGGCCACCCCGGCGGCGCTGGTCATCATCTTGCCGATGTCGTCGAAGATGCGGTTCGTCGTGGTCATTCTGAGCCTCGCTTGCTGTTCCCCCTGTATATGGAGCCGCGCGGGGGCCGCTCAACCGGCAAGGGGTCGGACGGCGGTCACGTCATCCCGGGGCAGGGCGGCGAGCATCTCCGCCACCGTCCGCTCCAGCACCGGATGCCGCCAGTCCGCCGCCACGTCCGCCATTGGCACGAGCGCGAAGGCGCGGGTGTGCATCAGGGGGTGGGGCAGCACGAGGCCGGGCCGCGCCGCTTCGGGCGGGGCCTCGGCGACGCGCCGCCATGTCCGCGCATCGGGACGGACCATCGCGCCGGTGCACAGGAGATCGAGGTCGCAGACCCGCGCATCCCACCGCCCCGCCTTGCGCGCGCGCCCCAGATCGGCCTCGATCCCGTGCAGGATCGTCAGGAGCGCCGCCCCGCCCACCCCCTCGACGGCCACCGCCCCGTTGACGAAATTCGGCCCCGCGCCCTCCGGCCAGGCGGGGGTCGCGTACCAGCGCGACCGGGCCACGACCCGCAATCCGGCCTCCCCCAGCGCCTCGACGGCCCGTTCGAGGGTCTCGACGGGCGTACGATGACGCAGGGGAAGGTTTGCCCCCAGTGCGATGATTGACCGCAGCCGAAGCTCCCCGTCCCGGGGGTCCGAACCCTCCTGCATCGTTGAATGCCCCTCCTTCGACACTAGTATCTGCCGCGCTCGGCGGTAGCGACAGAAAGACCCGTCGATTCGAATTTCAAGCCATCGCTTCATACTAACGAGGTTCTTTATGTTCTATCGCGACGACAGGATCGCCCTGTTCATCGACGGCTCCAATCTCTATTCCGCCGCCCGGTCGCTGGGCTTCGACATAGATTACCGCAAGCTGCTGTCTGAATTCGCCTCCCGGGGCAAGCTGGTGCGGGCGTATTACTACACCGCCCTGATGGAGAACGACGACTATTCGCCCATCCGCCCGCTAGTCGACTGGCTCGAATACAACGGCTACGCCCTCGTGACCAAGCCGACGAAGGAATATACCGATGCCTCGGGCCGGCGGAAGGTGAAGGGCAACATGGATATCGAGCTGGCCATCGACGCGCTGGAGATGGCCGAGCATGTCGATCATCTGGTCATCTTCTCCGGCGACGGCGACTTTCGCAGCCTCTGCGCGGCCATCCAGCGCAAAGGCAAGCGGGTAAGCATCGTCTCGACCATCCGCTCCCAGCCGCCCATGATCGCCGACGAGCTGCGCCGGCAGGCGGACGCCTTCATCGAGCTGGAGGACCTGAGCGACGTGATCGGGCGCGAGCAGCGCCAGCCGCGCGCGTCCTCCGCCGCCGACGAGGACGGCGAGGACCGCGACTGATCCCTTGCGCGAGGGCCATGGGGCGCGCTAGCACCGCTCCATGGCCAGACAGCTTCCCTACGGTACGATCAATGCGATCTTCTCCCGCTTCCGCGACCGCTGCGCCGAGCCGGTGGGGGAGCTGGAGCACACCAACGCCTTCACCCTCGTCGTCGCCGTGGCGCTCTCGGCGCAGGCGACCGACAAGGGGGTGAACAAGGCGACGCGCGGCCTCTTCGCCGTGGCCGACACGCCCGAGAAGATGCTGGCGCTGGGCGAGGAAGGCGTGATCGAGCATATCAAGACGATCGGCCTCTTCCGCAACAAGGCGAGGAACGTCATCAAGCTGAGCCAGCGCCTGATCGACGAATACGGCGGCGAGGTGCCGTCGTCGCGCGCCGCGATGCAGACCCTGCCGGGCGTGGGCCGCAAGACGGCGAACGTGGTGCTGAACATGTGGTTCCGCCATCCGGCGCAGGCGGTGGACACCCACATCGACCGCGTCGGCAACCGCACCGGCATCGCCCCGGGCAAGGACGTGGTCGCGGTCGAGAAGGCCATCGAGGACAATGTGCCCGTGGAATTCGCCCAGCACGCCCATCACTGGCTGATCCTGCACGGGCGCTACACGTGCAAGGCGCGCAGGCCCGATTGCGCGGGATGCCTCATCAACGACCTGTGCGCATGGGAGGAGAAGACGGCATGAGCGGCGGGACGGACTGGTTCGGACTTTCGGACAGGGTCGCCCTCGTGACGGGGGCCTCCTCCGGCCTCGGGCGGCATTTCGCGCTCACGCTGGCGGCGGCGGGCTGCACGGTGGGCCTCGCCGCGCGGCGCGAGGGCTATCTCGCCGAGGTGGCGGAAGAAATCGCGGCGGCGGGCGGGCGCGGCATCGTCCTGCGCACCGACGTCACCGACGCGGCCTCGGTCGAGGCGAGCGTGGCCATGCTCGCCGCGGAGGCGGGCGCGCCGACCATCCTCGTCAACAATGCGGGCATCGCCCAGGGCAACGGGTTCCTCGACACGACCGACGCGGCGATGCGGCACGTCTTCGCGCTGAACCAGATGGCCGCCTGGACCGTGGCGCAGACCGTCTGCAGGGGCATGATCGCGGCGGGGCAGGGCGGCTCGGTCGTCAACATCGCCTCCATCACCGGCGAGCGGCCCATCGGCGGGGCGGCCGCCTATGCCGTCAGCAAGGCGGCGGTGATCCACATGACGAAGGTCATGGCGCTGGAGCTGGCCCGCCACGACATCCGCGTCAACGCCCTCGCCCCCGGCTATTTCGCCACCGACATGAACCAGGAGTTCCTGGAGAGCGCGGCGGGCGAGACGCTGTTGCGCCGTTCGCCCATGCGCCGGGCGGGCCGGATGGAGGAACTGGACGGCCCGCTCCTGATGCTCGTCTCGGATCGCGGATCGTTCGTCACGGGAGCGGTGGTGCCGGTGGACGGGGGACACCTGGTCTCGACATTGTGAAGCACCCCGCGCCCCGTTCCCGGCGAAGACCGGGAACCTCGACGGGTGGGATGCTGAACGACATTCCTGCGAGGCCCCCGGTCTTCGCCGGGGGCGGGATGCGTATCCCTGTCGTAGCCCACTTGACCTCGGCCCCCCGAACCCCCAAACCGGCCCCCGCACCCCTTCGCCCCCGGAGCGCTTCCGATGCCCCTGCTCGATCTGGTCCTGCCCTTTCCCGATATCGACCCCTTCGCGGTGCGCATCGGGCCGATCGGCATCCGGTGGTACGCGCTCGCCTACATCGTCGGGCTGCTGCTGGGCTGGCGCTACGTGATGATGCTCACGGCGCGGCCCCGCCTGTGGCCGGACGGGACCCCGCCCTTCGCGCCGGGGCGGGCCGAGGCGCTGCTGTTCTTCTGCACCTTCGGCGTCATCCTGGGCGGGCGGCTGGGCTACGTGCTGTTCTACAATGTCGGCTACTACATCGAGAACCCGCTCGACATCGTGAAGACCTGGGAGGGCGGCATGTCCTTCCATGGCGGGTTCCTCGGCGTCGTCGCCGGGGCGTTGTTGTTCTGCCGGCTCAATCCCGCCCCCGTCCTCTCGACCGCCGACGCCATCGCCTGCGCGACGCCCTTCGGCATCCTGTTCGGGCGCATCGCCAACTTCGTCAACGGGGAGCTGTGGGGCAAGCCGTGGGACGGGCCGTGGGCCTTCGTCTTCCCCGCCGACCCCGCGCAGGTGCCGCGTCATCCGAGCCAGCTCTACGAGGCGGCGCTGGAAGGGCTGCTCCTGATGATCGTGCTGGCGGTGGTGGCGTGGAGCGGCGGGCTGAGGCGGCCCGGCCTCGTCGCGGGCGTGTTCATCGCGGGCTACGGCGCGTCGCGCGCCATCGTCGAATTCTACCGCGAGGCCAATCCCGGTCTCGACTGCGTGGTCGCGCCCCTCGGGCAGTGCCTGCAACAGGGTCAGCTCCTGTCCCTGCCCATGGTCGCGGTGGGCCTCGCCCTCGTCGCCTACGCCCTGACCCGCAGGTCCGCATCCGCATGACGACGCCCCTGCACGACATCCTCGTCCGCCGTATCCGCGCCGAGGGGCCGATGCCGGTGGCCGAGTACATGGGCCTGTGCCTCGGCCATCCCGAGCATGGCTACTACGTGACGCGCGATCCCCTGGGCCGGGGGGGCGATTTCACCACCGCCCCCGAGATCAGCCAGATGTTCGGCGAGATGATCGGCCTGTGGCTGGCGCAGGCGTGGATCGACCGCGGCTCGCCCGGGGCCTTCACCCTCGCCGAGTTCGGCCCCGGGCGCGGGACGCTGATGGCCGATGCCCTGCGCGCGGCGGCGCGGGTGCCGGGGTTCGTCGAGGCCGCCGAGCTGTGGCTCGTCGAGACGTCGCCGGCCCTGCGCCGCAAGCAGTGGGAGGCTCTCGGCGCGCACGAGCCGCGCTGGGCCGACGCGGTGGACGACCTGCCGGAGGAGGGACCGCTCCTCGTCGTGGCGAACGAATTCTTCGACGCGCTGCCCATCCGGCAGTTCGTCGTCTCGGACGGGGCCTTGTGCGAGCGGATGGTGGGGTTGCGGGGCGAGGCCCTCGTCCTCGGCCTGTCGCCCCCCGTCTCCGGCGCCGCGCTGCCGGAGGGGGCCGAGGAGGGCGCGGTCTACGAGACCTCGCCCCAGAGCCGGACCATCGCCGGGGCGCTGGGCGCGCGGCTGTCGGCGCAGGGGGGCGTGGTGCTGGCCATCGACTACGGCCATGCGGAGCCACGCGCGAGCGGCGATACGCTCCAGGCCGTGCGGGGCCATGCCTATGCCGACCCGCTCGACGCGCCGGGCGAGGCGGACCTGACCGCCCATGTCGATTTCCTGGCGCTCGCCAAGGCCGCGGAGCGGGAGGGGGCGACGGTCTGGGGCGTTCGCGGGCAGGGACCGCTGCTCGACTGGCTCGGCATCCGCCTGCGCGCGGCGATGCTGGAGAAGGCGCAGCCCGACCGCGCCGAGGAGATCCGCGCCGCCCTCGCCCGCCTCACCGAACCCGACGCCATGGGCACGCTGTTCAAGGCGCTGGCCCTGTCGGGCGACGACATTCCCCCCCCCGGCTTCGCGGAGGACCTGGGCGCATGAGCAGTCCCATCGAGACGCTGACCGTCGACGACCTGGCCACGGAGGGCGTGCGGCACGCCTTCTTCACCCGCAAGGGCGGGGTATCGGAAGGCATCTATGCCGGCCTGCAATGCGGGCGGGGCGCATCGGGCGACCCGCGCGAGAACGTGGCGAGGAACCGCGCCTATGCTGCCCGGACCATGGGCGTGGCGCGCGAGGCGCTCGTGTCCTGCCACCAGTATCACAGCGCCGAGGTGGTAACGGTCACCGCCCCGTGGCGGCCCGGCAAGCAGCCCAAGGCCGATGCGATGGTCACGGAGACGCCCGGCATCGCGCTGGGCATCCTCACCGCCGATTGCGCGCCCGTCCTGTTCGTGGACCCCAAGGCGAAGGTGATCGGCGCGGCCCATGCGGGCTGGAAGGGCGCGCTGGGCGGGGTGCTGGAGGCGACGGTGGAGGCCATGATCGCGCTGGGGGCCGAGCGTCAGCGCATCCGCGCCGGGATCGGCCCGTGCATCACGCAGCCGAACTATCAGGTGGACGAGGCGTTCCGGCAACGCTTTCTCGAAGACGACCGCGAGAACGCCCGCCATTTCGGCCCCGACCCCGAGGAGGGCCATCACCGCTTCGACCTGCCGGGCTACTGCCGCGCGACGCTCAGGGCCTACGGCGTGCGCCAGTCAAGCTTCTTGGGGGCCTGCACCTATGCGGACGAGGATCGCTTCTACTCGAACCGTCGGGCGCTGCACCGGGGCGAGGGGGATTACGGGCGGGGGCTGTCTGCGATCGTGCTGGCGGACGAGTGACGGGTAGCGCGCTGCCCCGGATGCGCTGCGGCATGGAATGCCGCTGTGCTGGTCCGGGGTCTGTTCGAGCGAGGCGCGTGACCCAGGGAGGCCCCGGATCAGGTCCGGGGCAGAGTGCCGCTCAGTGCGTCAGATCGAGGAAGATGGTTTCCAGCCCTGCTTCCTGGGTCATCACGTCCCGAATGCCGATCTCCGCCGCGCGCACCAGATCGAGGATCGCGCCCGGCGTCGTCTCGGACCGGGAATAGGAGATCGACAGCGTCCCGTCCGCGCCGAGCGCGCAGTCCAGCGCCGCCTCCCGCGCGAGGATGGCGGGCACGTCCGTCAGCGGGTCGACCGGCGTGATCGTCATGGTCTTGCGGTCGATGCGTGACAGCAGGTCCGCCTTCGGCTCGTTCGCGATGACCTCGCCGTGGTTGATGATGGCGATGCGGTCGCACATCTCCTCGGCCTCTTCGAGGTAATGCGTCGTCAGGATGATCGTCGTCCCGTCCTCGTTCAGGCGGCGCACGAAATCCCAGAGCTGACGCCGCAGGTCGATGTCGACGCCCGCCGTCGGCTCGTCGAGGATCAGGACGGGCGGCGAATGCGCCAAGGCCTTCCCGATGAGCAGCCGCCGTTTCATCCCGCCCGAGAGGGACCGCGCGCCGACATGCATCTTGTCGCCGAGGCCCAGCGCGTCGAGCAGCTCGGCGGTGCGCCGCTCCCGCGCGGGCACGCCGTACATGCCCGCCTGGATCTCCATCGCCTCGAACGGCGTGAAGAACGGATCGAGGTGCAGCTCCTGCGGCACGACCCCGATGGAGGCGCGGGACATGCGCGGGTTCCGGTCCTGGTCGAAGCCCCAGATGCTCACGCCGCCATCCGTCTTGTTGACCAGCCCGGCGAGGATGTTGATGAGCGTCGACTTTCCCGCCCCGTTCGGCCCCAGCAGGCCGAAGACCGACCCGCGCGGGATGGCCAGGTCCACGCCCTTCAGCGCCTCCTTCGCCGGCTCGTTTCCGCGTGCGGGATAGGTCTTGCGCAGAGCCTTGATTTCGAGGGCGTTTTCGGGGCGGGCCTTTTGCGGCGTTGACATGGGGTGTCCTGTAGCGGATGACACGGGGAACGGATGGGTTCCGGCGCGGCCCTTGGCTACCATCCGCGCGCCGGTGCCGCAACGCGCAAACGAGAGCAGCCATGGCCAACGAAGTCTCCGTCGTCACACCCGAGCAACGCGACCTCGCCGTCGTCGAGGTATCGAGCCGCCTCGTCGCCTGCAACGGCGGCGGCGGGGTGCTGGGCCATCCGCTGACCTATTACGAGGTGGGGCCGGAGGGCGTCGCGGTGTGCAACTATTGCGACAAGAAATTCGTCCTCGCCCATCCGACCGGCGAGGCGCACGGGTGAGGCGGGCGCTCCTCCTCGCTTGCCTCCTGATGCCCGGCCCGCAGGCATGGGCGGCGGAACTCGACGCCGACAGCGCCGTTGTCGCGGCGACGCTCTACGCCCAGGGCGCAAGCGTCGAGCGGCGCGCGGGGTTCTCGGCGCAGGCGGGGCGGCACAGCGTCCTGATCGAGGGGATGCCCGCCGACTACCGCCGGGAATCGCTGCGGATCGAGGGGCGCGGCGCGTTTCGCATCCTCTCCATCGAGGAGCGGTACGAGGCCGTCCGGGCGCTGGAGGCGAGGCGCGGCAGCGACCGCTACACCGTGGAGCGGGAGATCGAGGCGCTTCAGGCCCGTCGCGCGCGGGTCGCCGCCCGGGAGGAGGCCGCCAACCGCCAGCTCGCCTTCCTCGACGCCATGACGGAGGCTCAGGCAGGCGCGAGCGCGCGCCCTGACGATGCCGCGCTCGTCGATGCCGACCAATGGACCGCCATGTGGGCCAGCGTGGGCGAGGGCGCGCGGACGGCGCTCGACGCCCGGCTCGACGCGCGCGAGGCGCTGCGGGAGATCGACGAGACTCTGGAGACGCTCCGCGCCGAGCTGAACGACGCCGGACAGCCCCGCATGCCGGGGCCGGTGCTGGCGGTCGAGATCGAGGCGGAGGCGGCGGTCTCGGGTACCCTGACCCTGCGCTACCAGATGAACGACGCGAACTGGGCGCCGGTCTACGACGCGCGCCTGTCGCTGGCCGGGGAGCCGACGGTCGAACTGGTGCGCCGCGCGCGGGTGCGGCAGGGGTCGGGCGAGGACTGGGCCGGGGTGGCCCTGCGCCTCTCGACGGCCCGCCCCGGCGGCCGGACCACCGTCCCCGACCCGCGTCCCCTGTTCGCCCGCATCGTCGACCCGCGCGAACGCGCGAAGGTGGCCCGCGAGGCCATGCGCGCCCCGAAGATGGCGGCGGATTCCTACCTCGCGGCGCCGCCCGCGCCCGCGCCGATGGTCGCCGAGGCCGCGCCGGTTCGAGCCGGGCAGGCGATGGCCGTGGCCCGGTTCGAGGGGGAGACGGTCGAATATCGCGTCCCCGGCGGGGTCGACATCGACGGGTCGGGCGCGGTGAAGCAGGTGCTGATCGACGCACGCGAGGCGCCGGTGACGCTGGAGGCCCGCGCCACGCCCTCGCTGGACGAGACCGCCTATCTCTATGCCGCCTTCGAGAACAAGGGCGACGCGCCCATCCTGCCCGGTACCGCCGCGCTCTACCGCGACGGCGTGTTCGTCGGCACGGCGCAGCTCGACCGCGTGGCAGGGGGGGGCGAGACCGATCTGCCCTTCGGACGCTACGACCCGATCCAGGTCTCGCATACCGAGCGCGAGCGGATGGAGGGCGAGGCCGGGCTGATCCGCTCGCGCCAGACGGAGACCCGCCGCTACGTCATCACCGCGCGCAATCTCGGCACGCGGACGATGGACGTGACGATCCTCGATTCGATGCCCTATGCCGAGGACGAGGATGTCGAGATTTCCCTGCGCGCCGACCCGATGCCGACCGAGCGCGACGTCGAGGGCCGCAGGGGCGCGCTCGCTTGGCGCTTCGCCCTCGGCCCCGGCGACTCGCGCAAGATCGAGCACGGTTACGATGTCGTGTACCCGCAGGAGGTCATCTTGCAGTTGCCGCGCTAGGAGCTAGGTCGTTCGGGACGAAAACATGTCCCGAAACGAGAAAGCTCCCCCATGCGCAATGCCTGTCTCCTGTTCGCCGCGCTCGCGGTCTCCGGATGCGGCGTGACCGCCTCGCAGGTCGCCCAGTCGCCGTCCTCCCTGCCTCCCGCGCCCTTCCTGCGCTTCGGCACCAGCCCCGTGCCGTCGCCCGCGCGGGCCGTTTCCGCCTGCACGCCGCAGATCCTGTTCGCGGAGGGCCGCGACCGGCGGCCCTATCCGACCAACTGCCCCCCGCCCGCCGATCCGACCGACCTGAACCAGCCCTACGGCCGGGGCCTCGAACTGGCGCTGCTGGAGGAGGAGCTGCGCGAGGTCGAGGCGCAGCTCGGCGGGGGCGGCAGCGGGGCGAGCGGGGCCGGCAACCTGCCGCGCGGCTTCCTCAAGAACCGCAAGTCCGATCTCCAGCGCGCCATCCTCCGGCTGGAGCGCGGCATCGTCTGATCCTCGCGGAAAAACCCTTAGCGAGTCGTGGGCGGCGCGGTGTATCCCTTGCGTCCAGCAGAAGGGGACGGCCATGGCGCTCGACAAGGATTCGCATCTCTACCTCGTGGACGGCTCGGGCTTCATCTTCCGCGCCTTCCACGCCCTGCCGCCCCTGACGCGCAAGTCCGACGGTACGCCCATCGGCGCGGTCTCGGGCTTCTGCAACATGCTGTGGAAGATGGTGGGCGACGCGAAGGCGGATGCCGAGGGCGCGCCGACGCATATGGCGGTGGTCTTCGACGCCTCGTCCCACACCTTCCGCAACGAGCTGTACGATCAGTACAAGGCCAACCGCTCCGACCCGCCGGAGGACCTGGTCCCGCAATTCCCGCTCATCCGCGATGCCGTGCGCGCCTTCTCCATCGCCTGCATCGAGCAGGAGGGGTACGAGGCCGACGACCTGATCGCGACCTACACGCGCGAGGCGCGGGAGGCGGGCGCGCGGGTGACCATCGTCTCGTCGGACAAGGACCTGATGCAGCTCATCGGCCCGACCGTGACGATGCTCGACGGGATGAAGAACCAGACCATCGACGAGGATGCGGTCTACGAGAAGTTCGGTGTGACGCCCGACCTGGTGATCGACGTTCAGGCGCTGGCCGGGGACAGCATCGACAACATCCCCGGCGCGCCCGGCATCGGCGTGAAGACCGCCGCCGCGCTGATGGACGAGTTCGGCTCGCTCGACGCGCTGCTGGCGCGGGCGGAGGAGATCAAGCAGCCCAAGCGCCGCCAGACCCTGATCGAGCATGCCGACCAGATCCGCCTGTCGAAGGTGCTGGTGACGCTCAAGGACGACGTGCCCGATGCGGGCAGCGCCGCCGCGTTCGAGGTGCCGGAGCCGGATGCGCAGAAGCTGCTCGACTTCCTCGCTCTGATGGAGCTGAACACGCTGACCCGCCGGGTCGCGTCCGCCTACGACCGCGAGGCCCCCGAGCCGGCGGCCGCCCCCGCGCCGATGCTGAACACGGTCCCGGCAGGGGAGGAGGGCGCGCTCCCCCCCGTCGACCCGCGCCTGACCGCGCCGGTGGACCATGCCGCCTACGAGACCGTAAGCGATGCCGGGGCGCTCGCTGTCTGGCTCGACCGGGCGCGGGACCGCGGGTACGTGGCCATCGACACGGAGACGACCTCGCTGAACGAGATGGAGGCCGAGCTGGTCGGCGTCTCCCTCGCCGTGGAGCCGGGGTCGGCCTGCTACGTTCCGCTCGCGCATGTCGAGGGGGACGGCGACCTGCTGGGCGAGGCCAAGCGCGCGCCGGGGCAGATGGATTTCGACGCGGCGCTCGACGCCCTGCGCGACGTGCTGGAGGACCCGGCCATCCTCAAGATCGGGCACAACCTCAAGTACGACGCGAAGGTGCTGGCGACGTACGGTCTGACGGTCGAGCCGTTCGACGACACGATGCTCATCGCCTATGCCCAGGGCGCGGGGGGCGACATGTCGGGCGGCTATGCGATGGATGCGCTGTCCAAGGCCCATCTCGGCCACGCGCCCATCCCCATCAAGGAGCTGATCGGCACCGGCAAGGCGCAGGTGACCTTCGACAAGGTGGCCATCGAGAAGGCCGCGCGCTACGCGGCGGAGGATGCGGATATCACGCTGCGGCTGTGGCATCTGTTCAAGCCGCGCTTGCCCGTCCTGCGCGCGGCGACGGTGTACGAGACGCTGGAGCGGCCGCTGATGCCAGTCCTCGCCACGATGGAGCGGCACGGGATCGCCGTCGACCGGGACATGCTCTCGCGCCTCTCGAACGGGTTCTCCCAGCGCATGGCCGCGCTGGAGGACGAGATCTACGAACTGGCGGACGGCAAGTTCAACATCGGTTCGCCCAAGCAGCTCGGCGAGATCCTGTTCGACCGGCTGGGGATGCAGGGCGGTAAGAAGACGAAGACCGGGGCCTGGGCCACCGGCGCGGACATCCTCGAAGACCTCGCCATGACCGAGCCACTGCCCGGCCGCGTCCTCGACTGGCGGCAACTCTCGAAACTGAAATCCACCTATACCGACAGCCTCCAGAGCCATATCAATCCCGGGACGGGGCGCGTGCATACGTCCTTCTCGATGGCGGCGACCTCGACGGGGCGGCTGTCCTCGACCGACCCCAACCTCCAGAACATCCCCGTCCGCACCGACGAGGGCCGCGAAATCCGGAAGGCCTTCGTGCCGGAGGACGGCAACGTCCTCGTCAGCCTCGACTACAGCCAGATCGAGCTGCGCATCCTCGCCCATTTCGCGGATATCGCGGCCCTGAAGGACGCCTTCGCCAAGGGGCAGGACATCCACGCCGCGACCGCCAGCGCCATGTTCGGCGTGCCGCTCGACGAGATGACCCCCGATATCCGCCGCCGGGCCAAGGCCATCAACTTCGGCGTGATCTACGGCATCTCCGGCCACGGCCTGGGCCGCAACCTGCGCATCCCGCGCGGCGAGGCGCAGAGCTTCATCGACGCCTATTTCGAGCAGTTCCCCGGCATCCGGGCGTACATGGACACGATGAAGTTCAAGGCCAAGCAGGACGGCTACGTCGAGACGCTGTTCGGGCGGCGCATCCATACGCCGAACATCAATTCCCGCGGACCGCAGCGCGGATACCAGGAACGCGTCGCCATCAACGCCCCGATCCAGGGGACTGCCGCGGACGTGATCCGCCGGGCGATGATCCGGGTGCCGGCGGTGCTGGAGGCCGAGAAGCTGTCTGCGCGGATGCTGCTCCAGGTGCATGACGAGCTGGTGTTCGAATGCCCGGCGGACGAGGCGGACACGCTGATCGCGCAGGTCCGCGCGGTCATGGAGAACGCCGCCGATCCGGTGGTCGAGTTCTCGACCCCCCTCGTTGTCGATGCCGGTAAGGGCGATAGCTGGGAAGCGGCGCACTGAGCCGCCGCGACCCCTGGCCCCGAGCCGGAGACTTTCAGGACGGCATTTCCCGAGACGACGGGACGCCCCGGCTCAGGACCGGGGCGGCGTCATAGCACTTCAGCTTCGCAGCGCGCTCTGGCATTGCGGCGTCCACTCGGAGGTGGAGAGGCCCCAGCGGTATTCGAGCGGGGCATGCGGGTCGGAGACGAGGCGATCCGCCGCGAGGCCGCGATAGAGTTCCCGCAGGGTCATGTTGCGCCCGCCGACGATATCGAAGGGCACGGCGCAGAACGCCCCGACCTCCTCCTCGGACATGGCGTTTCCGGACGCGAAGATGGCCTCGATCACGCCCTTCTCCCGGAAGGACGCCGCCTGCCATTCCGGTTCGGAGCGCAGCGCGTCGAGGAGGCGGAACTTGCCTTCGAGCTTCTTGTCGCGGCCGGGGGTGGAGTATTCGGCGTACTCGCCGATCCCCATGCACTGTCGCCCGTGGTTCTCCTCCATCCGCGACAGGTAGTTCAGCCCGTGGTTCACGATGTCGACCCGCTGGACCGCGTAGTCGCAGAGCGAGGCGAACAGGCGCGTGGCCTTCTGGTCGAGCGGTTCCTGGATCGAGGCGAGGGCCTCCTGCGTGGCGAGGGCGAAGGCCTCGCGGCTGCCTCCCAGACGCGCGGCGATCTCCCACTGCTCCGCGCTCGCGCCGGGCACCTTCAGCGGGTCGGTGCGCAGGTGCTCGACGGACTTGAACCGGCGGTAGCCGTCGCGCATCCGCGAATCCTCGGCCACCTCGGCGGGGAAGTCGTTGATCTCGGCCATGATGCGCCAGGCGCGGGGGCTGGAATGCGACAGCGTGGTCATCGCGCCGGTCGGCTCGATGTCCTTGACGATGTAGGCGTGGTTGCGCGGCAGGAGGAACATGTCCCCCGGGCGGATATCGCCCAGCGCGACGGGGTAGGTGTCGTTCACGAGGTTGAGCGTGCTGGTCACGTCGCCGACATACTCGATGAAGGCGCGCACCTTGTCGGCCTCGGTGTATTCCGGCCCCTGGTAGGTGCGCCAGGACCCGTCGTCCAGCTCCTCGCGCCGGGTCTCGCGATAGCCGTCCCACTTGGCGAACTCGTTCGAGAGGGTGCGCCGCTTGCCCGTCGGATCGTTGATGACGAAGGGCAGACCGTTCCGCCAGGCGTAGACGATGCGCATGGCGTAGATCGCGTCGGAGCAGTCGAGCGCCAGGCCGAAGACGGTCGTCATTTCCGGCTTGTGGAAGAAGTCCTTGCCGAACTCCTCGCGCACCCATTCGGCATAGGCGGTCTCGTGCGCCTCGGTCCACTCGGTCGTCGCCTCCCAGATCGCGGCCTGGGCGGGCAGGGCGGACAGGCAGGCCAGGGCCGCGATGGCCGTGGCGGCACGACGGATGAGGCGCTTCACCATAGATGTTCTCCCGTGGGCAGGGTCATGTGACCTGACTGGTATACACCGCACCGGACACTTTAGTTCCGGTACGGTCAACCACTCAAGCCATTGTGACATTATGGTGTCAGCAAGTTCCTAGCCAACCAGCTCGATGCCGGCGAAGAAATAGGCGATTTCGATGGCCGCGTTCTCGGCGCTGTCGGAACCGTGGACCGAGTTCTCGCCGATGGACTGGGCGAAGAGCTTGCGCACGGTGCCGTCGGCGGCCTCGGCGGGGTTGGTCGCGCCCATGACCTCGCGGTGCTTCTCGACCGCGTTCTCGCCTTCGAGTACCTGTACCACGACGGGAGAGCGCGTCATGAATTCGGTCAGTTCGCCGAAGAAGGGGCGTTCCTTGTGGATCTCGTAGAACTTCTCGGCCTGGGCCTGGGTCAGGTGGAGGCGCTTCTGGGCGACGATGCGCAGGCCGGCCTCCTCGAAGACGGCGTTGATCTTGCCGGTGAGGTTGCGCTCGGTGGCGTCGGGCTTGATGATGGAGAAGGTGCGCTGCGTGGCCATGGACGGCTCCTTGAATGTCGCGGTGAATAAGGGGTCGCCGCGCGCTTACCACGCCGGATGGCCGGGCGGAACCGCCTTTTCGCCGTTTCGGCCGAAAATGCCCCCGCGAGGCCCACTCCCGCGACGGGCGAGTTGAGATGCGGCCTGAGCTACGTCGATTAGAAGTCAGTGTCGAAAAGACGATCGGGCGGGGTGCGACGGGCGTCAAAACGCTCGAAATCAAGGGCTTTTCGAACTAGTCTTAGGGCAACGCCGTCACGACGGCTCCGTGAAAGTTTCGGGAGAGAGAACGCATGACCTACGCCCTTGCGCTCAACGTGTTGATGATCATCGCCGGGGGGGCCTTGTTCGGCTGGCTCATCCGCTGGAACGCCCTGCAGGGCGCGACGCCGGTCGACCCGCGCGACGTGGCCCGGCGCGCGGCGGAGCGGCGCGCGGAAAAAGGGCAGTCGGTATGAGAGGCTACCTGATGCTCTATCTCTTCCCGCTGCTGCTGATCCTGGGCGGGATGATCTTCGGCTGGCTGGCGCGGTGGTACCGCTACGGCGGGCGCTGCCGCCCGGGCGGATTGTCGGAAGGCGTGCCCAACGTCGACGTGGAGCGCGAGACGGTGGCGCTCGACGGGAGCGAGCCGGTGATGAACACGGGCCGTCGCCGGGCGGCGGTGTCGGACCGTGCGAAGTCGGCGCTCGGCTCGCTGACTGCCGGGTACGAGCGGGGGCGGGACGACGGGATGCCGCGCGACGGCTCCGTGCTCGCGACGGTCGGGGCGGCGGCGGGCGGCGCGGTGGCGTCCGTCGGGAGCGCGGCATCGGCGGCGACCGAGACCGCCAAGTCGGTCGTCGAGCCTCTGACGGACGGCACAGCCCGGGAGGATGCGGGCAACGCCCTGCGCAAGGTGGGTGACAGCGTGTCCGGCACGGTCTCCGGTGCCGCCGACGCGACCAAGGCGTCCCTCGCTTCCGCTCGGGATGGCTACGCCGAAGGCACCGCGCCGGGCGAGACGTCCGCCAGACCGGGTGACGGCTCCCTCGCCGCGAAGGTAGGTGCCCTTGCCGGGGGTGCGGTCGCGGCGACGAAGGGTGCGGCGGCGACGGTGTCCGATGGGACGAAGTCGGCCATCGCCTCGGTCACCGGGAAGGGTGCCGACGGCGGGCGCGACGCGCGCACCGACCCGCCCGGCACCTATACGCCGACCGGAACGGCGGGATTCGGCCGTGCATCCCGAGCGGATGGCGCATCGGATTCGGATAGGTCGACGTTTTCTTCCCTGAAGGAAGGCTATGCCGAAGGCACCGCGCCGGGAGATGCGCCCGACGCGCCGGGCGACGGCTCCGTCACCGCGAAGATCGGTGCCCTGGCCGGGGGTGCGATCGCGGCGACGAAGGGCGCGGCGGCGACGGTGTCCGAAGGGACGAAATCGGCCATCGCCTCGGTCACCGGGAAGGGTGCCGACGGTA
>JAHDDY010000005.1:0-50070 GCA_020629115.1 Paracoccaceae bacterium | reverse complement strand
TCCGAAGGGACGAAATCGGCCATCGCCTCGGTCACCGGGAAGGGTGCCGACGGTACCGATACGTCGACCGGGGCGAACGATGCCTCGGGTTCGGACGGATCGACGCTCGCGTCCCTGAAGGAAGGCTATGCCGACGGGGCCGCGCCGGGAGATGCGCCCGACGCGCCGGGCGACGGCTCCGTCACCGCGAAGATCGGTGCCTTGGCCGGGGGCGCGGCGGCCGCGGTAAGCGGGGCCGTCTCGGCCGCGGCGGAAAAGCTGCCCGGCGCGACCATCGGTCAGGAGGACGGGCACGTGCCCGGCGAGGGCGATGCGGATGATGCCGACATGGCACCGGAAGTGGACATCCCCGCCGAGTTCAGCGAGGAGGAGCGCGAGGCGCAGCGCCTCATCGAACGGGAGGAGGGCGTCACCCGCCCCGCCACGCTGCTGGATGCCCCGCGCGCAGATCGCACGCCGGACGATCTCAAGCGGATCAGGGGTATCGGTCCGAAGATCGAGGGCGCGCTGAACGACGAGGGCGTCTACTATTTCGACCAGATCGCCGGGTTCGGGGCGTCCGAGATCGCCTGGGCCGACCGGACGCTTGCGGTCAAGGGGCGGGTCGTGCGCGACCGCTGGGTGCCGCAGGCGCAGGGGCTGGCCGCGCTGGGACCGGATGACGATGCGGTCGATACCCGGCCCCTGCGCAGCCGCTTCGCCGCGCTCGGCGATGCCGCCGACGACGGTGCCGACACCGATGGGGATGGCGGCGGGGACGTGCCGAATCCCGCCATGGCCGCGCCGCTGAGCGAGGCCGAGCGGGAGGCGCAGCGGATCATCGAGGCGGACGAGGCTGTCGAGAAGCCCGCCTCCACCCTCGACGCTCCGCGCGAGGGCCGCGCGCCGGACGACCTGCAACGGATCAGCGGCATCGGGCCGAAGATCGAGACCACGCTCAACGGCGAAGGCATCTACTATTACGATCAGATCGCGGGTTTCGGCGGGCGCGACCTCGCCTGGGCCGACCGGACCTTGGGCTTTCGCGGACGCGTGGTGCGCGACCGATGGATTCCCCAGGCGCGGGGTCTCGCGATGGAAGCCGGGAGCGAGGCCGCGTCCCCGCCGCCCGGGCCGGCGGAGAGGACACCCTTCGTCGGGGACGCCACCGCCTCGCCCGGCGCGCCGAAGAACACGCCCCTGAGCGAGGCCGAACGCGAGGCGCTGCGGCTCGTCGAGCAGGAGGGCGGCTTCGCGGCCACCGCCGAGAACCGACCCGAAAGCCTGATGCGCGACGGGCCGGTCGCCGGAAAGCCGGACGATCTCAGGCGGATCAAGGGCATCGGCGAAAAGCTCGAAGGGGTGCTGAACGGTCTCGGCGTCTATTATTTCCGCCAGATCGCCGGGTTCACCGCCCGCGATATCGCCTGGATCGACAGCAAGCTCAAGTTCAAGGGCCGCATCATCCGCGACCGCTGGGTGCCGCAGGCCGCCGTCCTCGCCCGCGAACGCGAAGGCTGACGGACGGCGCGTGCGGATCGACAACAGGACGGCGCGGACCCTCTGGCTCGCGTCGCAGGGACTGGCCGCCGCGCCGACCGGACCGCTCGACCTGATGGGCATCGTCCGGCGGCTGGGCTTCGTGCAGCTCGATTCGATCCAGGTCGTCGCCCGCGCGCATCACCACATTCTCTGGAGCCGCAACCAGAACTATCGCGAACCGATGCTCGACCGGGTGCTTGGCAGGCCGGACGGCGTGTTCGAGCATTTCACCCATGACGCCTCCATCCTGCCGATGGAGACGCTCCCCGTCTGGCGACGGCAGTTCGAGAGGAAAAGGGTGCAGCTCGACGGCGCATCCTGGTTCCGTTCGATGCCCGACGCCGAGGGTCGCGCGGCCATCCGTTCGCGCATCGCCGAGGAGGGACCGCTCTCTACCCATGCCTTCGACACGAAGGTCGTCGGCAGGAAGGAGATGTGGTCGCGCCCGCCGCACAAGCTGGCGCTCGACTACATGTGGTACACGGGCGAACTGGCGACGAGCCACCGGATCAACTTCACCAAGTTCTACGATCTCGCCGAGCGCATCTTTCCCGCCGACCTGCGCGCGCGGGCGGTGCCGGATGTCGACCGGGTGGACGCGCTGTGCGACATGGCGCTCGACCGCCTGGGGGTCGCCACGCCCGGCGAGATCAAGGCGTTCTGGGATGCGGCGGATCGGGGGGAGGTGGCCGCCTGGGCGGCGCGGGCGCAGGAGCGGCTGCGCCCGGTGGAGGTGCAAGGCGCGTCGGGCGACTGGCTCCCGGCGCTGGCCCCCGCCGATATCGCCGCGCGGGTGGACGCCCTGACCGGCCCCACGACGCGGCTGCGCATCCTCAACCCGTTCGACCCGGCGGTGCGGGACAGGGCGCGGCTGGCGCGGTTGTTCGGGTTCGACTACCGCGTGGAGATGTTCGTCCCGGCGGCCAAGCGGGTATGGGGCTACTACGTCTTCCCGATTCTCGAAGGACACCGCTTCGTCGGGCGCATCGAGGTGAAGGCGGATCGCCGGAAGGGTGTGCTGACGGTTCCGAACCTCTGGACGGAACCGGGCGTCGCCTGGCCCGTCGCCCGCCATGACAGGCTGGATGCGGAACTGTCCCGCTTCGCCCGCCTCGTCGGCGCGGATCGCGTCGTGCGCTAGGTTACGACAGCGAAAAAGGCGCGGCCCCGTCGGGCCACGCCGTCATGTCGTCGGACGGATGGAAGGAAAAGGCCTCAGAGGCCGCCTTCGCGCTGTGCCTTCTTGCGCGCGAGCTTGCGGGCGCGGCGAATCGCTTCGGCGGATTCGCGGGCGCGGCGCTCGGAAGGTTTTTCGTAATGCTGACGCAGCTTCATTTCACGGAAGATGCCTTCACGCTGCATCTTCTTCTTCAGCGCCTTGAGCGCCTGATCGACATTGTTGTCGCGAACCAGTACCTGCACGGGAGCGTTCCACCGTCATCGTTATCAAATTTCGGAAGCCGCGCTATATCAGCCCCCATCGCCCTTGTCGACCCGCTTCAGGAGGAAATCGCGATGCAAGACGACCCGATGGACGAGACCCGCGAGGCCATCCTCGATGCCGCACTGCCCGACGTGCCTTTCGACGGCTGGTCCGAGGCGCTGTTCCGCCGGGCGGCGGCACAGGCGGACGTGGACCCGCAGGTGGCGCGGCTGGCCTATCCGCGCGGCGCGCTGGACCTCGCCGCCGCCTTCCATCGCCGCGGCGACCGGGAGATGCGGCAGGCGCTCGACACCGATGCGTTCCGCGCGATGGGCATGACGCGCAAGATCGGTCATGCCGTCCGCACCCGGCTGGAGATCGCCGCCCCGCACGAGGAGGCCGTGCGCCGCGCTTCCTCCCTCTTCGCCCTGCCGCTCCATGCGCCGGAAGGCGCGCGACTGACGTGGGAGACGGCGGACGCCATCTGGACCGCCGCCGGGGATACGGCGCAGGACTACAACTGGTACACGAAGCGCCTGACCCTCTCGGGCGTCTTCTCGGCGACGGTGCTGTACTGGCTTGGCGATACCTCGCCGGGCAAGGAGCGCACCTGGGCCTTCCTGGAGCGCCGCCTCGCCGACGTGATGCGGTTCGAGAAGCTGAAGGCGTCGGTGAAGGACAACCCGCTCGCGCGGCTGGCCATGGCCGGGCCGAACGCGCTCCTGTCGCGCATCCGCCCGCCCCGGCGCGGCGCGGGGCCGGAGGGGCTGGGCGTGGGGCTGCCGGGAAGCCGTTGATTGCGATGCGGGAGGGATGGCGCTAGGGTCGCGGTCCCGAGATTCTCCCGAAAGGCTTCTGGGACATGAAAGTCATCGCCGAACGCGCCGCCCTGCTCAAGTCCCTTGGCCATGTCCAGAGCGTCGTGGAGCGCCGCAACACCATCCCGATCCTCGCCAACCTCCTGCTGAAGGGGGACGAGGACGGGCTGTCCATGTCGGCGACGGACCTCGATATCGAGGCCATCGTACGCATGGACGCGAAGGTCGAGGTGCCGGGAACGGTGACGATCTCGGCGCAGACCCTCTACGAGATCGCGCGCAAGCTTCCCGACGGCTCGGAGGTCTCGCTGACCCTCGATCCGGAGGAGCAGCGGATTAGCGTCGCCGCCGGCCGCTCGCGATTCGCGCTGGCGACCCTTCCGGCGGAGGACTTCCCAGTCATGGCCTCGGATAGCTACGACCACCAGTTCGAGATGACGGGGGGCGTGCTGCGCCGCCTGTTCGAGAAGACCCGCTTCGCGATCTCGACGGAGGAGACGCGGTACTATCTCAACGGCGTCTACCTGCACGCTCATGGCGACGGCGAATCCCACCTGCGCGCGGTGGCGACGGACGGGCACCGCCTCGCCCGGCTCGATACCCTGCTGCCGCCCGGTGCCGCCGGGATGCCGGGCATCATCGTGCCGCGCAAGACCGTGAACGAGCTGGTCAAGCTGCTGGACGACGACGACCAGGTGGTGCAGGTCGCCCTCTCCGAGACGAAGATCCGGGTGACGGCGGGGCGCACCGTGCTGACCTCCAAGGTCATCGACGGGCAGTTCCCCGACTATACCCGCGTCATCCCCGACAAGAACGACAAGACCCTGCGCGCCGATGCGGCCCAGTTCGCCGCCGCCGTCGACCGCGTGGCCACCGTCAGCGCGGAGAAGTCACGCGCCGTGAAGCTGGTGCTCGACGAGGACAAGCTGACGCTGTCGGTCAATGCCCCCGACAGCGGGACTGCGGACGAGGAGATGATCGTCGCCTATGCCGACGAGCCGCTGACCATCGGGTTCAACGCGAAGTACCTGCTGGAGATCACGAGCCAGATCGAGCGGGAGAACGCGGTCTTCGAACTGCTCGACCCCGGCGCGCCGACGCTGGTGCGCGAGGAGGGGGACGACGCGGCGATCTACGTGGTCATGCCGATGCGGGTCTGACGCTACTTCTTGCCGGCGTTCCCGCCCACCTCCTCGATATCGGCATGGTCCACGAGGCTCCAGGGCATCCCCGCATGGCGATGGATGCGCTTGCCGAGGCGCGGGTAGTCGCCGACATCGTGGGCCAGCCGCTCGCCCACCACGATGCAGCGCAGCGTCTCCGAGCCGGTGTTGCGGATCGAATGGGCCAGTCCGCCCTTGCGGTAGCCGATGAAGTCGCCGGGGCCGATGGGATGCTCCGTCTCGCCGATCACGGCGGTCGCGGTACCCGAGAGGACGAAGACGCATTCGTCCTCGTGGTGGTGACGATGGTGTTCCGTCGTCTCGCGCCCCGGCTCCACCTCGATGACGTGGAAGCCGAAGCCGGTCAGGCCCGTCGCATCGCCCAGCGACCTGTTGAGGCGCTTCGCGTTCGGATTGAGGAAATGCGTCTTGTCCCGGGCGTCCATGCCCGCGATCTCCTCGCGGGTCAGGAGATAGGGTTTCGTCTCGGTCATCCGTCCGCCTCCCGCCGGGTCAGTCGCGTTACGTGCCCCATCTTGCGCCCCGGCCGCGCCGCGCCCTTGCCGTAGAGATGCAGCGCCGCGCCGTCCTCGGCCATGAGGGCTGGCACGGTGTCCACGTCGCCGCCGATGAGGTTCGTCATCGTCGCATCCGAATGCCGCGCCGGGTCGCCCAGCGGCAGGCCGCACACGGCGCGCACATGCTGCTCGAACTGGCTGACGGCGCATCCTTCCAGCGTCCAGTGGCCGGTATTGTGGACGCGCGGGGCGATCTCGTTGACCAGCAGCGCGCCGTCCGCCATCGCGAACATCTCGACCCCGATCACGCCGACGTAATCGAGGGACGAGACGATGCGCCCGGCGATGTCGAGGGCGGTGTCGCGGGTGGCCGCGTCGATGGCGGCGGGCACGACGGTCTCGCGCAGGATGCCGTCCGCATGGCGGTTCTCGCCGGGATCGTAGCAGCGGACGGTGCCGTCCGTCCCCCGCGCGGCGATTACGCTGATCTCCCGCTCGAACGCGGCCAGCCCTTCGAGGATGGCCGGGGCACCGTTCATCGCGGTGATGGCATCGGCGGCATCGCGCGGCCCGTCCAGCCGCGCCTGTCCCTTGCCGTCGTAGCCGAGGCGGCGGGTCTTGAGGATGCCGCGCGGGCCGATGGCCCCCATGGCGGCGGTCAGGTCGGCCGCCGTGTCGACGGCCCGCCACGGGGCCGTCCCGATGCCGATATCGTTGAGGAACGCCTTCTCCGTCACGCGGTCCTGCGCGATCTCCAGCGCGCGCGCGGAGGGGTGGACGGGTACGCGGCCGGCGAGGAAGCGGGCGGTCGCGGCGGGGACGTTCTCGAATTCGGTCGTCACCGCGTCGACCCGGGCGGCGAAGGCGGCCAGCGCCGCCTCGTCGTCATAGGTCGCGACGGTCGCGCCCGCGCTGACCCGTTCGGCGGGGGAGGCGGCGTCGGGGCAGTAGACGTGCACGTCGATGCCCAGCCGTGCCGCGGCGAGCGCAAGCATCCGCCCGAGCTGTCCGCCGCCCAGGATGCCCAGGGTCGTCATGCGGGATCGTCCGACGGGACCTCGGCCACCGCCTCGGCCTGCGCCCGCATCCACGCTTCGATCCGCCCGGCCAGTGCCGCATCGGTCGCCCCGAGGATGCGCGCGGCGAGCAGCCCCGCATTCGCCGCCCCCGCTTCGCCGATGGCGAGCGTCCCGACGGGAATGCCCTTCGGCATCTGCACGATGGAGAGAAGCGAATCGAGGCCCGAGAGCGTACGGCTCTGCACCGGCACGCCGAGCACGGGCAGGGTGGTCTTCGCGGCCAGCATCCCCGGCAGATGCGCCGCCCCGCCCGCCCCCGCGACGATGACCCGGATGCCGCGCCCGCGCGCCCGCTCGGCATAGTCGAACATCCGGTCCGGCGTGCGATGGGCCGAGACGATGCGCGCCTCGTACGGCACCGCGAACGCGTCGAGCATCGCGCAGGCGGCCTTCATGGTCGGCCAGTCGGACTGGCTGCCCATCAGCACGCCGACGAGGGGCGCATCCCCGCTCATGCGATGATATCGGGCTGGAGACGGTCCATCAGCCGCGCGATCTCGTCCTTGAGGGCGAGCTTGCGGCGCTTGAGCCGGGTGACGAGAAGCTGGTCGCGCAGGGGACCGTCCTCGCCGCCGGAAATCTCCTCGTCGAGCGTACGATGCTGTTTCCGCAGGTCGTCGAGCCGGGCGCGCAGGGTGGCTTCGTCTTCTAGGTCGGTCATGCTGGCCGGGCTCGCTGGCTTCGGGATAGGGTCCGGTACGGAATACTCATACGACAGGGGCGCGGAAGATGGTAGAGGCTGAAACCGATGCGGTGCGTTTCTGGCGCTACGCCCTCGGCGTCTACATGCCGGAGGCGAACCGCGCGACCTTTCTCGCGGCGCAGGAGGAGGGCGAGGCGGATGTGCCGATGCTGCTCTTCTGCCTGTGGTGCGGGGCGGAGGGTGTCCGCCTGTCCGAAACGGCGATGGAGGCGGCGGTCGGCTTCGGCGCGGCCTGGCGCATGGCGCGGGTCGAGCCGTTGCGCGCCCTGCGGCGGGGCTGGAAGGGCGAGGCGCACACGGTGCCGCCGGGGCTGTCCGAAGCGGCCCGGCAGGCGGTTGCCACGGCGGAGCAGGCGGTGGAGCGGCTCCAGATGGAGCATCTGGCGAGCCTGCGCGACGGCTCGGAGGGGGGCGAGGATGCGGCGCGCGCCAACCTCCTCCTCTATCGCCGGGCAAGCGGGATCGCGCTGAGTGACGCCCTGCTGGATGCGGTGTCGTCTCTCGATAAATGAAATCATTCGTCTCACTTTTTTGACAAAAACGGCGTTCGGGCCGTGCGCGCCGTTGTCTCGCCCGTCCGTTTGTGCGATGCAGCACCCTGTCGATCCTCTCGAACCGGAGGCTGTCTCCCGTGTCGCTCGCTCCGAACTGGTCGCTGCTGATTCCCGCCGCCTGGCGCGGGGCGGTCACGCGCGAGACGATCCGGGCGGATCTCATCGCCGGGCTGACCAATGCGAGCATCGTGCTGCCCCAGGGCGTCGCCTTCGCCACCATCGCCGGGCTGCCGCCGATCTACGGTCTCTATACCGCGATGGTCACGCCGGTCGTGGCGGCGCTGTTCGGCTCGTCCATGGTCATGGTCTCGGGGCCGACCACAGCCATCTCGGCGGTGGTGTTCAGCACGCTGGCGGGGCTGTCCGTGCCGGGAAGCGTGGAGTTCATCCAGCTTGCCCTGCTGCTCACCCTCATGGTGGGGGTGATCCAGTTCCTGCTCGGCTTCGCGGGGCTGGGCCGGCTCGTCGCCTTCGTCTCGCATTCGGTGATGCTGGGCTTTACCGCCGCCGCCGCCGTCCTGATTGGCGTCAGCCAGATCGCGCCGGCCATGGGGGTGGCGGTCGAGCGGGGCGGATCGGTCATCGAGCGGCTGGTCCGCACCGTCGAGGCAGCGGACGCCATCAACATGACCGCCGTGGCCATCGCTGCCACCGCCTTCGTCGTGACCGTGCTGGCACGCAAGCTCATGCCCCGTTCGCCGACCTTCCTGATCGGGCTGACCGCCGCGTCCGGGGTCGCCTGGTATCTCGGTGCCGAGGCGCAGGGCGTGGCCATGGTGGGCGAGCTGCCGTCGATCATCCCCGTTCTCGCCCCGCCGTCGCCCTCGATCGAGATGATCGGGATGGTGACGGAAGGGGCCTTCGCCATCGCGCTGATCGGCCTGCTGGAGGCCGTCTCCATCGGCCGGGCCTTCGCCTATCGCACCAACACGCGCTTCGACGCGAACCGCGAGATCGTGGGGCAGGGCCTGTCGAACATCGTCGGGAGCCTGTTCCAGGCCTATCCCGGCTCCGGGTCGTTCACGCGCAGCGGCATCAACTACGAATCGGGCGCGAAGACGCCCATGTCGGCCATCTTCGCCGCCATATTCCTCTTCGTGATCCTGCTCCTGTTCGCGCCATTGGTCGCGCATATCCCCATTCCGGGCCTCGCCGGGCTGATCCTGCTGGTGGCGTGGAAGCTCATCAGCTTCAAGGAGATTTGGGAGATCGGGCGGGCCAGCGGGACGGAGCTGTCGATCATCGCCGCGACCTTCCTCGCCGGGACGCTGGTGGAACTGGATTTCGCCATCTACGTTGGCGTGATCCTGTCGCTGATGATCTTCCTGTCCAAGACCTCGCGACCCAACCTCGTCATCTCCGCCCCGGACGAGAACGGCACGTTCCGCGATCCGACGCTCTACAACCTGCGCGAATGCCCGCAGGCGGTCTTCATCCGCATCGACGGGGCGCTCTACTTCGGCTCGGTCGAGGCGATCGAGCGCGGCTTCCGCAAGATCGAGCGGGCGCGGCCCGAGCAGAAGCATCTCGTGCTGGTGCTCAAGGGCGTGGGCGACATCGACCTCGCCGGCGCGCACGCGATCATCGACGAGGCGAAGCGGCGCAAGCGGCGGGGCGGGGCGATGTATATCGTCACCCGCTACGAGCCGCTCATCAAGCGGCTCAAGCGTCTGCACGTCTTCGCGGAGATCGGCGAGGATCACCTGCTCGCCTCGAAGGGCGAGGCGATCCGGAAGGTGACGAGCGAGCTGGACGACGACATCTGCGCGACCTGCACGTCCCGCATCTTCCGCGAATGCGCCGGCCGCCCCAACGCTTTGGTCCGACAGGTCGACGCGGCGGAGTGAGGCGGGGCGGCCCCGCCGCGCTCATTCCGCCAGCGGCGCGTCCGTCAGCGGGGCGGGCCAGGGGGTCGCCCCGGTCTCGTCGAGGATGCAGGACCAGCGAGACCGGGCATCGCGCGCCTGATCCAGCGCGCTCCGGCGGCCCATCATCGCATGATCGCGCAGGCTCGCACCGTCGAGGCCGATGGCGAAGGCGCGCACCCAGCCGGGCATACCGCCGCGCACCACCCATCCGCCCCCCCGGGCCACCTGTTCAGGCAGGCCGTCGATCGGCGAGACCATCACCGGGCGTCCCGCGGCGCGCGCCTCCAGGCAGCTCAGGCCGAACGGCTCCCACCGCGACGGCATGATCCCGATGTCGAACAGCGCGCACGCCGCCGCCGGATCGTCCGTCGCGCCGTGGAACGCGATGCGCGGGTCCGCTTCGGCCATGCCCTCCAGCATCTCGCGCGCCGGACCGTCGCCGACGATCTCCAGCCGCGCATCGTCCGGGGCCGCGTCGCGCCAGGCCCGCAGGATCGTGTCGAGACCTTTCTGCGCGTCCAGCCGCCCGACGAACCCGTAGCGCAGCCCCTCCTCCGGTGCCGCATCCGGAATGGCAAGGAAGGGGGTCAGGTCGACCAGCGGCGGGGCAATCCGCATCTTGCGCGCGGGGACGAGGCCGGCCTCGTGCATCCACCGCGCCTGACCCTCGGACACCGCGACCACCTCGTCGAACAGGGCGTAGACGGTGCGCAGCAGCGTCCGGAAGCGCGGCCGGTTCCGCGCGGGCACGCGGTGCCGTTCGAAGCCGGCGCAATAGCTGTGCTCGACATGCACGATCCGCGCCTTCGGGTTGCACGCGCGCAGGGTGACCATCATCGGCAGCGTGCGCCAGGAAACGGCGAGATGCGAGACGACGGTCGCCGCGCCGTAGCTCTGAGCGCCCATCGTGCCGCGTTTGACGAAGCGGGTCTCGTCGCCGGGGCGCATGTCCGACAGACGCTGGAGAAAGCGGGTGACGCCCCCCATGCGACGATCGTCGATCAGGTGTATCGTCGGGCGGGTGGCGGGCATGTCGCCTGTCCTTTCTGTGCGGAAGGGGAGGGAACGGGCGGGCGTCGCCCGGCTGTGCCGAGGAGCAGGCGTTCCGCCGCCGCGTAGGGCCGCGGGCCGAAGACGCGCAGCACGAAGGCCGCGCCGAGCGTGGTGACGGTCTTGACCGGCTGATCGGCGAGCAGGCGCGGGGCGGTCGCGACGGACCCGGCGGCATAGCGCCAAGCAAGGGCCGCATCGCGCAGGCTGACGGCGCGGCGGGCCAGATAGCGCAGCTGGCAGGCCCGGGCCAGCGACCCGTGCGCGGCGACGAAGTCGGGCGCGTAGGCCGCCGTCTTCTCCATCATCCGGGTCCAGTTCGCCAGTTGCGCCTCCGTATTGGCCGACAGGCCGTTCGGATTGATGCGATAGCCCGTTAGCGCCTCGCCGATGCCCTCGATCTTCCAACCGGTGATCAGCGCGAGGCGCAGCCAGCATTCGATATCCGTGCTCTGGCGCAGCTCCTCGTCGAACCATCGGGTCGGCGTGCCATGGGCGATGTCGTCGAGCGCGGCGCGGCGCAGGAGGGGGGTCGAGCCGTTGCCGACCGGGTTGTGCAGGACCAGATCGACCGCCGTGATGCCGGTCAGACGCGGGGCCTGCACCAGGCCGAGCGGCCGTCCGTCGGCATCCATCATCCAGCTTCCCGAGAACGAGAGGCCGATCCCGGGGTCCGCGTCGAGATGCGCGGCGTGAAGGGCCAGCTTCGTCGGCTCCCATATATCGTCCGCGTCGAGCAGGCCGATATAGTCGCCGCGCCCCTCCCGGATACCCGCGTTGCGCGCCGCGTTCAGGCCGCCGTTGGGCTGGCGGTGCAGGCGCAGGCGCGGATCGTCGTAGCTGGCCGCGATCTCGGCGGACGCATCGGTCGAGCCGTCGTCGACCACGAGCACCTCGAAATCCGGATAGGTCTGGGCGAGGGCCGAATCGATGGCCTGCCGCAGGGTCGCCGCGCCGTTGTGGACGGGGATGACGATGGTGCAGAATGTCATGTAAAACCGCTCCTTTCAGCGATGGGCCAGCGCATGGCGCACGAGGCGCGAGGCCGTCAGGGCGAGGAGGGCCGCGCCGAGGGTCAGCACTCCCCGCGTCCCGTCCGAGAAGAACCCGCGCGGCGACTGGCAGGCTCCGCGCAGGGCGTATCGGGCGGCGGTCCCCGCAGGCAGGTTGAGCCGCAGGGCGCGCCGGGCGAGATAGCGCAGATAGGCCGCCTCCGCCGCGCGTATCGCCTCCGCCGGAGGCAGGGCATCGAGCGCCGCCGCGCTGCGCACGCTCTCGCGCCAGCCCGCGTACATCCGCTCCAGATCGGTCGACAGGCCGCCCACGCTCGTCCGGTAGTGAAGCAGCGTCTCGTCGACGCCGACGACGGTCAGCCCGTGCCCCACCGCGCGGACCAGCCATTCGCGGTCCTCGCCATGGGTCATGTCCTCGCGGAACGGTCCGATGGTGTCGCAGGCCGCGCGGCGGACGATCAGGTTCGACATCGTGCCGACCGGGTTCCCGCGCAGCAGGTCGAGCATCGTCAGTGGGCGGGGCGGAACCGTCGAGCGGGTCGGCCCGTCCCCCGGCGTGTCGCGGAAGAAGCCGTAGCGCGAATACGCGGCCTGCCGCCCGCGATCCTCCGCCAGGAACCGGCTCAGGGTGTAGAGCCGCGTCGGCGTCCAGATATCGTCGGCGTCCAGGAACGCGACGAGGTCGCCTTCGACGTGGCGCAGACCCAGATTGCGCGCCGCCGCGACCCCCAGCCCCGGCCCGTCGATCACGGCGATGCGCTGGTCCCGTGCCGCGTACCGGGCGAGCAGCGCCGCCGTGCCGTCCGTCGAACGGTCGTCCACGGCGACGAGCCGCCAGTCGGTCTCCGTCTGCGACAGGACGCCGGCGAGCGTCCCGCCCAGGGTGGCCTCGGCGTTGCGGCAAGGCATCACGATGGCGATGGTCATGCGCATCTCCTCGTTCGGCGCAGGATGAACAGGGAAGCGATTCCCTGGGACAGGGTCGCGGCGGCGAGATAGGCCACCGCGACGGCGTGGAGGCCGAACGGGGCGGCCAGCGCCACGGCGGCCATCAGCGCCACCGTGACGAGGGTGGAGACGCGCAGGTCGACCCCCGCCCGGTCCTCGGCCCGCAACCACTGGCTCATGGCCGTCCACAGGGTCGTCGGGACGGCGGCGAGGCACAGGAGACCCACCAGCCCGCTCATCCCGGCCCAGCTCTCGCCGAAGATCAGCGGCACGTAGACGGGCGCGAGCATCGCCTGCACGATCGTCAGCGGCATCAGCACCATGAGCGCGAGCCGCAGCCCGTCCGTCAGCGCCGCCCGCCGCCGGTCTCCGGGCGCGGCGGCGCACAGGTGGGGGAAGAGGGCGATGGCGAAGGCGTTGCAGAAGGAGGATGCCAGGCCCAGCCCCGCATTCACGGCAAAGAACCAGACGCCCAGCGCCTCCATCCCGAGCACGCCGCCGACGATCAGCTTGTCCGCCTGCACGCGCATCGCCTTGACCCCCTCGACGCCCAGGACCGCGCCGCCGAAGCGCAGGAACGGACGGACCGGCGCGTAGCCGGCCCGGCGATCCATGCGCCACGGGTGCAGCCGCCGGATCGCGATGGCCCAGAAGGGTGCGGTCAGCAGGCGCGGCAGGATCATCGCCGCAGGGGATGGCCAGACGATCAGCAGGACCGCCGCCATCCCCGCGCTCGCCACCACCTGCCCCCCCGCGATGCCCGCCACGGCCTTGCCCTGCCCGGCGCGCAGGGCGCGGAAATACGGCACGCTGCCGAACGGCATCACGAGGAACTGCGCCGCGAACACCACCAGCAGGACCGCCGCCTCGTCGGCCCCGGTCGCCGCGTGCAGACCGAAGGCGATGGCGCAGGCGACCGTGAACAGGAACGCGCACCAGAGAACGAAGAGCCGGTGCGCCGTGTTGCTCGTCGCCTCCAGATCGGCGCGCGCGGCGGCGACGATCCGCTGCCCCGCGCCGTGATCGGTCATGGCCTTGAGGATCTCGCCGATGGCCAGCACCAGGGCGACCGTGCCGAGCTGACCCGGCGCGAGCACCCGCGCGGCGAGCATCGTCACCCCGATTCGCGCCCCCCGGGCCACGGCCTCCGACGCCGCCCAGACCGTGAGCGTGCCGAGCAGGGAAGCGCGGGGAGACAAGGCCGTATCTGTCAAAGGAGAAGTCCTCGCAAGGCAATTGTCGAACAAGTCGGAAGAAGCGATGTATAAGTCGGTCGAAATAATTAAGATCGCACGAACGGGGTGTGATCATCGAAGGTAAGTAATTATTCTATTCAGGATGAAAATAGATGGTTAAAGGTTCTTTATATAACCTTATTAGGATTTTGCTCAGTATTTGAGGTGATTTTTATCAATGTTGCTGGGGGTTCATGCGGGTAGTCCTGCCCGGTCGAGAGGGGAAATTGCACTCATGCCAGACTGTTGTTCATTGCCATGCCTGCGCGTCTGCGACGTCGATCTCGTGGACGCCACCCGGGACGAGGCCGTCGCGATGCTGCTGGATGGTGCGCGCCGCCGCGTGGCCTTCGTCAATGCCGATTGCGTCAACATCGCCGCCCGCGACGATGCCTATGCCCGCGACCTCGCCGGGATGGATGCGCGGTTGCCTGACGGAAGCGGTCTGGCGCTGGCCGCGGGTCTGATCGGCAAGCGGTTCACGGCCAACCTGAACGGGACGGATCTGTTCCCGGTCCTGTGCCGCGAGGCTGTGGCGCGGGGCCTGTCCCTCTACATGCTGGGCGGTGCGCCAGGCGTCGCGGCGCGTGCGGCGGAGAGGGTGCAGGAGACGTATCCCGGCCTGCGCATCGCGGGCACGGCGCACGGCTACGTCGAAGACCCGGTGCGGACCGTGGCCCAGATCAACAGGTCGGGCGCCGACATCCTGCTCGTCGCGATGGGCGCGCCGTATCAGGAGGCGTTCATCGCGCGCCACGGAGAGGCGCTATCGCCGACCCTGTGCATGGGCGTCGGCGGCTTGTTCGACTTCGTGGCGGGCGACAGGCCTCGCGCGCCTGCCCCGCTACGGCGCGTGGGGATGGAGTGGGCCTGGCGGATGGCGCTGGAGCCGGGGCGCCTCGGTAGGCGCTACCTGCTCGGCAATCCGGCCTTCGTGCTGCGCGCGGTGCGGCATGCCTGGCGCGACCGGGGCCGGGACGTGGCGCGCGCGGCGGTCAAGCGCACGATGGACCTCGCCCTGACCGCCCTCGGCATCGCGATCCTCTCGCCCGTCCTGCTCCTCGTCGCCCTCGCCATCATGGCCGAGAGTCGGGGCGGGCCGTTCTTCGTGCAGACGCGCGTCGGGCGGGACGGCGTGCCGTTCCGCATGGTCAAGTTCCGCACGATGTATGCGGATGCAGAAGCCCGCCTCGACGAGCTGAGACGCCAAAGCGACCGGGACGTGGTGTGCTTCAAGATGGAGGACGATCCCCGCGTCACGCGGGTCGGACGCATCCTGCGCAAGTCCTCCCTCGACGAACTGCCGCAGTTCCTGAACGTCCTGCGCGGGGAAATGTCCCTCGTCGGCCCGCGCCCGGCGCTGCCCTGCGAGGTGGCGCTCTACTCGAAGGCGGAGCGCGCGCGTCTGGCCGGATTGCCGGGCATCACCTGCCTGTGGCAGATCGCGGGCCGGGCCGATCTGGTGTTCGACAAGCAGGTCGACCTCGATATCGCGTATCTGCGGTCGTCCTCCATCTGGCTCGATATCGCCATCATCGCCCTGACGCCGGTGGCGATTCTCAGCCGTCGCGGGGCGTACTGACCCCGTCCCCGCCCAGGAAGCCGCGCCGGTCGAAGCTGGCGCTCTTGACGAGGGCGTGGACTGGCTCGCCGACGGACAGGCCGAGATCGGCGACCGCCTCGCGCGTTACCCGGGCGCGCAGCCGCTGACCCTCTAGCGCGACCGTGACCTCGGCGAAGGCGGTCTCCGGCTCGGCGGCAATGGCATCGACCGTCCCGGCGAGGATGTTGCGCGTGCTGATGCCCTCGGGCCGCACGGTCGCCAGCGTCACGTCCCGCGCGCGGACGCGCAGGCGCACGCGCTCGCCCGCCACCAGCGCGGACAGCATCGGCATCACCAGCGCCTGCCCCTCCAGATCGAGGCGGGTCAGACGCCATCGCGCGTCCTGCGCGACGACCCGCGCCTCCAGCAGCGCCCCGGCCTCGAACCGCCCGGTCACCGGCTGAAGGTCGATGCGCTCCAGCATCTCCGCCGTCGGCCCGATGCCGCGCACGCGCCCGTCGGCCAGCACGATCATCGACCGCGCCACCTGCGCGATCTCCTCGATGGCGTGGCTGACATGCAGCGTGGGGATGCCGAAGGCGTCGGGCAGGTCGCGCAGATAGGGCAGGATATCCGCCTTGCGCCCCCGGTCGAGCGCGGAGAGCGGCTCGTCCAGCAGGAGGAGGGCCGGGCGGGTGAGGAGGGTGCGCCCCAGCGCGACCCGCTGACGCTCGCCCCCCGACAGCGTGCCGGGGCGGCGGGCGAGGAGGGGGGCGAGATCGAGCCGCGCGACGACCGTCTCCAGATCGACGGCCCCGCCGCGATGGCGGCTGCGCCTGTCGGCATAGCGCAGGTTTCCGGCCACGGTCAGATGCGCGAAGAGCCGCCCTTCCTGGAAGACGACGCCGACGGGGCGGCGATGGGCGGGAACGAATATCCCCGCCGCGCTGTCGGCCCAGATCTGCCCGCCGAAGGCCACCCGCCCGGTCGCGCGGGTTTCAAGACCGGCGATTATGCGCAGCAGTGTACTCTTGCCGCCGCCGCTGGGACCGAACAGCGCGGTGGTCCCCCGGAGCGGGGCGTCGAGCCGTGCGTCGAGCGTAAAATCGTCGAAGGACAGGCAGGCCGTGCAATGGAAGGGGATCGCACCCTCCGGCGCGGGCGTCATGCCGCGCCGCCGTCAGGGTGCCGCGCGGACGCCGATGCCGCTATCAGGCGGCATCCGCGACGGAGCCGTCGTCGTCGCCGTCCTTGCCCTTGCGCCGGGACAGATCGGGCAGGGGGATAAGCATAAAGGCGGGCATGTGATCGCCCAGGCCCCGGGGCGTGCGCCCGCCGTTGCCATTGCCACCGCTCGATCGGTCGTCGCGATTCTTCTGGCGGATGTCGCCGCGCTTGCCGCGATTGGCTCGGCGGTCGCCGCGCTCCTCGGACGCCTGTTCCTCGGCGACGGGAGCGGCGGTCTTCTCGGGGGTGTCGTCCGTCTTGCGGTCGGCAACATCCCTGTCCCGTCCGCGCGACCCGCGTCCGCCGCGCCGCGGCTTCTCGGCCTTCGGCGCGTCCTCGCGCGTCGGTTCTGGTTCCGGGGTCGATGCCGTATCCGGCGCATCGGTGCCGCCGGCGATGGGGATCGGGCCGCCGAGCATGGATTCGATGTTGTCGAGGTATTTCTGCTCCGGCTTCGTCGCCAGCGTGAAGGCCTTGCCGCTGCGCCCGGCGCGGCCCGTGCGGCCGATGCGGTGGACGTAATCCTCGGCATGGGTCGGTACGTCGAAGTTGAACACGTGGCTCACGTCCGGGATATCCAGCCCGCGCGCGGCCACGTCGGAGGCCACGAGCAGCTTGACCTCGCCCTTGCGGAAGCTGTCGAGCACCTGCATGCGGATGCGCTGGTCGAGATCGCCGTGGAGCGAGGCCACGTCCATCCCGTGCTTCTCCAGCGACTTGTGCAGCACGCCGATATCGCGCTTGCGGTTGCAGAAGATGATCGCGTTCGTGATCGCGTCGCCCTCGGCGTTGATGATGTCGCGCAGGGTCTCGCGCTTGGCCTTGGGCAGGCCGTCCTTGCGGTCGGAGGAGACGGGATGCAGCGCCTGCGTCACCGTTTCGGCGGCGGTGGAGGCGCGGGCGACCTCGACCCGGACGGGGTTCTGCAGGAAGGTGTTCGTGATGCGCTGGATCTCGGGCGGCATGGTCGCGGAGAAGAACAGCGTCTGGCGCGTGAAGGGCGTGAGGCCGAAGATCTTCTCGATATCGGGGATGAACCCCATGTCGAGCATCCGGTCCGCCTCGTCCACGACCATGATGTCGATGCCGTTCAGCATCAGCTTGCCGCGCTCGAAATGGTCGAGCAGGCGGCCCGGCGTGGCGATGAGCACGTCGACGCCCCGGTCGAGCTTCTTGAGCTGGTCCGCGAAGGAGACGCCGCCGATGAGCAGCGCCATGCTCAGCTTCACGTTCGCCGAGTAGGTCTCGAAGTTCTCGGCCACCTGGGCGGCCAGCTCGCGCGTGGGGCAGAGCACCAGCGAGCGCGGCATCCGCGCCCGGGCGCGGCCCTTGGCGAGGCGGGTGATCATGGGCAGGCTGAACGACGCGGTCTTTCCGGTCCCCGTCTGCGCGATGCCGAGCACGTCGCGGCCTTCGAGCGCGGGCGGGATCGCCTCTTCCTGGATCGGGGTCGGCTTGGTGTACCCGGTGGACTTCACCGCTTCGAGGACACGGGGATCGAGAGCGAGCTCGTCAAACGTCATTCAGCATTCCATAGGTCAGGGGTGCCGCCGAAACACGTTTTCGGTCGACTACGGGTGTTCAGAACCACAAGATAACTGAAATTTCAACGAAAATAGTGGCAAAACGCCGCTTTCAGCCCGAAAATGCGCTGCCGGGACGGTCTCGAATACATTCGATCCGTCCCGGCGAACGATAAAGGCGATCAGGTGCGGCTGACCACGAGCGCCTGTTCGAAGAAGCCCTCGATCTCGTCGAAGTTCACCGCCCGCTCGCCCGCGCCGAGGGGATCGTTGTAGATCAGCGTCGCCTGAAGCTGGTTGTTCGGCAGGCGCAGCCATTCGATGCCGCGCACCACGATCATGTGGCGGATGCCCACCGCCTCGTCATGCGGGGCCGGGCGTATCCGGATGAGGAGCGTGTCCCCCCCGCGCAGGATGTCGTAGATCGTCTCCGGGTCGCGGGGCACGGTTGCCAGTTCCCGCCCCTGGCCGCCGAAGCGCTCGATCAGCTTCTCGATGGCCGGGATCTCGCCGGTGCGCGCGCAGATGCCCTCGCGGTCGGCGCAGCATTCCTCGACGTCGAGGCCGTGGGCCAGGGCGACGATGGCGCACTGGGCGGGCGCGCGGCCGTTGTTGACCCAGCCGATGGCCTGCTGCGCGGCGGCGGCCCAGCACCAGAGCGGCTCTTCCTGGGGGATGTGCGGGATGTGGTACTCGATGGTCGGCGGCGTGCTGCCTTCGTAGTAGGGGCGGCCCGTGCTGCCGGTCGAGATGGAGAACGGCGCGGCGGTGGTCACCTGCGCGCCGCGCGCCCAGTCCGCGCTGGGACCGACCGGCTGGTCGAGAGGGTCGTAGTCCTCGGCGGCGGCGGCCGCTGCGGCGAGGGCGGAGGGGTCGAGGGCGGCGACCTCGATGGGTCGGAACTGCCGCCCCGTGCTCTGCGGCAGCGGCTCCGGTTCGTCCAGCGCCGCGACGCGTTCGAGCACGGTAAAGGCGCGGGTCTCGGCGACGGGGGCGGGGACGACCGCGGGCGCGGGAGCGGCATAACTCGGCAGGGGCGCGGGAGCCGCGTAAGTCGGCAGGGGCGCGGGTGCGGGCGCGGCGACCGTCCGGATCGGCGGCGGGACGGCCGCCGGCGTGAAGAGCGGCGCCGGGGGCAGGGCGGTCCGAACCACGGGGGCGGGGCGCAGGAGAGGCGGGGCCGCACGCGTCGGGGCGTCGATGTCGTAGCCGGCCGAGCTTGCCCCCCGGGTGGCCAGGGGCGGAGCCGCATTGTTGATCGGCGAATCGACCGGGATCTGCGCGCAGGCGGCCACCGTGGCCAGGAGGGCAAAGCCCATCGAAACTCTCGTCGGCATCATGGACCGTCATCCTCTCGCAGTGTGTCGGGCAGGGCGCGCAGGAGGCGCGGCACGTTCCGTTCGTCGTTTACCTCACCGGGCACGCCCGCGGCGCGAGGGTCGCATTCCGGCACCCGGGCCTGTCGCAAATCGGTAGGCCTGCCCTAACATAGGACAGGTCGACGAAGGTCGAGCATCACGTCCGCGAGAGCCTCGGGGCCTTTTTTCGTCGGCGCGGTGTTGCACCAGGGTACCGCCGGGATCAGATGTCGCGGGGAAAGGATAACAAACGATGTACGTTGCGATGAACCGCTTCCGCGTGGCACGGGGGTCGGAGGAGGATTTCGAGACGCTGTGGCGCGAGCGGGATTCGCATCTGGACGGCACGCCCGGCTTCGTCGCGTTCGCCATGCTGCGCGGGCCGGAGGCGGCGGATCATACACTCTATATCTCCACCTCGCGCTGGGCCGACGAAGGCGCGTTCCGGGACTGGACCGCCTCCGAGAATTTCCGCCGCGCGCACAGGGATGCGGGCAGCGCGAAGCACCTGTATCTCGGCCCGCCCGACTTCGAGGGGTTTCAGGTGCTGGACGGCATCTGAGCGGGTGTCAGCACCCGCCTTCATGCACGTCGATCTCGGTCAGGCGCGCGTCGAGGGCGAAATCGAGATAGTCGAGCCGCAGATCGGACACGATGCCGTTATCGTAGAGCGTGCCCGTGAAGCGAAACTCGGGGACGGAGCTTTCCAGATCGCCGGCATCGGCGGGCGGGTAGTAGACGGAATCGATGGTCCAGCGGTCGTGACCCTCGATATCCTCGGCCCCCGCCACGCCATCCAGATCCGGCATCCCGTCCCGGCCCGGCGCGATGCGGGTCACGGCGTAGAAGACGGGCTTGTCCACGTCGCCGTCGAACACGGTCGCGGCGTAGCGGTCCTCGCCCGCCTGCGCCGCCTCGATGATGGCGCGGATATGGGCGAGGGGGGCGTGGACATGCTCGTCGAAGGTGACGGTGCCCTCGTTCTCGTAGCGCACCTCGGCGCTCTCGTCCTCGACGCTCAGGTCGCCCGACGCGGACTGGCCCGTCGCGCCGTTGAACTCCGTCTCGGTCGCGAATCGGTAGAGGTCGCCGCTCTCGGTCTCGTAGGCCGAGAGGCGGTAGTCGGTCAGGATCGAGCCGCCGTCGCGCGCGAGACGCACCACGAGGCGCTCGTTGAGCGTGTATCCCTCGCAGACATCCTCCAGATCGAAGACGTAGCGCCCCTCCGCGCCGGTGATCGCGGTGGTCCCGCGCGTCTCGCTCAGGGTCAGCTCGTAGACGGCCCGGTGGCCGGGAAGACGCATCTCCTCCTGCGCGGCCGCGCCGTCCTGCGCTTGGGGCGCACCGGGCGAGAGAAGCAGGCAGGGCAGGAAAAACGAGAGAAATCTATTCAATTCCAAACCCTTTCGAAGCGTTCTTCACGTGCATACTATCCGTCCGTGCCGCGCGATCAACCCGTTTCGGTACGCCCTTGCCGCCCGACCATCGGAACGGAGCGAAAAATTTCGCCGGACGCCGTCCAAATCTCCCGTGCGCTTCGATCGTGACGAAACTAAGATGCTGTCCGAACAAGCCGGGAGGGATGGCGACATGGACGCGGACGGGAAGACGATAGAGGACAGGCTGGCGGCCCTGGGGGTGACGCTGCCCGAGGCCCCGGCCCCGGCGGCGAACTACGTGCCCTACGTGGTATCGGGCCTGATGGTCTTCATCTCGGGGCAGTTGCCGATGGTGAACGGCGAGTGCCCGCATCGGGGCCAGCTCGGGCGGGACGTGGACCTCGAACACGGCGTTGAGGCGGCGCGGACCTGCGCGGTCAACATCCTTGCCCAGCTCAAGGCCGCGTGCAACGGCGACCTGTCGAAGGTGGTGCGCTGCGTGCGGCTCGGCGGCTTCGTCGCGGCGACGCCCGATTTCGAGCAGCACCCGGCGGTCATCAACGGCGCGTCCGACCTCATCGCCGAGGCGCTCGGCCCGGAGGCGGGCGCGCATGCGCGGGCGGCGGTCGGCGTCTCCTCGCTGCCCTTCGGGGTGCCGGTCGAGGTGGAAGCCGTGTTCGAGATCGTCGCGGCGTGACGGGCCGCCTGCCGTCCGCCTTCCACGCCCGGCCCTTCGCCCATCGCGGCCTGCACGACCGGGCGGACGGGCGCGCGGAGAACGGCCTCGCCGCCTTCGAGGCGGCGGTGGCGGCGGGCTATGCCGTCGAGCTGGACGTGCAGGCCTCCGCCGATGGCGAGGCGATGGCGTTCCACGATTACGACCTCGCGCGCCTGACGGGCCGGGACGGGCGGGTGGATGCCCTGTCCGCCGAGGCGCTGCGCGCCGTGCCGCTCATCGGCGGCGGGACGATCCCCGATCTCGCCACCGCCCTCGCCCGCATCGACGGGCGCGCGCCGGTGCTGGTGGAGATCAAGGACCAGACCGGCGACTTCGGCCCCACGGACGGCGCGCTGGAGCGGCGCGTCTGCGACGTGGTGCGGGCGGCGGGCGGCGCGGAGACCTGCGCGGTCATGTCCTTCAACCCGCATTCGATCCGCGCCGTGCGAGACCATGCGCCCGAACTCCGGCGCGGCCTCGTCTCCTACGATTTCGAGCATCCGCACGATGCGCATGTCGCGGCGGACTGGCGGCGCGACCTGGCCACGCTGTCGATGTTCGATGCGTGCGGGGCGGATTTTGCGTCCTACGGCCTCGCCAACCTCGACGCGCCCGCCCTCGATCCGCTGCGGGCGCGGGGGGTGCCGATCTTCACCTGGACGGTGCGCTCGGCGGCGCAGGCGCAGGCGGCGCGCGTGGCCTGCGACCAGATCACGTTCGAGGGATTCCTGCCGTAGCGCGCTACAAGGCGGCGAGCATGTCCCGCGCGGCCTCGGCGCAGGGCGTGAGGTGGTCGCGGTTCTCGCTGGGATAGAAGCGGGCGCGGGTGGCGGTCGGCATGGGCGGGGCGTGGTGGAAGAGCACCCGCACCCCCGCCTTCTCCCGCTCGGCGGCATAGGACCGGGCGAAGCCGATCCCGGCCTCCTTCGTCACGTGATAGGGCGACCACAGCCCCTTCCCGTCCTTCGGGTCGGTCACGAAGAGCGCGGTCGGGTTCTCCGTCTTGCCGAACAGCGGATCGCATACGCGCAGCAGCGTCTGCACGCCTCGCGCGTTGATGCCGAACGCCTTGTCCAGCACCTTCGCGCCCAGATGCGTGACGGGGGTCAGGTGCGGCGCGTGGATGGCGCAATGGACCAGCAGGTCGAGCCGTCCGTGCCGCTGGTAGATCGCCTCGGCCATCCGCTCCAGCGCCGGCTCGTCGGTGATGTCGAGGGGCAGGAGGGTGGGGCGCGGGTTGCCGTCGCGCGCGATGGCGTCGTCCAGCTCTTCCAGCGCGCCTACGGTCCGGGCCAGCGCCCAGACCCGGTATCCTCGCCCGGCCAGCGCCCGCGCGGTCGCGAAGCCGAGGCCCCGGGACGCGCCGGTCACGAGGGCGATGCGGGCGGGATCGTCCGGGGCGCTCATTCGGCGGCATCCATGCTCAGTTCCCCGCTGTCGATGGCATCCTGCGGCACGAGCGGATACTGGCCCGAGAAGCAGGCGTCGCAGTATTGCGGCCGCGCGGCGTCGCGCCCGGTCTCGCCGCAGGCGCGGTACAGGCCGTCCAGCGAGGTGAAGGCGAGGCTGTCGAGGCCGAGGTGATCGCGCATCTCCTCGGTCGTCATGCGCGAGGCGAGCAGCTTCTCGCGGTTGGGCGTGTCGACGCCGTAGTAGCAGGGCCACGCGGTCGGCGGGGAGGCGATGCGGAAATGCACCTCCCGCGCGCCGGCATCGCGCACCATCTGCATGATCTTGATCGAGGTGGTCCCGCGCACGAGCGAATCGTCCACCAGCACGACGCGCTTGCCCGCGACCACCGCCTTGTTGACGTTCAGCTTCAGCTTCACGCCGAGATTTCGGATGTGGTCGGTCGGCTCGATGAAGGTGCGGCCCGTGTACTGGTTGCGGATCACGCCGAAGGCGAAGGGGATGCCGCTTTCCTGGGCGTAGCCGATGGCCGCGGGCGTGCCGCTGTCGGGCACGGGGCAGACCACGTCCGCCTCGATAGGATTCTCGCGGGCCAGCTCCTCGCCGATGCGGCGGCGCGTCTCGTAGACGCTGCGCCCCTCGATCATGCTGTCGGGGCGCGAGAAGTAGACGTATTCGAAGACGCAGAAGCGGCTGGGCTTCGGCGCGAAGGGGCGGCTCGATTCGATGCCCTCCGCGCCGATGACGACCATCTCCCCCGGCTCGATGTCGCGCACGTACTCCGCGCCGATGATGTCGAGCGCGCAGGTCTCGGAACTGAGGATGTACGCGCCGCCGAAGCGGCCCAGCACCAGCGGGCGCACGCCGGACGGGTCGCGCAGGCCGATCATCTTCGAGCGCGTCATGGCAATGATCGAGAAGGCCCCCTCCACCGCGCGCAGGGCGTCGGTGATGCGGTCGGGCAGCTTGTTCTGGATCGAGCGGGCCATGAGATGCACGATGCACTCGGTATCGGACGACGACTGGAAGATCGAGCCGCGCTTGACCAGATCGCCGCGGAGCTGTCCGGCATTCGTGATGTTGCCGTTATGCGCGATGGCGCAGCCGCCGGGGGCGAACTCGGCGAAGATGGGCTGGATGTCGCGCAGGGCCGTGATGCCCTTGGCGCCCGCCGTGGAATAGCGGTTGTGCCCGATGGCCAGCGCGCCGGGCAGGCGGTCGATGGCGCTCTGCTTGGTGAAGGTATCGCGCACCAGGCCGATGCGGCGATCGTTGTAGAACTCGCCCGTCTCCGCGTCGTAGCTGACGATGCCCGCCGCCTCCTGCCCCCTGTGCTGGAGCGCGTGCAGCCCCAGCGCGACGAGGGCGGCGGCGTCCCCGGCCTCCGCGCCGTGGACGCCGAAGATGCCGCATTCCTCGTTCAGCTTGTCGTCGTGGAGCGTTTCCGCTTCGGCCATGGGCGTTCTCCGGGGGAGGGAAAGGCTCAGATGGGGTTGGGTTCGACGAACTCGCCCGTCGGCTCCGTGCTCGCGCCGGGGGCCTTGTCGAACAGGTCGCCGAGGGCGGTCTGGAGGAAGGGCGGCATCTCGGTCGGCATGGCGTCGCGCAGGGCGTTGGCCGTGTCCTCGACGATCTGCCCGCCATAGGACGCCTCGACCGCCTCGTCCCGGAGCGCGGCGGGGTTCGAGCCGCCGACGAAGATCCAGACGAGGGCCAGCAGCACCAGCCCCCGGGCGATGCCGAACAGGAAGCCCAGACCCCTGTCGAGGGGGCCGAGGGCCGAATTGCTGATGAAGGAGGCGATGGCCCCGCCCACGATGGTCAGGATGACGAGCGCGATGACGAAGGCCACCACGATGGCCGCCCACGGGCCGAGGTCGCCCAGGTCCACGATGTCGCGCAGGGTCGGTTCCACGACGGGATAGAAGTTCAGGGCGGCCAGGGCGGCGACGATCCATATCGCCAGCGTGAACACCTCGCGCGTAAGCCCCCGGCTGTAGGCGAAGAAGGCCGACAGCAGCACGACCCCCGCGATCACCCCATCCACGATCGTCGACGTGATTTCCATGTGTCTCTTCCTGTCGCTACCCGCCCGGCCTCAGGCCGCCTCGGGGTCGAACCGCTCCACCAGATTGCGCAATTCGTCGAATTCCTCGATATGCACCGCATCCGCCGCCTTGCCGTCCTTGCCTTCGCCCCGGGGCGGCGCGAAGACCGTGTCGAAGCCCAGCTTCTGCGCCTCGCGCAGCCGCGCGCCCGACTGGGCGACCGGGCGGATGGCCCCCGAAAGGCTGATCTCGCCGAAGACGACCGTGCGCGCGGGGACCGGGTTGTTCGTATAGCTCGAAATCAGCGCCGCCGCCACCGCCAGATCCGCCGCAGGCTCGCTGATCCTCAGGCCGCCCGCGACGTTCAGATAGACGTCGAATGCGCCGAGCTGAAGGCCGCAGCGCGCCTCCAGCACCGCCAGCACCATGGCGAGCCGCCCCGAATCCCAGCCCACCACCGCCCGCCGCGACGTGCCGAGCGCGGACTGGGCGACGAGGGCCTGGAACTCCACGAGGACGGGGCGCGTGCCCTCGATCCCGGCGAAGACCACCGAACCGGGCGCGCGCTCGTCCCGGTCGCCGAGGAACAGGGCGGAGGGGTTCGAGACCTCCTTCATGCCCGTGCCGGTCATCTCGAACACGCCGATCTCGTCCGCCGGGCCGAAGCGGTTCTTGACCGCGCGCAGGATGCGGAACTGGTGCCCGCGCTCGCCCTCGCAGTAGAGGACGGTATCGACCATGTGCTCGACCACGCGCGGCCCGGCGATCTGACCCTCCTTCGTCACGTGGCCGACGAGGATGACCGACACCCCGCGCCGCTTGGCGAAGTTGGTCAGCTCCAGCGCGCAGGCGCGGACCTGGCTGACGGAGCCGGGCGCGCTCTCGATGGTGTCGGACCACATGGTCTGGATCGAATCGATGATGACGAGGCCGGGCTTCTCCGCGTCCAGCGTGGTGAGGATGTCGCGCAGGCTCGTCTCGGCGGCGAGCAGGACCTCCGAATCCGAGACCCCGAGCCGCGCGGCGCGCAGGCGGATCTGCGCGCGCGCCTCCTCGCCCGAGACGTAGATCGTCTTGGCCCCCGTGCGGGCGATGGCGGCGGCGGCCTGGAGGAGGAGGGTCGACTTGCCGATGCCGGGGTCGCCGCCGACGAGGATGGCCGAGCCGGGCACCAGGCCGTCGCCGAGCACCCGGTCGAACTCGCCGATCCCGCTCTGCACCCGGACGGGCGGCGGCTCGTTGGCGGACAGGGAGGACAGTTCCACCCGCCGCCCCTTGCCGCCCGCACCGACGGATTTCGACGGCGGGCCGGCGGTCTGGTTGCTTTCCTCGGACAGCGCGTTCCACGCCCCGCAATCGCTGCACTGGCCCGCCCACTTGCTGTGCACCGTGCCACAGGACTGGCAGACGTATTTCACGGAGGCGCGCGCCATCCTCAGCCCGCCACGTTGCCGGCCAGGAGGATGAAGACCGGCACCATCAGTGCGACGAGGCCCGCGGCGGCGGCGACCGCGAGGGGGATGTCGCCCGGCTGTCCGGCGGTGGTCCGCGCGAGGCGCTGGTGCGTGACGGCGGTCATCGCTGCGGCCACGCCGAGAAGCGGCACCCCGGCCAGCCCCGCCGCCGGGACGACGTCGAAGGCCATCAACGCGACCATCGCGACGAGGGCCAGCACGATCCCCGCCTGCACCCCGTGCCCGCGCGAGAACAGCGTCGCGGCGCTGCCTAGGCTCGCCAGCACGATGGCGAGCGCGCCGATCAGGCCGATGATGGCCAGCGGCAGGCCGACCGCGAGGCCGAAGAAGATCTCGACGACATCCTTCATCGCAGCGCCTCGATGGGACCGTCGGCGCGGCCGTTGATGAACTGTTCGATATAGGGGTCGCCGCAGGTCTCCAGATCGTCCACCGGCCCCGTCCACTGGATCACGCCGCCATGCAGCATCGCCACCTTGTCGGCGATGCGGCGCACGCTGGTCATGTCGTGGGTGATGGTCAGGGCGGTCGCCCCCATCTCCGTCACCACCTCGCGGATGAGGTCGTTGATGACGTCGGACATGATCGGGTCGAGACCCGTGGTCGGCTCGTCGAAGAAGATGATCTCCGGATCGTCCGCGATGGCCCGGGCGAGGCCCACGCGCTTCTGCATCCCGCCCGACAGCTCGGCGGGGTAGAGGTCCGCGTTTTCCGGCCCGAGGCCGACCCGGCGCAGTTTCTCGACCGCCAGATCGCGCGCCTCGTCCCGGCCCAGGCGGCGGCGCAGGCGGAAGGCGACGTTCTCCCAGACCTTGAGCGAATCGAACAGCGCGCCGCCCTGGAACAGCATCCCGAACTTGTCGAGCAGCGCGTCGCGTCTCGCCCCGCGCGCCTTGTCGGCGCGGATATCGTCGACCCAGACCTCGCCCCTGTCGGGCTTCACGAGGCCGAGGACCGACTTGATGGTGATCGACTTGCCGGTCCCCGATCCGCCGATGACGACCATGGATTCCGACGGCATCACGTCGAGCGTGACCCCGCGCAGGACCTGCTTGGCGCCGAAGGACTTGTGCACGTCCTTGAGGGCGATCTTGGGTTTGGTCATGTGCTGAAGAACAGTTCGGTCAGGATGTAGTTCGCCGCGAGGATCAGCACCGAGGCTGAGACCACCGCGTTCGTCGTCGCCGTGCCCACGCCCTGCGCCCCGCGCCCCGAATTGTAGCCGTGGTAGCAGCCCATCAGCGTGATGATGAAGCCGAAGGCGGCGGCCTTGTAGAGGCCCGAGAGGATGTCCCCAGCCTCCAGGAAGTTGACCGTGTTGGCGATGTACGTCCCCGCGTTGAAGTTCAGCCGGTTCACCCCGACGAGGAACCCACCCATGATCCCGATGATATCCGCCACCGCCACCAGCACGGGCAGCGTCAATACCCCGGCGATGAGGCGCGGGGCGACGAGGTACTTGAACGGGTTGGTCGAGAGCGTCGTCAGCGCGTCGATCTGCTCGGTCACGCGCATGGTGCCCAGCTCCGCCGCGATGGCCGCCGAGACGCGCCCCGCGACCATCAACCCGCCCAGAACCGGACCCAGCTCGCGCACGATGCCGATGGCGACGATGGAGGCGACCACCCCCTCGGCATTGAAGCGCGACCCGCCGATATAGATCTGGAGCGCCAGCACCGCCCCCGTGAACAGCGCCGTCAACCCGACCACGGGCAGCGAGAAATACCCGATCCGCATCATCTGCCGCAGCACCTCGCGCCAGTACCAGGGCGGCAGGAAGCAGTGCATGATCCCCTGCGCCGCGAACAGCGTGAGCGCCCCGGTCGCCCGCAGCAGCCCGATGACGGACGCACCGATGCCGGCGAGGAAGCCATGGAAGGCGGAGAGAACGGCCACGATTGCAGGGTCCGGTCAGTTGCGGGTCGCGCCCTTGTAGCGCCTCTCGTAGCGGGTTCCAAGCGCGGTCAGCATCTCGTAGCCGATTGTCCCCGCATCCGCGGCCAGCGCGTCGATTCCCCGGTGCGGGCCGACGATCTCGACGATGCCGCGCTCGTCGACATGCGGATGGTCGGTCACGTCGACCGTCAGCAGGTCCATGCTCACCCGCCCGGCAAGCGGGGCGGGGCGGCCGTCGATGACGACGTACGTCGCGCTCGACAGCGCGCGGTGGATGCCGTCGGCATAGCCCAGCGGCAGGGTCGCGATGCGGGAGGGGCGGGCGGCGGTCCAGCTCGCGCCGTATCCAACGCTGTCGCCCGCGGCGATCGTGCGTATCTGGACGATCGGCGCGGTCAGGGTCACGACCGGCTCCGCATCCGCGAAGGGCAGGCCGCCGTAGAGACCGATGCCGCAGCGGACGAGGTCGTAGCGATACTCCGCACCCAGCAGCGTCCCCCCCGTTGCGGCAAGGCTCGCCTCGGCCCGGGGTGCGACCGCGCGGACCGTCGGCAGCATCGCCTCGAAGGCGGCACGCTGGGCCGCGTTCTGCGGATGCGCCGGTTCGTCGGCGCAGGCGAGATGCGACATTACGAGGACGCAGTCGGCCAGCGTATCCGCCTCGTCCCGCAGCACCGCATCGAGGTCCCCCGACTGCACGCCCAGCCGCGCCATGCCGCTGTCGAGTTGTAGCGCGCACGGCCCGCCCCCCGCCGCGCGCCAGTCGGCGACCTGATGCGGGGCATTGAGGCAGGGGATCAACCGATGCGCCCGCGCCGCCGCGGCGCCCTCGCCCCGTACACCGTTCAGGATGTGGACCGCCGCATCGGGCAGGATGGCGCGCAGGGCGATGCCCTCGGCCAGCGTCGCCACGAAGAACCGCCGGCACCCCGCGCCCCACAGCGCCCCGGCCACCGGCGCCAGCCCCAGCCCGTAGGCATCCGCCTTGACCGCCGCCCCCGTCTCCGCCGTACCTGACAGCGCGTCGAGCGCGCGCCAGTTACGGGCGAGGGCGTCGAGATCGACGGTCAGGACGGGAGCGTCCATCCCGCTACCCGAAGTCGTACCGCTCTTCCCGCGCCAGATCGCCGAAGCGGGTGTACTGCGCGTCGAAATGCAGCTTTTCCGTCCCGATGGGACCGTGGCGCTGCTTGCCGATGACGACCTCGGCGACGGCGTGAACTTGCGACATCGCCTCCTGCCATTCGATATGCTCCTGCGTCCCCTCGCGCGGCTCGGTGCGGGAGAGGTAGTATTCCTCCCGGTACACGAACATGACGACATCCGCGTCCTGCTCGATGGACCCCGATTCGCGCAGGTCCGAGAGCTGGGGCCGCTTGTCGTCCCGGTCCTCGACCCGGCGCGAGAGCTGGGACAGGGCGATGACGGGAATGTCCAGTTCCTTGGCGATGGCCTTCAGGCCGCGCGTGATCTGGGAAATTTCGTTCACGCGGTTGTCGCTCGCCCGCCCGTCGCCGTTCAGCAGTTGCAGGTAGTCGACGACCAGCAGGTCCAGCCCCGACTGGCGCTTGAGACGGCGCGAGCGGGCGGCGAGCTGACCGATGGTCAGGGCGGGGGTATCGTCGATGTAGAGCGGCTTGGTCTCCAGCACCCGGGCCACCTCGACAAACTTGCGGAACTGCCCCTCGTCCAGTTCGCCCCGGCGGATCTTCTCGGAGGAGATCTCGCATTGCTCGGCCAGGATGCGGGTGGCGAGCTGCTCGGCGCTCATCTCCAGAGAGAAGAACCCGACCACGCCGCCGTCGAGCGTCTTCGTCTGGCCCGCATCGTCCGGCCCTTCGCGAAAGGCCTTGGCCACGTTGAAGGCGACGTTCGTGGCGAGCGCGGTCTTGCCCATCGACGGGCGCCCGGCGAGGATGATGAGGTCCGAGCGGTGCAGGCCGCCGAGCTTCGTGTCCATGTCCCGCAGGCCCGTCGAGAGGCCCGCGAGCATCCCGTCGCGCTGGTAGGCGGCGTTCGCGACCTCGACGGCATCGGTGACGACCCGGCCGAAATTCTTGAAGCCGCCCTCGATGCGCCCCTTCTCGGCCAGCGAGTAGAGGCGCTGCTCGGCCTCGGTGATGTGATCCGACGAGACGCTGTCGTCGGTGAAGTCGCCCGCCCGGTCCGCGATCTCCTCGCCCAGTTCGATCAGGTGGCGGCGGATGGCCATCTCGTAGACGATGCGCCCGTAATCGAGGACGTTGAAGACGTTGACGGCGGCATCGGCGAGGTGGAGCAGGTAGATCGGCCCGCCCAGTTCCGCCATCCCCGCGTCCTTCTCGAAGGCCGCGCGGAGCGTGACGGGGGAGACGACCTGTCCGTTCTGGATGCGCCGCTGCGCCACCTCGAAGACGCGCGCGTGCACGGGGTCGTAGAAATGCTCGACCGTCAGGAACACGCTCAGCCGGTCCAGCGCCTCGTTGTTCACGAGGATCGCGCCGAGGACCGCCTGCTCCGCCTCGATATTGCTGGGAAGGGCGCGGACGGGCAGTTCGGCGGTATCGGGGGCGGGGCTGAATTCGTTCACGGGCGATTCCTCGGGTTAGGAATCGACCATACGGGATTCGCCATGGAGACGCATGTGATTCCCCGCCAGATTTGGCGGTAAGTACCGTCATCCATGACGGTCACCCTACAGCTCGCGGCGGGGCGCATCGCTCCATGGGCGTCGCGATTCGGGGTGGTTCCGGCTTCGTCACCAGTCCGGCGCGTCGATAGGGACCGAGGCTCGAAACGACGAAAGCCGGAGGCGATGCCCCCGGCTTCCGGTCTTCGCGTACTGGCGGCGCGGATCAGTCGTCCGCGTCGGCATATTCCTCGTCGCCGATGTCGCGCAGGTCCTTCTTGGCGCGGCGGTCGGCGCTGTCGCCGGACTCGTCGTCGTCATCGTCCGATTTCTCGTCGTCGGCGGGCGCGTCGTCCTTGAGGATCTCCTCGCGGATATCGGCGTCCTCGTCGAACAGCGAGCGCACGTCGAATTCGGCGGCCTCGGCAGCTTCCTCCTCGGCGCGCAGCTCGGCGATGGACTTGCCCTGGGCCTGAAGCTCGGCCTCGTCCTCGGAGCGGGCGACGTTGGCCGTCACCGTCACGTCGACCTCGGGATGCAGGATCACGCGGATCTCGTGCAGGCCCAGCTCCTTGATCGGGTTCTCAAGCTCGATCTGCGAGCGATCGACCTTGAACCCGTCCGCGACCAGCGCATCCACCACGTCACGGGTGGAGACGGAGCCGTAGAGCGCGCCGGAATCCGCGGCCTGGCGGATGACGACGAACCTGTGCCCGTCCATCGATTCGGCGCGGCCCTTGGCCTCGTCGCGCTTCTCGGCGTTGAGCTTCTCGATCCCGGCGCGCTCGGCCTCGAAGCGGGCCATGTTCGCCTTGCTGGAGCGCAGGGCCTTGCCGCTGGGGAGGAGGTAGTTGCGCGCGTAGCCGGGCTTGACCGAGACGACCTCGCCCAGATTGCCGAGTTTCTCCACCCGTTCGAGCAGGATGACTTCCATGACGGGTTCTCCTTACTTGATGATGTAGGGCAGGAGGGCGAGGAAGCGGGCGCGCTTGATGGCCTTGGCCAGCTCGCGCTGCTTCTTCGCCGACACGGCGGTGATGCGGGACGGCACGATCTTGCCGCGCTCGGAGATGAAGCGCTGGAGCAGCTTCGTGTCCTTGTAGTCGATGACCGGCGCGTTATCGCCCGAGAAGGGGCAGGACTTGCGGCGGCGGAAGAACGGGCGGCGCTGGGGTCCGGCCATGATCAGCTCTCCTCTTTCTTGGCGTCGGCGGAACCGGCGAGCTTGTCGGTCGGCGCGGTCGTCGTGGTCTCATGCGGCTTTTCGGCGCGGTCGCCGGACCGCTCGCCGGATCGGTCCTCGCGGGGGCCGCGGTCGCGGTCGCGGTTGCCGCGGCGCTCGTCGCGCGCGTTCTTGCCCTGCATCATCTGGCTGGGGCCTTCCTCGTGCTCGTCGACGCGGAAGGAGACGGTGCGCATGACGTTGTCGTTCAGGCGCTGCTGACGCTCCATCTCCTGGACCGCCGCGGCGGGCGCGTCGAGCCGCATCATGGCGTAGTGGCCCTTGCGGTTCTTGTTGATCTTGTAGGCCATGGGGCGCAGGCCCCAGTATTCGTGACCGACGACGGTTCCGCCGTTCTCGGTGATGACGGCGCCGAACTGCTCGATCATCCCTTCGGCCTGCGAGCCGGAGATATCCTGGCGCGCGATGAACACATGCTCGTAAAGCGGCATGGTCGTATCCTTATGTACTGCGACGGCTTCCAAGCATGGGGGCGGGTCTCCTTCCATCCCATGCACGAGCGGTCCGTCACGAACGGTTCCTGGAAGGAGAGCGCGGGATAGCCCCCCGTCCGCCCGCATGCAAGCCAAATCGCGCGCATTTTAGTCTTTTTGGGGAACTGCCGTAAGCGGTTCGGAACCAGTTCCGGCGATACTCGACCCATGATGACAGCCGATGCAGAATCGAGGGCGGACGAGAGGATGGCGCGCCGCCTGCGCCATGCGTACATTCTCGCGCTGTCCATCATCGCCGTCACCACTCTCACGGCCTTCACCATAGAGCATCGCATGATGCTGGCCTTCGAGCGTTCGTCCGTCGCGCTCGACACGGTGAGCCAGCAGCGCACCCTGTCCCAGAAGGTCGCGCTCTTCTCGGCCGACATGGTCCACGCTCACAACGACGCGGTCCGGCAGATGGCTGCCGACAACGTGATGCGCACGTACATGGACATGGTCGAGGCGCATGTCGGCCTGATGCAGCGCATCGGGGACGTGGACGGCGAGGGCCGGCTCAGCCCGGCCCTGCGCGATATCTTCCTCGAAACGCCCTACGCCCTGGACGCCAAGATCACGCGCTACGGCGACAGGATCGAGGCGCTTCTCGCCAGCGAGGGCAATGCGCGCAAGGCACGCTACAACGCGGTGTATTTCGAGACCATCGGCCCCCTGGGCGACGCGCTCGATGCCGCCTTCACGCAGCTCGAAGACGATGCCATGGCCGATGTTGCCGCCATGCGCCGCACCCGCGCGGTCCTGACGATCGTGGTCATGCTGACGCTCGCGGCGGAATGGCTGTTCATCTTCCGCCCCCTCGCCCGGACGGTCGAGGTCAAGACCCAGGCCCTGCGCGAAGCGCGCGACACGGTCGCCCATGCGGCGCTGCACGACCCGCTGACCGATCTGCCGAACCGGCGGCTGCTCGACCAGATCCTCGCGACGACCAAGGCCCAGGCGGCGCGCAAGGACGAGCGGCTCGCCGTCTGTCACATCGACCTCGACTGGTTCAAGCAGATCAACGACACCCTGGGCCATTCGGTCGGCGACGAGGTGCTGCTGCACGCCGCCCGCATCCTGCGCCAGGCGACCCGCAGCAGCGACTTCATCGCCCGGGTGGGCGGCGACGAGTTCGTGGTGGTGGACTGCACCTTCGGCGGAGAGGACGGGCTGCGCGTCATGGCGGATCGCATCGTGGAGCGCATGGCCCGGCCCTTCGAGATCGACGGCCATGTCTGCCGGATCGGCGCGAGCATCGGGATCGCGAGCTGCACGTCCGCCGACGACGACCTCGAAGCCCTGATGAGCCGGGCCGACATCGCGCTCTACCACGCGAAGGAACTGGGCCGGGGCCGGGTTTGCAGCTATTCCGACGCGGCGCAGGATGCCTTCGACGACCGCCGGACGCAGACGGCGGCCTGACGGTACCGTCCCGTACCGACGCACGAAAAAGCCGCCCCCTTCCGGGAGCGGCTTCGTCGTCATGTCAGGACCGTGCGCCTCAGTTCGCGGCGATCAGGGGTACCGGGTTGGCCGCGTCGGCATAGGAGTCGAGCGAATCGTCGATGCTGCCCGCTTCCTTGAACACGTCCGCGACGCCCTTCATGAAGGTCTGGATGCCGCCGCCGAACCACTTGCCGGTCAGCTGCTCCTCGCGCGAGGGGAATTTCATCGTCCCGATCGAGGCCCGCGCAGCATCGAGATCCATGCCCGATTCCTTGGCGATGACTTCGAGCATCCCTTCGTTGCCGATGCCCGAATTCCAGCGGTCGTTGGCCGCCGCGGTCACGGCGAGGAACTTGGCGAGTATTTCGGGATTCTCCTCGGCGAATTCCTTCGTCGTGGACGTCACGTCGAAGACGAGAATACCCAGTTCTTCCTTTTCTGCGCCGGTCAGCAGCACATTGCCCGACTGCTTCATCCGGGTCAGGCCGCCGCCGTAGCCGCAGGCGAAATCGACGCTGCCCTGGGCCAGCGCGATGGCGCCGTCCGGGGGAGGCATGTCGACGACGTTCAGGGTCGAGATGTCCACGCCGAAATGGTCCATCTGGCGCAGGAAACCGTAATGGGCGGCGGTGCCGAGGGGCACGGCGACGCGCTTGCCTTCAAGCTCGCCGGCATTCGACTTGTCGACGCCGAGCGCGGAGCCGACGACGCAGTTGTCGTTGTCCGAATAGCTGACGGCCACGTCCACGACCTCGATCGGCAGGCCGGAGGAGGCCGCGACGACGAAGGGCGGCAGGCCCTGGCTGAGCGAGATATGCACGTCGCCCGAGGCCATGGCGGCGGACATCGCCGTGCCGGTCTCGAAGGAGCGCCACTTGATCGGAACGCCCAGTTCCTTCTCGTAGGTGCCGTCGACCTTGGATGCCAGGGCGGGCATCGGCCATTCGAGGAAGTAGGCGACGGTCAGCTCGTCGAGCGCGCTGGCGCTCTGAGCACTCATGGAAAAGGCCGCGCCCGCGAGCAGGGCCGTGATAGTCTTGCGAATCATCTCTGTCGTCTCCCGTTGATCTGTCCTGCCGTCCCGTCGCCGCACGCGTCGATGGGTGCGGTTATTGAAACGTGCAGTCTCGTTTTTCTATCGAACGATGAACGTCATCCTATTGCAATCGCGGCCCGGAAGGGAACAGAATATTCCACGACGCAACGAGGAAAATGCGACCATGAAACCCTATGCCGGGACCGAGGACTCGCTCTGGGCCGCCACCGTGTCGCGGCGCTATCGCGGGGTGGCCCTGGCCGGGGACGTCGCGTGCGACGTGGCCGTCGTGGGCGCGGGGTTCACCGGCCTGCGCGCGGCGCTCGATCTGGCCGGGGGCGGGGCGCGGGTCGCGGTGGTCGATGCGGGCGGCGTCGGCTGGGGCGCGTCGGGCCGCAACGGGGGGCAGGTCAACCCGATGCTGCCCGTCTTCCAGCCGAACGACCTGCTGAAGGCGGTGGGCGCGAGGTATTTCGAGCGCCTCGCCGCGGTCTCGCTCGGCTCCGCCGATGCCGCCTTCGACCTCATCCGCCGCCACGGCATCGAATGCGACGCGCGGCAGAAGGGATGGCTGCGGGTCGATCACTGCCCGAAGGCCCGCGACACGGCGCGCGAGGGCGCGCGGCTCTGGGCGGAATACGGCGCGGATTTCCGTTTTCTCGACGGCGACGACCTGCGCCGGGCGAGCGGATCGCCGGTCTACGCCTCGGGCATCCTGGCACCGAAGGGCGGGGCGGTGCAGCCGCTCTCGCTCGTCTGCGGCCTAGCCGTCGCCGCCGAGGCGCACGGCGCGCGGATCTTCGAGCGCACGGCGGTCGGGCGGCTGGAGCGCGGTGCGTCGGGATGGACGCTGCACTGCGGGCCGCACCGGATCGAGGCGGGGCAGGTGATCCTCGCCACGAACGGCTATTCCAGCGCGCTGCGCCCGGATGTCGCCCGGACCGTCCTGTCGGTCACGCCGATCCAGATGGGCACCGACAGCCTGCCGGAGGACGTGATCGCCTCGATCCTGCCCGGCGGCCAGACCATCGCCGATACCCGCCGCTCCATCATGTACGCCCGCCGCGAGCCGCGGAACCGCTTCGTCTACGGCGGCGCGGCGATGATGGGGCCGGGGGGGCGGCCCTACGGGTTCGAGACGCTGCGCCGCGATGCCGAGCGCGTCTTTCCGCAGCTTCGCGGCGTCGACTGGCGCTATCGCTGGGGCGGCCAGATCGCCCTGACCCGCGACCGGGTACCGAAGTTCATGGAGCCGGAGCCGGGGCTGATCGCGGGGTTGGGCTATAACGGGCGCGGGGTGGCGATGTCGCTGGCCATGGGCAAGGTGCTGGCGGACCGCGCGGCGGGCACCCCCGCCGAGGACCTGCCCTTTCCGGTGACGGAGGCCGACCCGATGGCCTTCAAGCGCGTGCAGGAGCTGGGCGCGGGCATCGCCCTCGCCGCCATGCGGATGGCCGACAACCGCGAGATGCGCGCGGCCGGGTAGCCTATTCCGCCGGGGTCGTGTCCTTGCGCTCGGCGGGGGCGGCTTCGGGGGGGCGATACCGCGCGAAGCCGGCGAAGCGCGCCGCCCAGGCCATGATCCCGTGGCGCTCCATCCACAGGGCGTAGCGTACGTAGAGCGGGTCGTGGGACAGGTGTCGCTCCTCCGTCCGGGCGCGGATGTAGTAGACGAGGTTCACGCCGAGAAGCCGCAGCGTGCGCCCCGCCGCATCCCCCCAATGCCCGCTCCACCCGCCGCCCCGGAACCCGAACACGAAGGGCGCGACGAAGGGCAGCGCCTCGAACCACCAGGACAGGTTCTTCGACAGGTAGGCCGGATGCTTCGTGAAGCGGTACGGCCCGTTCGTGATGACCCCCCGGTGGGTGAGGTTCGAGAAGCGCAGCCCGAAGCTGACCGATGCCCAGGTGTAGACTGCCATCAGCCCGAGGATGATCGCCGAGAACAGCGCTTGCAGTAGGGGATAGGGCGCGAGGAGCGACCCCCAGTCCATGTCGGTGCGATACGCGAAGTACTGCGGCCCGACGAGGCCCCAGAACGGCTGGTAGCAGATGAGCGCGGGCAGCCAGCCGGACCAGGTCGGCTCCGTCGAGCGGATATGGTTGTCGAACAGGCGCACCGTCAGCGCGTAGCCCACGACGATGCAGCCCAGATCCACGAGGATCAGCAGGTTGTAGAGGAAATGATGCCATCCCATCAGGTCGAGCGACGAGAAGTCCGCCGTCCTGAAATTGATGATGTTGCCGTGGAAGTAGGCGAACATCAGCGGCAGGAAGAACGCCTTCACCGTCCAGCCCAGCGCATGCTGACGCACCTTCGAGACCGTCACCCGGTCCGTCCAGCCCAGCACGAGGGCACCGAGATGCCAGTACCCGTCGAACGGGTCGCGCATCCTCCCGTCGGCCCACCAGAAATAGGCCGGGGCCATGAGGACGAAGGCGGGAAGACCGATGCCCAGCATCGCCCAGAACGGCTCGAACAGTGTCGCGCCGTATTCGGGCACGACGCCATAGATCAGCGCGATGACCAGGAGGGTCGCGGCCAGTCCCACCAGCTTGACCCCGAAGCGCGAGAACGACGGGTTGGCGGTACCGTGCCAGTCGATGCCCTCGCGCGCGTAGTCGACCGGATGGCCGATGAGGCCGGGACGGCCGGGGACCGCGTCTCCCGGCTCCTCCGCCCCCCGCCGCCCGCGCAGCAGGATCGCTTCGAGCACGATGAGCGGCACCGCGAAGGCCGCCGCGACGAGGAGCGTGGCCGTCAGGTCCGGCACCCAAGGCATCCGGCGCAGGAGGCATACGGCGGCGATCATGCAGGCGACGCCGGTCCAGTTGATGGCCATGACCGTGGCCGAGCGCGGGCGGGGATCGGACGCCGGGGCGCTCACTGCCGGATCTCCGCGATATCGGCCTCGCCGAGGCCCGGGCCGGCCAGCAGGTCCGGCTCCAATGTGCCGACCGCGTCGAGCTGCATCCGCGTGTCGACCCCCGCCGCCAGCAGCGCGATGCCGCGCGCGTGCAGCACCTGGCGCAGGCGCGTGGGGTCGCCCTTCTGGGACAGGGCGCTCTTGGCCATAGCCGGGCCGTCGACCGCGATGACCGCGAGGCCGCGCCGGGCGAGCGCGGCGAGATCGACCGACCAGTCGGTCATCCGCTCCAGCGCGAAGCGTGCGCCCGCATCGAGCAGTCGCGAGAGGGCGGCGGGCAGGTGTCCGTCGAGCGCCGCCTGCGGGATCACGGCCACGATGCGCGCCGCCGCACCCTCCCGCCCGGCCAGCACGCGCTCCACCGCATCCGCGAAGTCCGGTGCGGCGACGATGGCCTGCGGCAGGCGAAGGAAGATATCCCCGCCGTCCCCGTCCGTCGCCTCGGCGAGGCCCAAGGCGTGACCGAGCGCGGCGAGGCTTCCGGCTTCCGTCGGAGTGTCGGCGGTATCCTCGACGAGTTGGCCGCGCGGGGCATGTCCGGCGTCGAACAGGGGTACGGTCGCGATCCGGTGTACCTCGCCCCCGCGGTCCGGTCCTTCCCGAAGCCGTGCAGCCCGTTCCAGAAGGCTGCCGCCGGAGGCGCGGGCGGCCCCGCCCGTACCGCTGGCCGCGAGGGCGACGGGGCGTATCTCGGCGGTCTCTTCCGAACGGACGGCGTCCTGCCTCACGGAGGCAAGCCCCCGCTCCAGCGAATCGAGTCGCGCCGCGGTTCGTGCGATGGGGGCGTCGAACGCCGCGATGCGCTTGTCGAAACCGGCGATCTCGCCGCGCAGGGCCTCGACCGCCGCGCCGTCCTGCGAGCGGTCCGGCAGGCGCTGAAGATCGGTTGCGATGGATTCCACGATCTCGGCCATCTCGTCGATGGAACCGCGCAGAATCGCGATATCGGCCCCCTGCGCCTCGCTCGCGCCGCGCAGCTCGGCCAGATCCTCCTCCAGGAACGCGGTGTCGTGATTCTCGGGCTGTGGCTGGCGCATGGCGAGGGCGAGGGCGCAGCCGGACAGCGCGATGGCCAGCGCGGTCGTCCACTCCCCCGTCAGGAACGCCACCGCCCCCGCCAGCACGATGCAGGCGGCGAAGACGATGAGGGGAACGTGCTGCCTGTCGATCATCCGGGACGGACCTCGTATTCTCGGCCGCGCGGCGAGACGGGCGCGGTCGTTCGCGTTTCGTCGTGCACCGTTTCGCTTTCGATATGGTTAAATTCGGCCTTTTGCGCGGTAGGCGGCCCAGGCTTCGGGCGTGTCTAGATCGGTCAGCACAGCGGTGTCGGGGGCCTCGACGAAGGACAGGTCGTCCCGGTTCCGCGCCACCACCGCCCGCGCCCCCTCGTCCCCCGAAAGCGCCGCGAGCGCGGGAATGTGGGCGGCCCCGAAGAGCACGGGATTGCCCGGTTCGCCCGAGGGAGCGCGCGGGCGCAGGATGGCGCGGGGCGCGTCGCCGGGCAGGGCGGCGATCAGGCTGTCCAGCAGGGCGGCGGTCAGGTCCGGCATGTCGGCCGGCATGACGAGCACGCCCCGGGTGCCCGAATCGAGCGCCCGCGCCCCGGCGGCGATGGAGGTGCCCATGCCCGATTCCCAATCCGCATTGTGGCATGGCCGGATCGGCAGCCCCGCGAGCGCCGCATCCCGCGCCGACCGATTCGCCCCCGTCACCGCGATAACGGCATCCGCGCGGCTCGCCAGCGCCGTGCGGGCGCTGCGCCGCAGCAGCGGCTCGCCGGCCACCGTCTCCAGCAGCTTGTCGCTTCCGCGCATCCGCGACGATGCCCCGGCGGCGAGCAGCAGGATCGCCACGCTCATCCGCCGCGTTCCCGGGGATGCGGGCGGCCCGGCATCTCCTTCAGGAGGCCCCCGACCCCCATGCCTGCGATATCCGCCCCGCTGACGGGCAGGCGCGCGGCGAGTCGCTCCAGCACCCAGTCCGCCCCGTTCAGCGCCGGAGAGCGTGCGCAGCCAGGCAGGATGACGGCGGGAATGCCATCCAGGCGGCCCAGCACCAGCAGGTTCCCCGGATCGACCGGCATCCCGAACCGCTCGATCGCGCCCCCGGCGGCCACGAGCGCGGCGGGGGCGACGTCGCGCCGATCCGAGGTGGCGGTCGCGGACAGGACGAGCAGCAGGTCGGGCGCATCCCGCAGGGCCGCCGTCAGGGCATCGGCGAGGGCGGCGGAATCGTGGTCCACCACCGCCGCCTCGGGCCGGGGCGAGCCGAACGAGACGAGCCGGTCGCCGACCGCGCGGATACCCTTGTCGAGCGCGCTGGCCTTGAGCGCCGCCGTCCGGGTCGCGACGAAGGCCGTGCGCAGGGGGCGAAAGGGGTGGAGCGTCAGCGCCGCGTCCAGCAGCCCGACCGCCGCGTCCAGCGCCTTGCGGGGCGCGGCGTAGGGAATGACCTTCGCCGTCGCGGCGAGCTGTCCGGCTTCCAGCCGCGCGAAATCGGGCGGGGTGGCCAGCGTCAGGGCCTCGTCCACGGCATTGGCCGCATCGACCGCCCGCGCCGAGACCCGCAGCAGCCCGGCGCTCTCCGCATGGAGGTTGCAGCGTCCCGTCGTGGCAACGGCCCGGCGCAGTCCCGGCCCGCAGGCTGCCGCCGCCAGCGCCGCCGCCGCCTCGTCCTCGGGCACGTCTCCCGCCTCCAGCCGCGCGACGGTCACCTCCACATGCCCCGCCGCGCGCAGCGCCTCGACATGCGCCGCACCGAGGGACGTCCCCTTCTTCAGCACGCGCCCGTCCGCCCGCACCGAATGGGCGAGGATGGCCCCCGCCGCCGCCGCGACCGGAACCGGACCGAAGATCATCGCCGCGTGCCGCGCTGCCGCGTCTCGGGACGGCGAAGCGCCTCGACGATGCGGCCCATGACGCTCACGGCGATCTCGGCAGGGGATTTCGCGCCGATGTCGAGTCCGATGGGCGCGTCGATTCGCGCGATCTGCGCCTCCGAGAATCCCGCCTCGCCGAGCCGCGCCGCCCGCTTCGCGCTCGTCCGGGTCGAGCCGAGCGCGCCGACGTAGAAGGCTTGGGAACGCAGGGCGACGTGCAGGCCCGGATCGTCAATCTTGGGGTCGTGACTGAGGCAGACGACCGCGCTGCGCGGATCGGGGGCGAAGGCGGTCAGGGCCGCGTCGGGCCAGTCCCGCGAAAGCGCCATGCCCGGAAAGCGCGCCTCCGACGAGAAGCTTTCGCGCGGGTCGATCACCGTCACGTCGAAGCCCGTCATCGCAGCCATGCGACTGAGCGGCTGGGCGATATGCGCCGCGCCGACGATGGCCATGCGCAGCGGCGGGTTGTGCACGGCGAGGAACCAGCGCCGCCCCTCGACCTCCGCGAAGCCGGACCTGTCGCCGTCCGCGGCGATGCGCGCGGCTCCGGTCAGCGCATCCCCATCGCACAGGGCGAGAAGCCGCCGCTCCTTCGTCTCCAGGTCGATGGCCAGGACCGTCCGCGCCCGCTCGGCCCGCGCCTCCGCCAGGGCGCGCAGGGTCGCGGTCGGGATACCCTCGCCGATGCCGACCGGCTCCACGAAGACGCGGATAGTGCCCCCGCAGGCGAGGCCCACGGCGAAGGCATCGTCATCGGACACGCCGAATTCGAGCAGGCGGCACGCCCCGTCCTGCATCGCCTCGAAGGCTTCGGCCGCCACCGCGCTCTCGACGCAGCCGCCCGACACCGACCCCGCCAGCGCCCCGTCCGCCGAGATCGCAAGCTGCGCCCCCGGCTGGCGCGGGGCCGATCCCCAGGTCTCGATGACGGTGGCAAGTGCGGACGCCGTGCCGCCCTCGGCCCAACGCAGGGCGGTCTCGGGGATGGAGTCTGGATCGGTCATGTCCTGGGCAACCGTCATGGTGGTCTGATGCAGCGGATGGGCGAAGGGGGCCGTTTCGAAGAGGCCTCGCCTGTATACGCGCAACGCGGCGAACATGGTATGCCGAAAGCCGGTTTCCGCCTCGGATCAAATCTGTCGCGCAAGACCTAGAAGATACTCGGGGAGTAAACGGGAAATGGTGTACCGAGAAGGATCTCCCTTCGAACGCACCATCGCACTCAAATAGAGAGCGAAGCCGAGCGATGGTGCAGGAGAGTCTGGCGCGCCCGAAAGGATTCGAACCTTTGGCCTCTGCCTTCGGAGGGCAGCGCTCTATCCAGCTGAGCTACGGGCGCGTCGGTAGGGGATTAGCCGATCGGGGCGGGCGGGGCAACAGGCTTCGTCGTGAATCTGACGTCAGTGATAATGCCGGACCCCGTCGGGATGCGTATGCCACCGGGGATTCGCGGCGGCGCTCGAAATGGCGGCCCCGCCCGCGCTGAGGTCCTGCCCGACGCCCTTGACGGTGTTGCAGGCGGCCAATGCGGAGAGAAGACAGGCGAAAGCGAGAAAACGGGTCATGACAACATCCTGGGTAACGGTTTCGCCCAGAATGGCACAGTTTAGCCGCAGTGACAACGGCTAAGCGTTACGTCTTGATACCGCGCAGCTTCTCCCCCCGTCGACGCAGCATTTCCATCGTCACCAGCAGGCAGATCGAGATGATGACGAGGATGGTCGCCACGGCGAGGATCGTCGGGGAGATCTGTTCGCGGATGCCGGAATACATCTGGCGCGGGATCGTCCGGTGCTCCGGCCCGGCGAGGAAGAGGACCGCGACCACCTCGTCGAAGGACGTGATGAAGGCGAACAGGCCGCCCGAAACGACGCCGGGCAGGATGAGCGGCATCTGGATCTTCCAGAACGTCTTGGCCGGTCCGGCCCCCATCGACGCCCCCGCCCGCACCAGCGACTTGTCGAAGCCCACCAGCGTCGCGGTCACCGTGATGATGACGAAGGGCGTGCCGAGCGCCGCATGGGCGAGGATGACGCCGAGATAGGTCTGGGACAGGCCCACCTGGCTGTAGAAGTAGAACATCCCCGCGGCGGTGATGACCAGGGGCACGATCAAGGGCGATATCAGCAGCGACATGATCGCGCCGCGATAAGGCATCTCGGCCCGCGACAGGCCGATGGCGGCCAGCGTGCCGAGCGCGGTAGCGATGAGGGTGGCGAAGAAGCCGATGAAGAAGCTGTTCTTCATCGCCCGCACCCATTGCGCGTTCTCCCACGTATCGGTGTAGAAGCTCTCCGGCGCGGTGTGGAAGGGGCTGAGACCCATCCACAGCCATTCCCAGAACAGCGGCCAGCTCGTCGGCCGATCGGGGTTCGCCATCCCGTTGGTGAAGATGTCGCGGTACCAGCGGGTCGAATACGCCTCGCCGTCGAAGGCGAGCATGCCTTCGGTGAAGCTGAAATACGGGGTCGCGTTGAAGCTGAGCGGCGCGATCACGAGGATGGGCGTGATGAGGAACAGGAAGATCAGGCCGCAGATCGCGTAGAACGCGTAATGCCAGATCTTCTGGCCCAGCGTGGCGTAGGGAGGCAGGTCCATGGCTTAGCCCAGCTTCATGTTGTCGATGCCCACGATCCGGTCGTAGAGCCAGTATAGGACGAGCACGATCACCAGCAGGATGCCGCCCAGAGCCGCCGCGAGCGACCAGTTGAGCGAGCGTTGCATGTGGAAGGCGATGAAGTTCGAGATGAGCTGACCGTCCTGACCGCCCACCAGCGCGGGGGTGATGTAGTACCCGATCGACAGGATGAAGACGAGCAGCCCGCCCGCCCCGATGCCCGGGATCGTCGCGGGGAAGTAGACGCGCCAGAACGCCGTCCAGTTCGTCGCGCCCAGCGACTTGGCCGCGCGCACGTGGCTCGGCGGGATGGCGCGCATGACGGAGTAGATCGGCAGGATCATGAACGGCAGCAGGATATGCGTCATCGCGATGAGCGTACCGGTCATGTTGTAGATGAGCGAGAACCGCTGATCGTCGCCGGTGACGCCGAGGAAGACGAAGATGTCGTTCAGCACACCCTGGCTCTGAAGCATGGCGATCCAGGCGGTCGTGCGCACGAGTAGCGAGGTCCAGAAGGGCAGGAGGACCAGGATCATCAAGAGGTTCGACGTGCGCATCGGCAGATGCGCGAGCAGGTAGGCGATGGGGTAGCCGAGCAGCAGGCAGGCCAGCATCACCGCGCCCGAGACCCAGATGGTCTTCCAGAACAGGCTGACGTGGATCTGCCGCTCCTCGTCGCGCATCTCGAAGTCGCCGGTGGCGGTGTACTTCGCATCGACGGCGGCGGCGTAGAAGGCGGGGGTGAGGCTGGTGGCGGCGATCTTGATGGCGCCCCAGGTCTCGACCTTGCCCCAGTCCTCGTCCACGTCGACGAGCGCGTCGAGAAAGGGCGCCTCCATGCGGGCGGCGCGGCGGGCGGATTTTGTGAAGAGCGAGCGCGTGCCGGACAGCTCGCGGTTCACCCGGGTCGCGACCTTGCCGATTGTCTTGGCTTCGCGCGCGTCGCGCAGGTCGAGCACCATGGCCTCGGCCATCGCCTCGGTCGGCGGGGACGTGCCGTCCCATGCCCGCGCGATGGGGGCACTGCGCGGCATGTCGGTGGCGTAGGTCGAGTTGTAGACGCCTTGCCAGAGCAGCATCAGGATGGGAACGACGAAGCTGGCCAGCACGAAGAGCAGGAGCGGCAGCACCAGCATGAAGGCGCGGCGGCGGCTGGTCCGCATCGATTCGCGCAGCTTGGCCTTGAGCGGCGTGCCATCGGCGGCGAGCAGAGCGCCGCGCGCATCCGTCGGCGAGCCGGGGATCGGGGCCGTATGGTAGGAGGCGTCGGTCATGGAGGGTCATTCTCCTGCTCCGGCCCCCGAGCCGGAGCCTCTCGGGCGAGGCGATCTGTTCGAAACGGCCCCGTAGGCCCCGCGCGGCGGCGGGTACGGAGCGCGGGTCTTGAGAGTGCCGGGCGCGCTGCATGGAGCGCGCCCGGCGGATCGGGTCCCCGGGTCGAGCGCTGAGCGCCACGCCCCGGGGTGACGTTTCAGGCGCGACGCGCCTGAATGGTCAGTTGGCGAGCCACGCGTTGAAGCGCTCGTTCAGCTCGTCCTGGTTGTCGGCCCAGAACTCGAAGTCGTTCTGGAGCGCGTTGCTGAAGTTCTCCGGCGCGGTCGGCATCTGCGGGCCCATCTGAAGGTCGGGCTTGCTGTGGTAGGATGCGACGAGCGGGGCGGAGGACTTGCGGGTCGGGCCGTAGGAGATCCACGACGCCTGATCCGCGAGGGCCTGGGTCGAGGTGGAGAACTTCAGGAACTCCATCGCGGCTTCCTTGTTCTCGGCGCCCTTGGGGATGATCCAGAGGTCCAGATCCCAGACCTGACCGTCCCAGACGATGTTGAACGGCTTGTCCTCGGCGGCGACGGCGTTGAAGATGCGACCGTTATAGGCGGTGGTCATCGCGACCTCGCCATCCGCGAGGAGCTGCGGCGGCTGGGCGCCGGCTTCCCACCAGACCACGTCGTCCTTGATGGTGTCGAGCTTGGCGAAGGCGCGGTCGACGCCCTCGTCGGTGCCGAGCACGTCATAGACCTCGTCGGCGGCCACGCCGTCGGCCATCAGCGCCATTTCGAGGTTGGCCTTGGGCGACTTGCGCAGACCGCGCTTGCCGGGGAACGCCTCGGTGTCGAAGAAGTCGGCGATGGTCTTCGGCCCGTTCTCCATCTCGCTGGAGTCGTAGGCGAAGATGGTCGACCAGACGATCGTCGGCACCGCGCAGGGCACGTCGAGCGTCCCGGCGATGAAGTCGTCCATGGCGGGCGTGCCGTCCATGCCGTCGGGCAGGGCCGACATGTCCAGCTCCTCGGCGAGGCCCTCGTCGCAGGCGCGCACGGCGTCCGACAGCTCGACGTCGACGATGTCCCAGCTCACGTTGCCGGCCTCGACCTGCGCCTTGATCTCGGCGAGGCCGCCATTGTAGTCCTCGGAGACGATCTTGGCGCCGGTGCCTTCGATGAAGGGCTTGTGATAGGCCTCGACCTGGCTCTTGGTGTAGGCACCGCCCCAGGAGACGACGGTGAGCTGCTCGCCGTCGAGATCGGGGAAGTCGAATTTCTTCGAGTGGCCGTCGGCGTATGCCATGCTCGCGCTCAGGGCGACGGCGCTGGCCGCGCCGAGGAAGGTCTTGAGTTTCATCAGGTCTTTCTCCCGGGTTTCTTATATCGTGTATGCGGAACGATACGCTTCCGCTTGGGTACGCTGCGGGCATCGAGGCCCTGCAATCGACGGTGGCGATGCCATCATGCGGACGTGGCGAAATCAAGCCCGCATGACGGCGCAGCCTCGTCTATATCGTGCCTGGCGCGAGATCGAGCGCCCTGCAATCGTTCGTGTTCCAGCCGACGGTGCAGGTCTCGCCCTCGCGCAGCATGGCGTGTTCGGGGGAGTTGGGCACCTTCACGATGAAATCGTCGCGCCCGCAGACCTTCATCCGGCACCGGATGTGATCGCCGAGATAGATCAGCTCCTCCACCCGCCCGTCGAGACGGTTCGGTCCGTCGACGGTGTTGACCTGCACCCGTTCGGGCCGGATCGACAGGACCGTGCGGTTGCTCACGTCGCCGCAATTCACGGCCAGCGCGTCGACCTCCGGCCCCTGGTCGAGCGCCACCCGCGCGACGCCGTCCCGGATGGCGCGCACGGTACCCGGCAGGCGGTTGTTCTCGCCGATGAACTGGGCGACGAAGGCGTTGTCCGGGCGCTCGTACAGATCGGCGGGGGGGGCGAGCTGCTGGATGACCCCGTCGTCGAACACGGCGATCCGGTCGGACATGGTCAGCGCCTCGGACTGGTCGTGGGTCACGTACACCACCGTCACGCCGAGCTGCTCGTGGATGTGCTTGATCTCGTACTGCATGTGCTCGCGCAACTGCTTGTCGAGCGCGCCGAGCGGCTCGTCCATCAGCACCAGCTCCGGTTCGAACACCAGCGCGCGGGCGAGGGCCACGCGCTGCTGCTGACCGCCCGAAAGCTGCGCGGGCTTGCGGTTGCCGAACTCGTCCATCTGGACCATGCCCAGAGCGCGGGCGACCTTGTCCTTGACCTCCGCCCGGCGCATCTTGCGCACCTGGAGCGGGAAGGCGAGGTTCTCGGCGACCGTCATGTGCGGGAAGAGGGCGTAGTTCTGGAACACCATGCCGATGTTGCGCTTGTGGGGCGGCACGTTGTTGATCGGCTCGCCCTTGAGGTAGATCTCCCCCGAGGTCGCCGCCTCGAAACCCGCGAGCATCATCAGGCAGGTCGTCTTGCCCGATCCCGACGGCCCCAGCATCGTCACGAACTCGCCCGGCGCGATCTCCAGGTTCAGGTTCTTCACGACCAGCGTCTCGCCGTCGTAGCTCTTCTGCACGCCGTCGAAGTGGACGAAGGGGCGGTCGGTCATGCGCTCTCCCGGCGTTCTCAGGAACAATGCGGCGCAACCAAGCACGTCGAAGGCGGATGAACAAGTAGTTTATCGCGGTGCATCATCCGCCCCCGCGCCGTCCCCGGGCCTACCGCTCGACCGGCTCCGTGATGCGGATGTTGCGCATGGAGATGTCCGCATCGGCGGTGAAGTAGCCGAAGCCGGACCAGCCCTGCCGGAACACCGTATCGCGGGCCGTGATGATCGGACGTCCGTCGATCAGCACGAACATCTGCCCGTCCGCGAGGCGCGCCCAGCGCAACTGGTGCGGCGTGCCGCTGGTGAAGCCGGGAGCCTCGACCTTCATGATGTCCTTGTACCCGCTCGCCCCGCGCCGGGCGAGGACGACGAGGGGACGCGGCCCCGCGCGCAGCTCCAGCCGGTAGCCGAGCCAGTTCGCGCCGCCCTGGTGCAGGATGAAGTGCGCCGCGCCCTCGCCGCCGTGGTCGGTGATGGTCGCGACGAGGGAGAAGGCGTTGCCGATATCCGCCTGCGCCTCGATCAGCGACGCACCGCTCTCGGCGGTCGGCTCCGGCACGGCGGGACGCGCGTCGCCGATGAGGTATTGCAGCAGCGCCTGCGGCGTGACCTGCGCCGGCGCGACGCTCTCGGCCGCGACGGGGCGCAGGCCGAAGGCGGGATCGACCGTGAACTGACCCTGCCGCACGGTCCAGGCCGGGTTGGCGAGATAGTCGCCGTCGGCGAAGTCGTCGCGCAGGTAGACGAGGGCGGCGGATGTCGGGGGCAGGGCCTGGGGCAGCGCCTGCGGCTCGCCTTCGGGTTCGGGGACCGGATCGACCGCCATGGCGGGTTCGGATGCCGGTTCGGGTTCGGGAGCAGGCTCCTCGACGAGGAGAGCGGTCCGCGTGTCCTCCTCTTCCGCCGGCTCGGCCACGGCCACGGCCACGGGCGGCGGGCCGTCGTCTTCCTGCGTCCCGTCCGGAACCGCCACGGGCGCCTCCGCCGTCTCGGCGGCGGGCGGCGGGGGAGGGGGGCCGATCATGTCGGACGACTCGGCTTCCGCGACCGCCGGCGGATCGGGCATCACGGGCAGGGCGGCATAGCGGTCGGCGAGCGCCCGAAGATCGTCGAGAAAGCCGGGGCTGGCCGCCCGGTACCGTTCTCCCAGCGCCACGATGCGCGCCAGTTCGTCGGAGAAGTCGCGCAGGGCCTCGGATTCGGTCATCGCCGGTTCCGGGGCGGGCTGGGGCACGGTCGCCGGAATGGGAAACGCGGCTTCGGGCGCCGGGGGCGGGGCGGCTTCTGCCGGAGCCGGAGCCATGGCCGGTGTCTGCACGGGCGCGGGCTGCGCCGGAGGCGGCGCGGCGAGGATGCGCCCTCCCTGGGGCCGGGGAAGCGGCTCGGCCGGGGCGAAGGTCTGCGGCCGGGCGTCGGGCGGGGGCACCGGGCGCAGTACGCCCGTCGCCGGGTCCGCCTCGTACGCGACGGGGGGAGGCTGAACCGCCGGGATCGATTCGTAGTAGAGCGGCTGTGTCGGCACGATGCCGGGCACGGGCGGCTGCGGTTCCACGATGAAGGACTGGGGCGGCGGAAAGACGGGGGCGGGCTGCTCGCCGTAGAACACGGTCTGGGCCTGGGCGGAGAGCGTGGCGCTGGCCAGGGCGATGACGCTGGCGGCTGAAGTTCTGAGCATCGTGTTTCCTTAATCGACCTGTCGTTCGCATGGCGGCGCCCCCGCGACCGCCATCCGGATTGATCCTAGCGCGAACGCCCCCCGCGTGCCACGCCTTCCGTTCATCTGCATACGGGCGATATCCGCGCATCCGTCGCGCCCCGCGAAAACCTTTCGTTCGGGCTTTCGTGCCTGTACTGGCGTAACGGTAGGCCGCAAGGCGGCGGGACTGTGACGGGGAGGTGTCGATGACGCGGGTATTGTATGCGGGCGATCCGGCGGAGGCGCGGGCCTGGGCCGACCGGCTGCTGGCGCTGCGCCCCGATCTGGACCTGACCCTCGATGCGGATGCCATCGACCCGGCGGACGTCGATATCCTCGTCTACGAGGCGAGCGGGCCGGTGCAGGATCTCGCCCCCTATGCCGGGGCGGCGGCGATCCTCAACCTCTGGGCCGGGGTCGAGGCGGTTCTCGCCAACCCGACCCTGCCCGACGGCGTGCCCCTGTGCCGGATGGTCGAGGACGGGTTGACGGAGGGCATGACCGACTACGTCTGCGGCCACGTCCTGCGCCTGCATCTGGAGATGGATCGCCACCGGGCGCGTCAGGCGCGTGGGGAATGGTCGACCGACAACCCGCCGCTGTCCCGGAACCGGACGGTCGGCATCGTCGGCCTCGGGGCGCTGGGCCGCGACGCCGCCGAGAGGCTGGCCTTCCTGCGCTTCGACGTCTCCGGCTGGAGCCGGTCGGCGAAGGATATCCCCGGCGTGCGCTGCCTGCACGGTCCGGACGGGCTGGAGACGCTGCTGGCCGGATCGGAGATCCTCGTCCTGCTCGCCCCGCTCAC
>JAHDDY010000069.1:11025-19041 GCA_020629115.1 Paracoccaceae bacterium | reverse complement strand
GATGCGGTCGGTGAGGTCCTCGATGCGGTCGAAATCGACCATCCCGCGCATCGCCTCCCGGCGGGTGATGTCGAGCATCAGGTGGTCGGGGTCGTATTTCACCAATGTATCGTAGAGCACGTCCGAGCTGACGGTCGCCTGCTTGCCGGTCTTGCGCTTGCCCGGGAACTGCCGCTCGATCAGGCCCGAGATGATGGCCGCGTTGCGGAAGGTGCGCTTCATCATCGTGGTGTCGGCCATCCAGCGGTCCAGCCCCTCGCGCAGGCCTGCGGGGTCCAGCAGGGCGTCGGGGTCCGTCACCGGGTCGAGCGCCCAGGTCATCAGCGCGTAATCGTTGGCGACGAAGCCGACGGGGCCGAGGCCCGCCTCCTCCATGCGCTTGGTGAGGATCAGGCCGAGGGTCTGGTGCGCGTTGCGGCCCGCGAAGCTCCAGAAGACGGTATGCGCCTGCCCCCGCGCCGGAAAGCTCTCGACCAGCAGGCGCGACCGGCTCGGCAGGGTCGAGACCCGCGCCTGCAGGCGCAGCCAGTCGGCGACCGACGGGGCCAGATCGCCCCACCGCTCCGGATCGCCCATGATGGCGATGACCCGGTCGGCCAGCGCCGTGGAAAGCGACATCTTGGACCCCGCGAACATCGGCACGCTCGGCTCGCGCCCCGGCTCGCGCGTGACCTGGATCGTCATCTCGCGCAGGCCCTGATACCGCACGATCTCGCCGCCGATGAGGAAGCTGTCGCCCGGACGCAGCGTCGAGGCGAAGCTCTCCTCCACCTCGCCCAGCTTGAAGCCGTTCAGGCTCCGCCCCGCCTTGAGCCGCACCCCGATCGTCTCGGCGGCGACGATGGTGCCGATATTCATCTTCAGGCGGCGGACGGAGCGGGGGTCGCGGAGCTGCCACTTCCCGTCCCGCTCCATCAGCCGCTTCCAGCGGTCGTAGGCGCGCAGGGCATACCCCCCCGTCGCGCAGAAATCGAGGCAGCGGTCGAAATCCTCGCGCGTCAGGTCGCGATACGGTCCGGCAAGGCGGATTTCCGCGTACAGCGCGTCCGCCTCGAACGGCCCGGCGCAGGCGACGAGGAGGATGTGCTGGCACAGGACGTCCAACCCCCCCGGCGCGGGCGGCTCGCCGTCGATCTCGCCGGCCAGCACCGCCTCGATGGCCGCGACGCACTCGATATGGTCGAAGCGGTTGGCAGGCACGAGAAGCGCGCGGCTCGGCGTGTCGAAGCGATGGTTCGCGCGCCCGATGCGCTGGACAAGCCGGGCCACCCCCTTCGGCGCCCCCACCTGGATGACCAGATCGACCGACCCCCAGTCGATGCCCAGATCGAGCGAGGAGGTGGCGACCACGGCGCGCAGCTCGCCCGCGGCCATCGCCGCCTCGACACGCAACCGCGTCTCCATGGCGAGCGAGCCGTGGTGCAGGCCGATGGGCAGGTCCTCGTCGTTCGCAGCCCACAGCGCCTGGAAGAACAGCTCGGCCTGCGCGCGGGTGTTGATGAAGATGATCGCCGTGCGCGCGCCCTTCACCGCCTCGATCACCGCGCCCACCGCATGGCGCCCCCCCATGCCCGACCACGGCGCGGGGCCGGCGCTGTCGAGGATGGCGATATCGGGTCTCGGCCCCGGCTCGGCCCGCACGATACGCGTCCCCTCGGGGTCGAGCCACGCGCCGAGACCGCCCGCATCCTTCACCGTCGCCGAGAGACCGATGCGGCGATGCCCCGGGGCCATGCGGCGCAGGCGGGCCATGCCGAGCGCAAGCTGATCGCCGCGCTTGGTTCCGGCGAGCGCATGGGCCTCGTCCACGACGATGGCGCGCAGGCCCCCGAACAGGTCGTCGGCATAGGGGTCGGTGAGCAGCAGCGCGAGACTTTCCGGCGTGGTAAGCAGGATGTGCGGCGGATGCTTGCGCTGGCGCAGACGGGCGGATTGCTTGGTGTCGCCCGTGCGGTCCTCGATGCGGATGGGCAGACCCATCTCCTCCACGGGGGCCTCCAGATTGCGCCGGATATCGGCGGCGAGCGCCTTGAGCGGGCTGATGTAGAGCGTGTGCAGGCCCTCGTGCTTCCCGTCCGCGAGGTCGATGAGCGAGGGCAGGAACCCGGCCAGCGTCTTCCCGCCCCCCGTCGGCGCGATCAGAAGCTGCGCCCCGCCCGGCTCGGCCCCCGCCAGCAGGTCGCGCTGATACGGGTGCGGTACCCATCCCCGCGCGGCGAACCAGCCGTCGAACGGGGCGGGGAGGGGCGTCTGGTCGGGGTGCGTCACCGGGGCCACTCTCCTCAAGGGCGATATGAGGGCATCGTACGGCCTGAAATCAGTCGTTTTCGGGCGGGGGACGCTCTATCATCTGTCTCGCCTCCCGAAGGTGCGGCCCCGGACGGGCCTGTCCAGTTTCGGCGTTCAGGGAGTGATGGGGTGACGATAGACGAAACCATTCAACAGGCGCTAGAACTCGTGGGGCGCATCGACGCGGTGCCGAAGATCCTCGGCGCGGTGCGGCATGTCACGGGCATGGAATTCGCCGCCATCGTGCACGTCGCGGCGGGGCGCTGGATCGTGTGCGAGGGGCTGGGCGGGGACGAGGCCGGCATCCGCCCCGGCGATTCCGTCGAGCTGGACGAGATGATCTGCGCCGATGTGGGCGATACGCGGCGGCCGGTGGTGATCGACTGCGCCGACAGCGATCCGCGCTACGCCGATCATCCCGCCCGCGAGCGGGCCGAGTTCCGCAGCTTCCTGTCCTTCCCGATCATCCTGGCGGACGGGTCGTTCTTCGGCACGCTCTGCGCCTTCGACGCGCAATCGCGGGTACTGGCCGGGACGCCGGTGATCGAGACGATCGGGTTCTTCGCCGACCTCGTCTCCGCGCAGATCGACGAGGCCATGCGCTTCTCCGACACGCGGCGGAGCCTGCGCGACGAGAAGGCGTCCGCCGTCTTGCGCGAGCAGTTCATCGCCGTGCTCGGCCACGACCTGCGCAATCCCGTCGCCGCCGTCACCTCCGGCGCGCGGATGTTGCTCCGGATGCCGCTCAACGAGCAGGCGCAGACCATCGCCCGGCTGATGCAGGGCAGCGCGCTGCGCATGAACGGGCTGATCGACAATCTCATGGATTTTGCGCATGGCCGCCTCGGCGACGGCATCGAGATGAGCCGGGGCAGGGCGGTGCCGCTCCGCCCGGTCCTCGAACAGGTGATCGGAGAGGTGCGTTCCATATCCCGGCACCGCATCGAGATGATGCTGGATTTCGAGGACCCGGTCCGCTGCGACCCCGAGCGCATCGGACAGCTCGTCTCGAACCTCGTCGGCAACGCGGTGCAGCACGGCGCGGTCGAGCATCCGGTCACGGTTCGGGCCTGGCGCGAGGACGACCGCTTCCTGCTGAGCGTCGCCAACGGCGGCAAGCCCATCCCGGACGAGACCCGTCCGGTCCTGTTCACGCCCTTCGCGCGCGGCCACGGCGCGGGTCTGGGCCTCGGCCTCTACATCGCCTCCGAGATCGCGCGGGGGCACGGGGGCGGGATCGACTTCGTCTCGACGCCCGAGGAGACGCGCTTCACCCTCGACATGCCCGCATGACCCTTCCCGAAAGCGCCGCCTTCCGCGCCTATGTGGAACCCGCGCGGGCGGGCGGGGCGTGGTGGCGGGTGCTCCTCGGCCTGATCGTGATCGGGGGGGCGTGGACCGGGTTCTCGTTCGGGATGATGCATCTGGCGGAAGCGGGAATACTCGAACCGCTCGGCATCGACGATCGCGCGCTTCTTTCGCTGACCGCCGAGGGCTGGACCCTGTCGCCCGACGGGGTGATGGTGCTCATGCTGACCTTTCTGGGTCTCTGGGTCGGGGGCTGGGCGGCGGTGCGGGCCATCCACCGGCGGCCCTTCGGCGGCGTCCTCCATCCCTCGGGCCGGATGGACCGCGGCAACCTCGCGCGCGGGGCGTCGTTCGCCTTCGCCTTTCTCGCCGTCAGTCTCGCGACGTACGCAGCCGTGCTCGGCCCGCCGCAGCGCACCGACCTGTCCCTCGCCGTCTGGGCCGCGTGGGTCGTGCCGATCGTGCTCGGCATCTGCATCCAGGCCAGTTCGGAGGAGGTGCTGTTCCGCGGCTATCTGCTCCAGCATCTCGCCGTCTGGTCGCGCAATCCGCTGATCTGGGCCGCGTTGCCGTCTCTCGTCTTCGCCGTGCTGCATTACGACCCGGACATGGAGGCCGGCCTGCGCTGGCGGGTGCTCGTCCAGATCGGATCGTTCGGCCTGCTCGCCGCGCTGCTCGTCTGGCGGACGGGGGGGCTGGGGGCGGCGGTCGGGGTCCATGTGGCCAACAATATCCTCGCGGTCTGCCTCGTCGGGGTGGAAGGGGCGGCGCTCGGTTTCGAGCTGTATCTCTTTCCCGCCGGGGCGCTGCACCGCATGTTCGCCTTCGACATCGCGCTCGGCGCGCTGACGCTGGCTGCCGCCTTTCTCCTGTTTCGCCCGGAGGGAACCGCCCCATGAAACGTACCCTCCTCGTCACGCTGAGCCTGCTCGCCGTCGCGGCGGGATGCGCCGTCACCCCCGACCTCCCCCGCGAGACCCTGGAAGCGCAATATCTGGCCCGGCCGAGCGACATGCGCACCGTGGCGGGCACGCGGCTGCATGTGCGCGATACCGGCCCGCGCCAGGGTAGGGTGGTGGTGATGATCCACGGCACGGCGTCCAGCCTCCACACCTGGGAAGGCTGGGCCGGGAGGCTGGAAGACGCCTTCCGCGTCATCCGCTTCGACCTACCCGGGTCGGGCCTCTCGCCCCCCGACCCGACCGGTGACTACTCGGACGCGCGCAGCGTGGCGCTGCTGTCGGCCCTCATGGACGATCTCGACGTGCCACGCGCCGCGCTGATCGGCAACTCGCTGGGCGGGCGCATCGTCTGGACCTTCGCCGCCGCCCGCCCCGACCGGGTCGAGCGGCTCGTCCTCGTCGCCCCGGACGGCTTCGCCAGCCCGCCCTTCGAATACGGGGAGGCACCGGAGATACCGGGCATCTTCGGCCTCGTCGAATACGCTCTGCCAAAGTTCATGCTGCGCTCGAATCTGGAGGTCGCCTATGCCGACCCCGCGCGCCTCGACGCGGCGACCCTCGACCGCTACCACGACCTCCTGCGCGCGCCGGGCGCGCGCAGGGCGCTGCTGGATCGGTTCCGCCAGACGATCCTGACCGACCCGGTGCCGCGTCTGGCCCACCTCGACATGCCGGTCCTGCTGCTCTGGGGCGAGGAGGACGGGATGATCCCGGTCTCGAACGCGGCGGACTACCTCGCCGTCCTGCCCGATGCGCGGGCGGTGCGCCTCGACGGTCTGGGCCACGTCCCGCAGGAGGAGGACCCGATGACCTCGCTCGCGCCGGTGCGGGCGTTCCTCGCCGAGGGCCGCTGAACCAGCGCCATCCCGCACCGGCCCATGAAAAAAGCCCCGCCGGATGGCGGGGCTTTCTCGTTATCGCATCGGGCCTTCCGCCTATTCGGGCAGGAAGTCGAACTGGATGCGCCGGTTCCGGGCGAACGCCTCGCGCGAGCTGCCCGCGTCGATGGGCTGCGTTTCCGCGAAACCGATTGCCGCCAGCCGCTCGGACGGCACGCCCGCCTGCTCCAGGTACGTCACCACGTTCGCCGCCCGGGCCGCCGAGAGCGTCCAGTTGGAGGGGTAGGTCGCCGTGGCGATGGGGTCGGCATCGGTATGCCCCTCGACCACGATCTTGCCCTGCACGTCGGGCCGCTCTGCCAGGAAGCCGTTCATCGCGGTGGCGACGCGGTCGAGCACTTGCCGCCCCTGGGCCGACAGGTTCGCCGATCCCGAAGCGAAGGTGGCGTTCGAGCTGAGCGAGAACGATCCGTCGTCATAGACCACAATATCCTGCGGTCCGATCGCGGCGATGAGATCATCGCGCAGGGCCAGGTCCGCCCGGTTGCCCGTCGCGGCGTTCAGCGCCGCGCGTGCGTCGATCAGTTCCTGGTTCAACTGCTCGGACTGGGCCTGCGACGCCTGCAGAAGGCTCTGCAGCGACGCGATCTCCGTGGCACGGGCGTCGAGCGACGCCTGATCCGTCCGTGCGGTTTCGAGTTCCGCCTCCAGCGCGGCGATGCTCTCGTTCAGATCGGCGATCTGCGTTTCGAGCGTCTCCACGGTCTCGATCTGCGGTGCGGCCTCCAGTTCCTCCGCAAGGGTCGCAACCTGCGCCCTCTCGGCGGAAAGCGCGGCTTCGAGTTGCTGGTTGGACAACTCGATCGTGCTCAGTTCCGCCTCCAGGCTGGCGACGGTATCGCTGAGCTCGCTCGCCCGGTCGCTGGCGCCGGACAGGGCGTCGATCTGCGCCTGAAGGGCGCTCGCCTGACGCTCCAGCTCCGCATTGCGCTCACGCTGCTCGTTCAGGAGCGCCCGGAGATCCGCCGCCCGCTGCGTCGCCGCGGCGAGTTCCTCCTCGGTCTCCGTCCCGGCCTGTTCGAGTGAGGCCAGCATCGTGGCTTGCTGCTGCTCCGCGGCGCGCAGGGCGTCGAGTTCCGCCGTCGCCGCCGTCAGGTCGGTCGTGACGGCGACAAGACGGTCGTTGAGACCGGCTTGGGCCGTTTCCGCCTCCTCGCGCAGGGCGGTAAGCTGCTCGTCGCGTTCCGCCAGATCGGTGCGAACGGCCTCCAGTTCCTGCGTGGTTTCCGTCATCCCGTCGCGCATCTCGGCGATCTGCGCTTCGAGGGTGGCGACCCGGTCGGCGGCCTCGGCGTTGGCCGCGTCGAGCGCGGTCTGCAGTTCGGCCACCCGTGCGTCACGCGCTTCCTGCGCTTCGATCAGGTCGGCCTGCGCCGCATCGAGCTGGGCCTGCAGGTCGGCGACCTGCGCCTCCCGCGCTTCCCGCTCTTCCGCAAGGCCCGCATTGGCGGCGTCGAGCTGAGCCTGCAACTCGGCGACCCGGGCGTCGCGCGCCTCCTGCGTATCGCTCAGATCGGCCTGCGCCGCGTCGAGAGCGGCCTGCAGCCCGAGAACCTGGGCTTCCTGCGCCTTCTGGACGTCGGCCAGCTCGGTACGGGCGGTCTCCAGAGCCTGCTCCAGCTCGGCGACCCGGGCGTCGCGCTCTTCCTGTGCCTCGGTCAGGTCGGCCTGCGCCGCGTCGAGCTGGGCCTGCAGGTCGGCGACCTGCGCCTCCCGTGCTTCCCGCTCTTCGGCGACGCTCGCATTGGCGGCATCGAGCTGAGCCTGCAGCTCGACGATCCGCGCATCGCGCGCTTCCTGCGTGTCCGTCAGATCGGACTGCGCCGCATCGAGAGCCGCCTGAAGCCCGAGAACCTGGGCCTCCTGCGCCTTCCGGACGTCGGCCAGCTCGGTACGGGCGGTCTCCAGAGCCTCCTCCAGCTCCGTCACCCGCAGATCGCGTGCCTCGACAGTCTCGGTCAGGCTTGCGCGTACCCGGCCGAGTTCCGCTTCCATCTCCCCGATCCGGGCATCGCTGGCTTCCTGCACCTGCGCGATATCGGCGCGGGTGCTGGCAAGCTGCGCTTCCAGTTCGCTGATGCGCGCATCCTTCTGGTCGGCAAGCGCGTCGAGTTCGGACTGCGTGCTCTGAAGGTTCCCCTGCAGCAGCGACAGCCGCTCACCCTGGACGTCCTCCAGTTCCAGCATCCGCTCCCGGAGAGCATCGCGTTCGCCGGTCAGGATGTTGCGCTCGACCGTCAGATCCGCGATCCGCTGCTCGCCATCCTCGATCCCTGCGCGCAGGGCTTCGATCTCGGTGAGCGCCGCCTCCTGTTCGCCGGTCATGGCATCGAGGGAGGCTTGCAGCGCGTCCCGTTCGGCGATCCGCGCTTCGAGCGAGGCGTTGACGGTGCCGACTTCCGCATTGGCGGTCGCCAGTTCCGCCGCGGTGGTCGCGGCAGCGTCCTCAAGCTCGACAACCCGTGCGGTGAGGACCGAGACCTGACCGTTCTCCGTCGCCTCGACGGACATCATGGCCATGCGGACTTCTTCGAGTTCGGCCTCCATCTGATCGCGCT
>JAHDDY010000069.1:5497-10925 GCA_020629115.1 Paracoccaceae bacterium | reverse complement strand
ACGGACATCATGGCCATGCGGACTTCTTCGAGTTCGGCCTCCATCTGATCGCGCTGCGCGATGGCGGCATCGCGCTCGTCCGACAGGACGGCCACTTGGGATGCCGCATCCTCGGCTTGAGCCGCCGCCGCGTCGCGCTCGGCGAGTAGATCGTCCATGCCGGCATTCAGGTCGACGATGTTCTGACGGAGGACTTCCGCATCGCTTTCTGCCGCGTCGATCCGCTGTTCGTAATCCGCGACGAGGGCGGTCAGCTCGTCATTGCGGGCTTCCAGTTCCGCCATGCCTTCGACATTGGCGCCGAGTTCCTCCTGCTGGGTCAGGAGCGATGCACGCTCCGCCTCGGCGGCGTCGAGCGTACCCGCAAGCGTGTCGCGCTCGGCGGCGAGGCTCGCCATGGAGGCTTCCATGTCCTCGACGATGCCGCGCAGGCGATCCGCATCGGCGGTCGCCGCGTCGATCTGCGTCTCGTAATCGGCGACCGTCGCTTCGAGTTCCGCGAGGCGTTCCGACTGTTCGCCGGCGAGTTCCTCCGCATTCGACAGGGCGGCCGCCGCATCGGCAGCCTCCTGTTCCGCGGCCGCCAGCGCCTCCGCGTTCGCGGCGGCTTGCTGTTCCGCCACGGTGAGGCGGTCGGCGATCTCGCCGCGTTCGATCGAGGCCTTGAGCAGGGCGTAGTCCGCCTGCGCGGTCGCCAGGCTACCTTCGCTCGCCTCGTTCGCGCTCCGCGCCTCTTCGAGTTCCGCTTCCAGCGAAGCGATCCTCTCCTGTGCCTCGGATGCGTCGGCGCGCAGCGTCTCGATCTCGCCTTCGAGTTCTTGGGACGTGGTGGTCAGCAGGTCGACGCGCTCGGTCTTCTGAGCCGCGGCTTCCCGAGCCTCCGTGGACGTGGCCTTTGCGGCCTCCAGCGCACCGTTCAGGCGTTCGATCTCTTCATTGAGAGACTCGCGCTCCCGCTCGATCGCGGCCAGTTCGACCCTCATCTGCTGGGTCGATCCGCCAAGTTCCTCGGCTTGCGCCGTCAGGGCCTCGTTGCGCGAGGTCAGCGTCGCGACCTCGTCCTCGAGCGCGGCCTTGCGGCGCTCCAGTTCCTCGATATCGGAGAGCAGCTGCTGTTCCGTTTCCAGCCCGGCCTCGACGTTCTTCTCGGAGACCTCCAGCGCGCCGCGGAGGGAGGAGAGGGCGGCCAGATGCGCGCTCGCTTCCTCTTCCTTCGCATCGCTGATCGCGCGCGCCGCTTCCAGTTCCGCTTCGAGATTGCGGATCCGGTTCTCGTAGTCGTTCCTGAGGGACAGGACCGTCGACTGCGAGTTCTGCTGCATGGCGTCGCGCAGGCTGGCGATCTCGGCGAGGATGTTCTCCTGACCGGCGGTGTCGGATGCCGCTGCCGGCTGCGAGAGCAGGCCCATAGCCTCCGCCGTCACCCCTTCGGCCTCGCCCTCGACTGCCTCGGTCGTCGCGGCGGCCGCTACCGGCTGCGCCGTATCTTCGCGCTCGGTAAGCTGCGCCTGAGCCTCGCCCAGCCGGGCCTCGGTCTCGGACAGCATCCGCTCGGCGATGACGAGCTGGTCTTCGAGATCCGCGACGCGGGCGTCGGCTTCCGCCGCGCCGTCCTCGGCGGCGACCAGACGCGCGGTGAAGTCGCTGTTCTCCGCGCTCAGCCGGTCCCGCTCGCCCTCAAGCTCCGTGAGCATGGTGCGCAGCGTCGCATTGTCGTCGGAGGCATCGCGGCCTTCACCGCTCGCCCGCTCGATCTCGGCCGTGGCGGCATCGAGTTCCCGCTGCAGTTCGGCGATCCGCGCCTCGTTCTCGGCGTCGGTATCGGCCCGCGCCATCAGGAATGTCTCGCGTTCCTCCTGCGCGCTGGCAAGGTCCGTCCGGGCGCTCTGAAGCTCCTGCCGGGTGGCATCGAGTTCGGCCTGCACCTCGCCCAGTTCTGCGCGGCTGCTGTCGAGATCCACGCGCAGGCGCTCCGTCTCGGCGGTCGCCGCGTCGAGCTGCGCCGCCAGATCGTCCCGCGAGGAGGAGAGGTCGGCGAAGCCGAGCGCGACCCGTTCGACCGCCGCGTCGGGGGCCGTTTCCTCCGTCACCCCGTCGATCCCGAGGGCCGCCAGGGCCGCTGTCACGGCGGCGAGGTTGTCCCTCTGCGCCGCCAGGTCCGCATTCAGCGTCTGCTGCTCGCTTTCAAGCGCGACGAAGGCCGTTCGCTGGGTTTCCAGCTCCGCCTCGCGTTCCGCACTGACGATGCGCAGTTCTTCCATCTCGGCGATTCTGTGGGAGTCGTCCGAACAGGTGGTCAGCCCCAGTGAACCGAAAGCTAAAAGAAGGACGCCAAGTATCGCCCACAAAAGAGCTTTGCAGTCCACGAGACGTTGGTAGAAGGATGACATGATTCGTCCGCTCCCGACAGATAGACAAACGCGGTGCGCGACCGCTTCCTGCCACGGTAGCCCGTATGGAACGAATCGACAAGCTGTGCGGGCGCCGAGACATGTTTTAGCCGGCATTGCTCGCGCCTGACGCGACGGGGATCAATTAAGGATTACTTGGCCTTGCATCGGTGCGCATCGAGCGTGCGGCGGCGGGTCGGCTGGTCGGGGCCGGCCACGTACTTGCGGTAGATGCCCTGCTTCCGCGCGCGGGCGTGGCTCAGGGCCACCAGGGCCAGCAGGGTCACCAGTCCGAGCAGGATCGCGGAGAAGCACAGCAGGAAGATCGTCGGGATGCGGTCGTCGGCCGCGACGTCGGGCAGGGTATGGTACATGGGCCGCTCTCTCTTCGGACGGGGCGTGGATGAGCCGCGATGCACGATCCGTTCCGGTCGCCATCCTGCACCGCAAACCCCAAAAAGAGATTGACGTCCGCCCGCTCGTATGGGACATATAGGGAACGATAAGCGATCCCCCGGCTCACTGCGCCGCGGTCGGCTCCGGTTCCTGCACGAGGGTCAGCAGCGTCCGCTCCGACGGGAAGGTCACGGTCGCGCGCGTGCCCCGGCCGGGCGCGCTGGCGAGATCGAAGCGCGCGTCGTGCATCGTCGCGAGGGCGTCGACGATCGACAGGCCCAGCCCCGTCCCGGGCGTCGCCGCGGTCTCCTGCGCGCGGCCCCGCGCGAATGGTGCCTTGATCCGCGTCAGCTCGCCCGCCTCGATGCCCGGCCCGTTATCCGACACGACGATGCTGACGGCCCCCGTCCGCCCCGTGACGCAGGCGATGCTCACCCGGCCGCCCTCCTGCGTGTAGCGCACCGCGTTCGTCGTCAGGTTCAGCAGCATCTGCCGGATGGCCCGCCGGTCGGCCCAGAGCATGACCGGCTCCTCCACCCCGTCGAGCGTCACGACAATGTTCTTCTCCGTCGGCATCGACCCGAGCATGACGCGCGCATCGCGGATCGCGAGGCTGACATCCACGTCCTCCTCGTCCAGCCGCCAGCCCCCGGCCTCGATCCGCGCCAGGTCCAGCAGGTCGTTGATGATCGACAGCAGATGCCGCCCGCTGTCGTGGATGTAGCCGAGATATTCCCGGTCCCGCTCCCGCTCGGCCCCCGTCATCCGCCGCTGCGTCACCTCGGCGAAGCCGATGATCGCGTTCAGCGGCGTGCGCAGCTCGTGGCTCATGTTGGCGAGGAAGCGGCTCTTGCTCTTCGTCGCCTCCTGCGCCTCCCGCCGGGCCGCGACCTCCGTGCGGCGCGCGCGGCGCAGCCGCAGCACCATCGCGTTGAAGGCTGCCCGCAGGTCGTTGATCTCTGTCAGGCGCGACCCCGTCCCCGTCGGCGGGATCATCACCGCCGTCTCGTCGTCGCCCAGTCGCTCGGCGGCCATCCGGATATGGCGGATCGGGCCGAGCAGCAGATGCGCGGCCAGCATCGCCAATGCCCCGGCCACCGCCAGCGCGATGATCAGCACCTTGGCGCTCTCGCGCTTGACCTCGGTCACGATGGCTTCCATCTCCCGCATCGGCTGGTTCACCAGGATGCCCCAGCCCGGCCCGGGCAGCGACCGGAACGCCGTCGCCATCGTCTCGTCCAGCGCCGGCGAGACGAACGCGCCGGCCCCCGATTCCCCCGCCATCATCCGCTGGACCACCGCGAGGTCGGCCATGCTTCGGGGCGGGGCCGTCCACTCGGGGTTCGGGTGCGCCACGACCGCGCCCGTATGGTCCAGGATCGCCGCATGGCCCGCCTCCCCGAAGCGGATCGCCTCGGCCAGTTCGCGGAAGTAGATCGTGCCCAGCGACCCGACCGCCACGGTCGGGCCGATGCGCTGGACCAGCATGATCTCCGGCTCGCCCGCCGCGTCGAGCCGCACGCCGCCGAAGCCGATGCGCCCCTCCGCCGCCAGCGACCGGGCGCGCCCGAACCGCTCGCCATCCGCCGCATCCGCGCAGGTCGCCCCCGTCCCGGCGAACCCGCGCAAGACGCGCCCGCTCGCCGCATCGTGCAGGCACACCGTCCCCAGTTCTAGCGCGTCCAGCGCCGCCGACCGCTCCGGCAGGGCATCCCGGGTCGTCAGGTCGTCCACGAGCATCCGGAACCCCACCGCGACGTCGCGGTGATAGCGGTCGAGCGCCATCAGCGCCGCATCCGCATAGGCGGCGTGGGATTTCTTCGCCTGCGCCTCCTCCAGCTCCAGCGCGGCGCTCTGCGGCATCTCCCAGGCCAGCCATACCGGAACGGCCGCGACCGCCACGAAGGCGAGCGCGGCGGCGGTCCGGAGCGAGATCTGCCATTTCATCATGACGGCCTGCGATGCTGGAGCGGGGATCGTCCGTCGTCTCGAAGCGGTACCGACCCTCGGCACCCGAAGCAATCCTAAATCCCGTTTGCCGTAAGGATAATCAACCTATGGTTTTAAAGAGAGCATCGACCATTCCCGAAAGCGTTTGGATGCGCGTGCGCGAGGACTGGGCGTCCTGCCAGGACACCATCGCCATCATCGCCGCCCGGCACGGCATGGCCGCCGCCACCCTGTCCCGCCGCGCGCGGGCCGAGGGCTGGCCCCAGCGCGGGGCGAACCGCTCCGCCGAGATCGCGCATCAGCTTTACGCCGACATCACCGACGAGCTGCGCCTGTCCCTCAAGGCCCTGCGCGCGCACCGCACCGACGAGGCGCCCGCCGCCGCCGCCCAGCGCTCCGCCCTCATCCGCGCCCATCGCCGCGCCCTGTTCGCGCTGCTCGATGCCCGCAAGCCGCTTCCCGACGAGACGCGCAAGACCTCGAAGGCGGGTGCCACGGCGGAGGAGGGCGACGCCGTCCCCCCCCTCGACCTCGCCGCCGCCCGCCACGACATCCTCGACCGCCTCTCGCGCCTCGACCGCGCCCCGCCCCCCGCCAAGCCTCCGTCGTCGTAATACCGTCCCGGCCATCCCCGCCGCCCCGGATGCGATGCGGCATGAAATGCTGCGTCGCTGGTCCGGGGCCCGCCCCGG
>JAHDDY010000069.1:0-5397 GCA_020629115.1 Paracoccaceae bacterium | reverse complement strand
CCCCGGATGCGATGCGGCATGAAATGCTGCGTCGCTGGTCCGGGGCCCGCCCCGGCGACACGCCCCCCCGATGCAGGCCCTGCCCCATCGACGTCCTCACCGTGAAATCCCCCCATGCCCGACCCCATCCGCACCGCCCTGCGCGGCCTGTCACCCGAGGCCCGCGCCGCCTTCCTCGACACCCTGCCACCCCGAACCCTCCTCGCCCTCCCGCATCTCTGGCCCGTCTGGGCGCGCGAGGGCACCCAGCTTCCGCCCCCCGGCGACTGGCAGACCTGGCTGATCATGGGCGGGCGCGGCTCCGGCAAGACCCGGGCCGGGGCCGAATGGGTCCGCTCCCAGGTCGAGGGAGCCACCCCCCTCGCCCCCGGCGCGCGCCGCCGCATCGCCCTCGTCGCCGAGACCGCCGATCAGGCCCGCGACGTGATGGTCCTCGGCGAGAGCGGTCTCCTCGCCTGCACCCCCCGCGACCGCCGCCCCGCCTACCAGGTCTCCCGCCGCCATCTCGAATGGCCCAACGGCGCGCAGGCGTGGCTCTTCTCCGCCGCCGACCCCGAGAGCCTGCGCGGCCCGCAGTTCGACGGCGCGTGGTGCGACGAGCTGGCCAAGTGGCGCCGCGCCGCGCCCGCCTGGGACATGCTGCAATTCGGCCTGCGCCTCGGCGCGCATCCCCGCCAGATCGTCACCACCACGCCCCGCGCCAACCCCGCCCTCCTGCGCCTCCTCGACGACCCCGCCACCGTCGTCACCCGCAGCCCCACCCGCGACAACGTCGCCAACCTCGCCCCCAGCTTCCTCGCCCGCATCGAGGCGCGCTACGCGGGCCGCACCCTCGGTCGCCAGGAACTCGACGGCGAATTGCTGCTGGAGGCGCCCGGCTCCCTCTGGACCCGCGCCATGCTGGAGAAAGGCCGCATCGAGACCGCCCCGCCCCTCGCCCGCATCGTCGTCGCCGTCGATCCCCCCGTCACCAGCCGCGCCAGCTCCGACGCCTGCGGCATCGTCGTCGCCGGTCTCGTCGCCGACGGCGATGCCGAGACCCCCCGCGCCGTCATCCTCGCCGACTGGTCCGTCCAGGGCCGCAGCCCCCGCGCCTGGGCCACCCGCGCCGTCGCCGCCTACCGCCAGTACGACGCCGACCGCCTCGTCGCCGAGGTCAACCAGGGCGGCGACATGGTCGAGCAGATCGTGCGCGAGGTCGACGACGCCATCGCCTTCCGCGCCGTCCGCGCCACCCGCGGCAAGGCCCTGCGCGCAGAACCCGTCGCCGCCCTCTACGAGCAGGGCAGGGTGACCCATCTCCCCGGCCTCACCACCCTCGAAGACCAAATGTGCGCCTTCGGTCCCCACGCCTTCACCGGCGACACCCGCTCCCCCGACCGCGTCGACGCCCTCGTCTGGGCCGTCACCGAACTCCTCCTCACCCGCCGCACCGACCCCAAGGTCCGCGCGCTCTGAGGGCCGGTCGCTGCAATTGTCACCGCTTTACCCGGCACGGTTAATCCGCCCTTGCACCTTATCCATCATGATGCCCCTTCGGCACCACGACTCGCTTTCAGCGTGCATGAAAGCCGTAAGAGAATCGCTAAAGGGGTTTCGAAGGAGAAAGTCGTAAACGAATTACTCTTCGTTAACGTCTGCCGGGTACGGAAAATGAGCTTGGAGCTATCGAAAATTACTGAATCATGGTCAATAACCGGCGTCATATCGCGCGCGCTTGTATTTGCTCCCGTATGGGCACATATTGTCTCATAGACCGTCCCCAATCCGGGACACAGTGCAAGAAGGAGGCCGAACGAGGCGCACGCTGCCGGCAAAGTGATCGACGTCACGGAAACCTTTTCCGATGTCATTCAGTTTACGGTGAAACGACAACGTGCCGATGCCGGAGTGTAGTACCATGAAGAAGCTGGTAAAATCGTCCCTGTCCGCCCTCGCGGCCCTCGCCTTCCTCACCCTGTGGGCGACCGGCCCCGCCCTGGCCCTCGATCAGTCCCGCAGCGTCTACAACGCGCTGACGCCGCAGGCCGTGGCCCAGGCGCGCGCCAAAGTACCCGCAAGTTACCGTATCATGCGCGACGAAACCCGCCAAGAACCCGAGGTCGACGGCGCGAGCCGTTACTTCGGCGGCGAGATCCGCACCCTCATCGTCGACGGCATTCCCGTCCGCCTGTCTGAGCGCGAGATCATCGAGAACGTCCGCTCCGGCCGCTTCGTCCCCGTCTATGCCGATACCGGCACTCGCCTCTCGCGCGAGGACTGGGAGATCAGTCTCCCCCGCTGGCTCGGCTACGCGACCCGCGACCAGGCGGGCCGCTGACACGGGAGAGGCGTCCCGAAATGCTTCCGTCGTTTCCGGTACGATCCGGGGACGACCGGACGCGGAACGCCGGCCCATCGCGATCCGCCTGACGGCATCCCCTTACGAGCGCCGTTACCATAGCCGTTCCGCCGCATAGGCCGGATACCCCGCGTCGTAGGATTCCCCGTCGAAGTCCTCCTTGCTCTCGCGCAGGAAGTCCCCCGCGCTCGGCAATCCGCCGCTTTCGTCCCCCGCCGTCCACAACCCCGAGCGCATGATCGCCTTCGCGCACTGGAAGTAGACCTCGCCGACCGTCACCACGATCACCGTTCTCGGCATCCGCCCGTCCCGCTCGAACGCCCCCGTCGCGGCCGCGTCCGCCGTCACGATCCCGTGCCCGTTTACGCGCACCACGTTCTCGCTCCCCGGTACCATGAACATCAGGCTGACCCGCCCGTCCCGCACGATGTTGCGCAGGCTGTCGAGCCGGTTGTTCCCCCGCCAGTCCGGCATCAGCAGCGTCGCTGCATCCGCGATCCGCACCACAGGCCCCGCATCCCCGCGTGGGCTGGCATCCGTTCCATCCGGTCCCGCCGTCGACAGCACCACGAACCGCGACGCCTCGATCCACCGCCGATAGAGCGGCGTGATCCGCCCCGCCACCTTGTCGAGCGAAGCCGGCGCCGCCGCCCCGTACAGCGCCTCTAGCGCTGCGATATCGGAAACCGCCTTCACACCGCCACCCGCCGCGCGAGTGACGGCATCGTCCGGCCCGCGTCGCCCGCCGCAACCGTCCCCCGCGCGAGGACGCGCCCGAACGACGCCGCGCTGCGCATCGGGAAAAGGGTTCCGCTCAGAACCTGCGGCGAGGCGGGTGGCGCGGTCCGGGCCGCGCCCTTCTGGGGCATCCTGGGCATGTCCCCTGCCTACCCCACCCCCATTCCCGAAATCAAACCGGAAAGCATCCCATGCCGTTCCCCTTCCGCCGCCCCGCCGCGACCGCCACGCCCCCCGAAGCCAAGGCCTCCGCCGCCGCCTTCGCCACCTTCCACCCCACCGGCCGGCCCGTCTGGACGCCCCGCGACCTCGGCGCGCTGACCCGCCAGTCCTACGTCCAGAACGCCATCGCCCATCGCTGCGTGCGCCTGCTCGCCCAGTCCGCCGCCGTCGTCCCCCTCGGGGTCGCCGTCTCGGGCCGCGCGCAGGAGAGGCATCCGTTCCTCGCCCTCCTGACCCGGCCCAACCCGGCCCAGGATTGCTGCGCCCTGCTGGAGACGCTCTTCGGCCATCTCCAGATCGCCGGCAACGCCTATCTCGAAGCCGTCCCCGACCCCGCCGACCCGCTCGCCCCCCCGCGCGAGTTGCACGTCCTGCGCCCCGACCGGATGCGCGTCATCCCGGGGCAGGGCGGCTGGCCCGAGGGCTACGAGTACCGCGTCGGCGGCCGCGCCCACCGCTTCGCGCAGATCGAGGACGCCCCGCCCATCCTCCATCTCAAGACCTTCCACCCCCTCGACGACCATTACGGCCTCTCCCCGCTGGAGGCCGCCGCCATCCCCGTCGACATCCACAACGCCGCGAGCCGCTGGAACAAGGCCCTCCTCGACAACGCCGCCCGCCCCTCCGGCGCGGTCGTCTACAACGGTCCCGACGGCGGCACCCTCTCCGACGGCCAGTATTCCCGCCTCAAGGACGAGCTGGAGGCCCGCCACCAGGGCGCGATGAACGCGGGCCGCCCGATCCTGCTCGAAGGCGGTCTCGACTGGAAGCCCATGAGCTTCTCCCCCGCCGACATGGAGTTCCAGAAGGCGAAGGATTCCGCCGCCCGCGAGATCGCCCTCGCCTTCGGCATCCCGCCCATGCTCCTCGGCCTGCCCGGCGACGCCACCTACGCCAACTACGCCGAGGCCAACCGCGCCTTCCACGTCCAGACCGTCATGCCCCTCGTCCGCAAGACCGTCGGCGCCCTCGGCCACTGGCTCGCCCCCCGCTTCGGTGAGGACGTGACGCTGGAGATGATCGAGCCGGAATTGAGCGGCGACTGACGGCCACACCCCCCGCCCGCGCCTATCCCGGACGCGGGCTTTCTATTGAGTGGAACACCCCCATGAACAACGAATTCCGAGGCCGCACGATCGAGGAAGTCGTGCGCAAGGCCGTGCACCGCGGGTATATCTGCAAATCCAACGATGAAGAATGCCGACAGTTGCAGTCCATTCTGGCTGACTTGAGGTCTGACTGGGATCAATCTCTACTCGATATCCTCGACTTGGAAAGAGCACTTGCAAACGTAGAAGCAGAACTAGAGGCGGAAAAGCTGAGGAAACGCTTCGAGACGGAGGCCGAAAACATACGCTATCGGCAAGAGGTCGTCGAGGTGCTTGCCTTGATCGCTGGCGTCGCCATTCCTGCATTTCGCGTCGCCAAAGCAGGCCTCAAGGCTTACCGCGTCGGCAGCAGCATCTCTGCGGCGATCAGGGAGGGCGCAAGTTTCGGCGACGCATTGCTTGGCGGAATAAGTCTGCTTGGCCTTGGCCTGAGGATAGTCGAGCCAAGTACAGCGAGGCGTGTCGATCATCTTGCGCGGGAAATAGAGCTTCGAAAGAATAAATCTGCTCGAATGGCCAGTACCATAAGTCGACATCTTGATCGTATGAAGCGCGCCGGATGCGAGGTGATCGAAGCTTGAACTACGGTGTTCCCGGTTTCGGTATCTTCCGGCGTATCGACTCCGATGCGATGATGATGCCGGAGATGTAGATGGCGATCTGCACGCCGACAGGGACAAAGTCGACGAAACTATCTTCGGATATGTTTCCAGACAGAACGGACATAAAGGCGATGACTACAGCTTGCCGCCAATAAAACTCCTTTATTGTGCTGACATCATATTTGGGCTTGGCGCTCATCGGATTGCCTCGACTTCAGGGGGTTGATGTTGGCCGCCAGCTAACCCCCTCACCCCACCCCCGGCAACCCCACCGCCGCGCGCCCCTCATCCGTCTTCAGCGAGAAATCCCCGCCGTCGTAGGCCCGCCCAGCCTCCGTGCACAGCCACACCATCGCCCGCGCGACCCATTCCGCCGGGATATGCT
>JAHDDY010000220.1 GCA_020629115.1 Paracoccaceae bacterium | reverse complement strand
CGGCTCGCCGGCGCCCACCTCGGAGATCCTGTTCCTGACCACCACGGCCTGATCCCCGGGCCCCGCGGCCGATCCCTCAGGACGGCAGGTGCGGGACGACCTCGGCGCCGAGCACACCGATCTGCTCCAGCACCATCCCCGGCGGCATGCCCCCGAGGTCGAACATGCACGCGAGACGGTCGAGCCCGAGGGTCTCGTGCCATCGACCGACCGTGTCGAGGAACGCCTCCGGTGACCCGACGATCGCAGGACCGCCGAGCAGCTCCTCCTCGTCGAACGGCAGGGCCGGAGCCCCGGGGGTGAAGTCGGCGACCAGCCGCTGCACCCAGTCCCAGTAGTGGCGGTAGCGCGGCACGAACCGCTCGCGGGCGAGCCCGGTCGTGTCGGCCACGTGGGCGTGGCAGCACGCCCCGACGATCGGTGGGCCGTCGTGACCGGCGGCCGCGATTCGTTCCCGATAGCGCTCCACCATCGGCACGAACGCCGCCGGCGTGGCGAAGACGCTGGGCAGCATGAGCGGTGACCCCAGCTCGGCAGCGAGGTCGACCGTGCGGGTCGAGGCGCCGCCACCGACCCAGACCGGGAGTGGACCGACGGGGCGGGGACGACTCGTGAACGCGTCGAGCGCGGGCCGGAGGCCGGCCTCGGTCGACACCTCTTCCTCCCGGAGCAACCGCAGCAGGAGCCGCAGATGCTCGTCGAAGAGCTCGGCCGACGCCGCCGGATCCTGACCGAAGAAGTCGAAGGTACGGGCGAAGAAGCTGCCCCGGCCGACGACGATCTCGACCCGCCCGCCCGACAACACGTCGACGGTCGCGTAGTCCTCCGCCATCCGCACGGGGTCGAGGTTGGCGACGAGCGCGACGCCGGTCGACAGCCGGATGTGTTCGGTCCGTTCGGCGATCGCGGCGAGCACGACCGGCGGGCACGACAGGTGGTAGTCGGAGCCGTGGTGCTCGCCGAGATGCACGCTCGCGAAGCCGGCGGCATCGGCCGCCACGGCCTGGTCGACGAGCGACCGGTGACGCTCGACCTCGGTCGGCCGTCGCCCGGTGACAGGATCGTCCAGCAGGTCACCGAGGGTCAGCAGCGAGAGCTCCACGCGGCCCGACCGTAGGGCACCGGTAGGTTGCGGACATGCGCTCACGCCCCGCCGGGAAGCTCCCGATCCCGCTCCTCGGGCTGCTGGTGATCCTGGTTGCCGCGGCGAGCTCGTGCGGGGTGCTGCAGGTCGACGGCGCCGGGCCGCTCGACGGCGAGTGGCTGGTCGATCGGATCGTCGTCGACGGTGCCGACATCACGCCGGAGTCCGGGGCGATCGTGCTGCGCATCGACTCGCCCAACTCGACCCTCGCCGGACGCACGTCGTGCCAACAGATCTTCGGGTCGTTCACGATCGATGCCGAGGGCAAGGCGACCTTCACGGTACCGAACCCGCCGGGGGTCGACTGCTCCGAGGCGGCCCAGTTCGAGCAGGACCTCCTCATCGCCGCGCTCGAGCGCAGCGCGACGTGGACGGGTGACGCCTCGGCCACGGTCGACCTCGTCCGCGCCGATCAGTCGCTGGTCCGGATCAGCCGCCTGAACTGAGGCGGCCCGTCAGCGGGCGACGGGTGGGCGGTAGGCGACGATCACCGTCGTGCCGCCGTTGGAGAACCGGCCGAGCTCGGTGAGGCCGGTGTCGATGTTGCCGAGCAGCCGGCGATCGTCGGGCACGGCGCCGTCGTCGGGGCTGAGCTCGGAGATCGCGCCACGTGCGATGGTCACGGTCTCGCCGACCTCGGCGGCCTCGACGTGCTCGTGGGCCCGGGCGAGGGCGTCCTCGTCCCGGTCGTAGCCGGTGATCGGCACGAGCGACGGGGCCTCGGCCGGCCGGTGGGCATTGGCGGAGGCCCAGGTGCCCGGTTCGAAGCTCGGCCAGTGCTGAAAGGCGAACCCGGTGGAGCCGCCGGGTGGGCGGCGGGCGGCGAGGAGCGCGGCTTCGATCGGGATCGTGCCGGAGCCGCAGAACGGATCGCACAACGGGACCTGGCCCGTCCAGCCGAGCAAACCGAGCGCACCGGCGGCGAGGGTGGGTCGGATCGGGGCCCGCCCGGGACGGTGCCGCCAGGGGCGGAGGTGCAGGCCGTCACCGGCGACGTCGACCGACACGGTCACGGTGTCGCGATCGAGA
>JAHDDY010000068.1 GCA_020629115.1 Paracoccaceae bacterium | reverse complement strand
GCAGCCCGCACGCCCATGCGCGGATCGTCCGCATCGACGCTGCGAAGGCCGAGGCGCTGCCCGGTGTCCATGCGGTTGTCACCCGGGCCGACTTTCCGTCCGATGCCGGCGGCGAGGAGGACGTGCTCGACCATTGCATCGCGGGGACCAAGGCGCTCTACGACGGCCACGGCATCGCCGCCGTCGCCGCCACCAGCCGCGCGCTGGCCCGCCGAGCCGCCGCGCTGATCGAGGTGGAATACGAGGTCCTGCCCCATGTGACGGACGTGGACACGGCCATGGAACCCGGGGCACCGATCGTCCGCGAGGGCCTGCGCACCAGCGGCGACCCCGACGCCCCCGATGCCGACACCAATATCGCCGCGCGCAGCGAGTTCGGCCATGGCGACGTGGCGGCGGGCATGGCGGAGGCCGAGATCGTGCTGGAGCGGCGCTTCACCACCGGGGCCTCGCACCAGGGCTATATCGAGCCGCATGCCTGCCTCGCCACGCTGAACGCCGACGGCCAGGGCGAGATCTGGTGCTGCACGCAGGGGCATTACGCCGTGCGCAACACCTGCGCGGCCATCATGGGCGTCGAGGCGAGCCAGCTGCGCGTCACGGCGTCGGAGATCGGCGGCGGCTTCGGCGGGAAGACGACCGTGTTCCTCGAACCCGTCGCGCTGGCCCTGTCGCGCAAGACGGGGCGGCCCGTGAAGATGGTCATGGACCGCGAGGACGTGTTCCGCGCCTCCGGCCCGACCTCCTCCGCCTCCATCGACGTGCGCCTCGGCGCGATGCGCGACGGGCGCATCGTCGCGGGCGAGGCGGTGCTGCGCTACCAGGGCGGGGCCTATCCCGGCTCGCCCGTCGAGATGGGCGCGATGAGCGCGTTCGCCTGCTACGACCTGCCGAACGTGCGCACGCTCGGGTACGACGTGCTGTGCAACCGCCCGAAGCAGGCCGCCTACCGCGCCCCCGGCGCGCCGATGGCCGCCTTCGCGGTCGAGAGCGTGGTGGACGATCTGGCCCGCGAGATCGGGATGGACGCCCTCGACCTGCGCCTGATGAACGCCGCGCGGGACGGGACGCGCGCCTCCTACGGCCCGCGCTACGACCAGATCGGCCTCGTGGCGACCCTTGAGGCGGCGAAGGCGCATCCGCACTGGTCCGCCCCCCTTGCGACGGGCGAGGGCCGCGGCGTCGCCTGCGGCTTCTGGTTCAACTTCGGCGGCGAGACCTGCGTGACGCTCAATGTCGGGGCGGACGGGACGGTCAACCTGTCGGTCGGCACGCCCGATATCGGCGGCTCGCGCGCGTCTATGTGCCAGATGGCGGCCGAGGAGCTGGGCATCCCGTACGAAAAGGTCCGCGCCATCGTCGCCGACACCGCCTCGCTCGGGCATAACGACACCACCGATGGCTCCCGCGTGACCTTCGCCACCGGCCTCGCCACCATCGAGGCGGCGCGCGAGGCGGCGGGTCGGATGTGCGCCCGCGCCGCGCAGCTCTGGGGCATCGAGGCCGAGGCGGTCGAATGGAAGGACGGCGCGGCCCATCCGGCAGGCGCGAATGCGGGCCGGTTCGAGCCGATGACCCTGGCCGAGATCGCCGCGAAGTCGGGCGAGACCGGCGGTCCCATCGCCGGCCATTGCGAGATCAACGCCGACGGCGCGGGGGTCAGCTTCGGCACCCATATCGCCGACGTGAAGGTCGATCCGCAGACCGGACACACGTCCGTCACGCGCTACACCGTGATCCAGGACGCGGGCAAGGCGGTCCATCCCGCCTATGTCGAGGGCCAGTTCCAGGGCGGCGCGGTGCAGGGCATCGGCTGGGCGCTGAACGAGGAATATCTCTACGACGAGGACGGGCGGCTCCTGAACGCGGGCTTCCTCGACTACCGCATCCCCGTCGCCTCCGACCTGCCGATGATCGACACGGAGATCCTGGAGATCCCGAACCCCGGCCATCCCTACGGCGTGCGCGGGGTCGGCGAGACGCCCATCGTCCCGCCCCTGCCCACGGTGGCCAACGCCATCCGCGACGGCATCGGCATCCGCATGACCCATGCGCCCATGTCCCCGCCCCGCATCCTCGCGGCGCTCAAGGGGTGAGGGTCGGCCTGTGGGGGTCGCTGCGCCCCCATGCCAGGGGCGCGGAGACCGTCGAGCTGGAGGCGGAGACGATCCGCGACCTGCTCGCCGCGCTGGAGGCGGCCCATCCGGGGGTCGCGCCGTACCTGAAAACGGGCATCGCCGTCTCCATCGACGGCGTGATCTACCAGAACTCGCCGGGACAGCGCATTCCCGACGGCGCGGAGGTGTACCTGCTGCCGCGATTGCGGGGCGGATGACGGTTCGCGCATTTCGTGCTATGTCCCTTTGCCATGAGCACCGCACAGCGCAGAACCGGCATCACCTATCGCGATATCGAGAAAACGCCCGAAGGCGTGACCGTCGAGATCATCGACGGCGAACTGTACATGCAGGCTCGCCCCATGACGCCGCACATAGAAGCGTCCGCGGCACTGACCGAACTCCTTCGCCCCCCTCATCAGCGTGGGCGCGGAGGTCCGGGGGGGTGGTGGATACTGCCGGAGCCTGAGATCAGCTTTTCCGACCCCGATTGGAGAACCCTCTCGCCCGATCTCGCTGCCTGGCGAAAATCGCGCGTTCCCGCTCTTCCCATGGGTCGTATCGACGTCGCCCCTGACTGGGTGTGCGAGGTCCTCTCCCCTTCGACGCGCCTGCACGACCGGAACCTCAAGGCGCGGGTCTATGCCGAGGAGGGCGTGCGGCACCTGTGGCTGGTCGACCCCGCCCATCGCACGCTCGAATGCTTCGAGAACGTGGAGGGGGAGTGGGTCGAGGGCGCGCGCCACGAAGGGGCCGCTTCGGTCGCGGCCCCTCCCTTCGATGCGGTGGCCTTCGATCTGGCCGACCTGTGGATAGCGGAGGACTGACGCTTCAGGCGACGTCCTTCACCGTGTCCACCTCGCGAAGCAGGCGCTCGGTGCGGGCCTCGTCCAGCTTGGTGTGGAACTGCTGAGCCTCGTGCTCGTCGCGCAGGGTCTTGGCCAGCGTGAAGGCCGAGCCGATGCTGAACAAGAGGCCCATGAGCATGAAGGCCTTCATCTCCAGCGAGATGGCCATGGCCCAGATGCCGATGCCGGTGAAGCCCACGGCGACGGCGAAGCTGATGTAGCAGAAGCTGATCCAGGCGCGGGAGTTGAGCTGGTTGGCGTTCATCGGGTCTCTCCTTCGGGGGTCGTGGATTTGATGCGGTCGAGAATGGCGGCGCGGCGGGCCGCGTCCTTCGTGTCGAGGCCGGCGTCGCGCAGGCGGGTGTCGAGGTCGGCATCGGGGCGCAGGTCGGCCAGCGCCGCCTCGGTATCGTCGAGCCGCGCGCCGGAGTCGCGCAGCCGCGCGGCCAGGTCCTCGGCCTTCTGCAGGGCCGAGCCGGACAGGGCCGGGTCGATTCCACCCCGGCTGCGCCGTTGTAGGGCCTGCGAACGGGCGAGGCGCAGGTCGTCCGTGAGGGTGGCCATGCGCCCCTGGGCGGTCCGGAGCGTCTCGCGCAGGGCGTCGATGCGCCGTTGCAGTTCCGCGCGGGCCGCGTGCGACTGGGCGCGCCGATCCTCCAGCCCCGCGATTCGGTCGACCAGCTCGGAGAGCAGCGCCTCCTCCCCCGCCGCCATCGCGGCCCGGGCATCGGTCTCCCGGCGGACGATCTCGGCGTCGAGGGCCTCCGCCTGACGCTCCTCTCCAGCCTGACGGGCGATCAGGGCGGCCAGTCCCCGGCGCGCCCGCTCCACGTCGACCTTCGCATCGCGCAGATGCTGCGCGAGCAGGGTCAGCGCATTATTGTCGATCAGCGCCTCTTCCGCCTCGGCGCGGGAGGCGCGGAACAGGGTCCGCAGCGTATCCAGCATCCTATCCTCCGTTTGAACGTTGTTCACTCTTGAGCAAAAAAAACGCGGTGATTTGAACCGGGTTCAATTGACAGATAGAAGGAATATGAACATAGTTCAAGAGAAAAGAGCATCCGAGGACGAAAATGCCGAAACGCCCGACCCATGACGAGATTCGCGAGCGGACGATGGATGCCGCCCTGAGCGTGCTGGACGCGCAGGGCTACGCCGCGCTGAACGCCCGCAGCCTGGCGGCGGAGGCGGGATGCTCTGTCGGGACGCTCTACAACGTGTTCGGCGATCTGGAAGGGGTGCTCTACGCCATCAACCTGCGCACCGCCCGCGCCCTGCGCCAGACCCTGTCGGCGGCGCTGTCGGGGGTGGGCGAGGAGCCGAGGGAGCGGTTGTCGGCGCTGGCCGAGGCGTATCTCGATTTTGCAAGCGACCACCCGCGCCGGTGGGAGGCATTGTTCCGGTTCCGCGCGAAGGGGCCGGTCGACGGCTCCGTGGGCCGCGAGGGCGACGCCCTCTTCGCGCTGCTGAAGGAGAGCGTGGGCGAGGCGGTGCCGGACGATGCGCTGCTCGCCCTCTGGGCGGCGGTGCACGGCGTGGTCGAGCTGGCGACGCAGCAGCATCTCATCTACTACGCCTCCGGCTCCGAACGGCGCTACCTGCGCCTCATCCTGCACGCGGCGATGAAGGGGTTCGAGGGGGAGAACTGGTCGGTCTGAGGCGAATGGTACCTACACCATCGAGACGAAGCCATGCGCGATGCCGCCCACCGCGAGGGCGACGAGGGGCCAGATCGTCAGGTGCATGCCCATGACCCGCAGGCGAAACCCCTCCTGCCCGGTCACGAAATGCCGCGCGTGCATCGCCCGGCCGATGACGAAGGGCAGGCCCGCCGCGTGGAGCACGTATCCCGGCGCGCCGAGCGATTCGACCCCGGCGAGCAGGATCAGGAAGAGCGGCATCCATTCCGCGGCGTTGCCATGGGCGCGGGTGAGGCGCAGCAGCTCCGCGTCGCCCCCGTCGAGCAGGCTGATCCCCGCCCGACGCCGCCGCGCCACGATGCGGCTGGCGAGGTAGACGAACAGGAGGGCGCACAGGCCCGCATAGACGGTGGTGACGGCGAGGGGCATGGGGCGGGTCTCCGGAACGCGGGGCTTCGGTAAGTCCTACGCCCTTCCGCCGCCCTTGTCAGGCCCCTTCCCCGGCATCCGGCCGATGCGAGAGATGGGACGGGAACGCGCGGTCAGTGGTCGTGCGTCTTCCCGTGGTCGCCGTGGCCGTGGTCCCCGTGGCCTTTCGCTTTCGCGCCGGTGGCGGCGATGGAAAGGATCGGGGCGGTCAGGTCGAGGGTCGAGCCGTCGTCGAATTCGAGGGTCAGGTCGACGGTGCCGCCCTTCCTGAGCGGCTCCTTCAGGCCCATGAGCATGACGTGGTAGCCGCCGGGGCGAAGCGTGACGGTCTCGTGCATCCCGAGCGGAATGCCGCCCTCGACCTCGCGCATGCGCATGACGCCCTCGTCCATGATGTGATCGTGGATCTCGACGCGCTCGGCGGCGTCGCTGCCGACGGCGACGAGGACGGTGGCCGCGCCATGGTTCGTCAGGGTCATGTAGGCCCCGCCGACCTTGGCATTGGGCGGCGTTTCACGGGCGAAGGGGTCGGAGACGGTCACGCCGCCGTCGGACGCCGACAGGGACACGGCAAGGGCGAGGGTGGCGACCGTGGCGGTCGCGAGAAGACGCTTGAGCATCGGATTTCTCCAGAAGGATCGGAAGGAAGGAAAGGCTTCAGATCGACGTCGGGAGAGGGGGCGCACGGGCCTTGTGCCGCGATACGGTCGCCGCGTGCCGGGGTGCTGCGGGCGGCAGCGGGGTGGACATGGCATGGACGGCGCGAACCGTCTCGGCATGTGCCACGGGCGAGGCAAGCGCCGCGCAGCAGGCGAGGCACGCGCGGCAGTCTTCCGGCTCCGGCGCATCGGGCGCGGGCACCAGCACCGTGCGGTGCCCGGAGCATATCTCGATGAAGGAGAACGCGGCGGCGACGGGCACCATCAGGTTGACCGCCAGCGCGAGGCAGACGATCAGCGACAGGACGGGCCTGCGCACCGCGATCATCGGATCAGGCGGTCGCCTGGGCCTTGGCGATGTCGCGCTTCACCTTCAGGGCGTTGGGCGAGAGTTCCTCGTCCTTCGCCTTGGCGAGGAAGGCGTCCAGCCCGCCGCGATGGTCGACCGTGCGCAGGGCGCTGGCCGCGATGCGGAAGCGGAAGGACCGGCCGAGCGTGTCGCTGGTCAGCGTGGCGACGTTCAGGTTCGGCAGGAAGCGACGGCGCGTCTTGATGTTCGAGTGGCTCACATTGTTGCCGCTCATCACGCCTTTGCCGGTCAATTCACAACGACGGGACATTGCGATACCTCGAATGAAGACGAAGGAAGATCATGCGGGCGCGCGGCCCGCCAATTCGGAGTGCGCCTTCTACGCAAGGCGGGCGGATGCGTCAACCCCCGGCCTCGGCCAGAAGGCTCGCATTGCCGCCCGCCGCCGTGGTGTCGACGCAGACGACCCGTTCGTGTGCGTAGGCCGCCGGATCGAGGCGCGCGGCGACGAGGGGGCGGACCGGGCCGCCCCGCGTGGCCATCGCCCGGCGCAGGGCCGCATCGCAGCCCGTTCTGGCGACGAGGGCGGCGGGCAGGGCCGCAGCGTCCCCCGGATCGAGCGCGCCGTCCAGCGCGGCGACGGGCAGCCCCGCCTCGACCAGCGGCGCGAGGGCCTTGCGCGCGCCCGGGGCGACGGCGAGGACCGGGCATCCGCAGCGCAGCGCCTGCACCGCCTGATCGAGCGCCGCCGCGCCGTCCGGGCCGAGGCACAGCGCCGTCCCGCGCGGGACGAGGGTGAGGCGGTTCGATTCGCCGGTCGGGCCGGGCAGGTCGACCGGCCCCGTATCGAGCGCCGCCGCCGCGGCCATCGCCGCCGACGCCCTGCCCCGCAGCGCCGCACGCAGGGCCGAGATGCGGTCTGATCGCGTGGCCCAATCCGTCCCGTCGAGCCGGTCGAGGGCAGCGCGGGCGTCCTGCGCCGGAATGCGCGGGGCATCGGGGGCATCCTGTGACACCGCCGCCTCCCGGCGGAAACGCGGCAGGTAGTGCGGCCCGCCCGCCTTCGGCCCGGTGCCCGACAGTCCCTCGCCGCCGAAAGGCTGACTGCCGACGATGGCGCCGATCTGGTTGCGGTTCACGTAGAGGTTGCCGGCGCGCACCGCGTCCACCACCTCCTGCACCCGCCCGTCGATGCGGGTATGGATGCCGAAGGTCAGGCCGTAGCCGCACGCGTTGATGGCGTCGATTACGTCGTCCAGCCGTTCGGGGTCGAAGCGGGCGACGTGGAGGACGGGGCCGAACACCTCCCGCTCGACCGCCTCGATGCCGGAGACGCGCAGGGTCGCGGGGGCGGCGAACAGGCCCTCCGCCGGCGCGTCGAGCCGCTTGCCCACGCGCCCCTCCCCTTCCGCCGCCTCGATGTGGGCGCGGATGCCGTCCCGCGCCTCGGCGTCGATGACGGGGCCGATATCGGTGGCGAGGTCCCACGGGTCGCCGACGACCAGCGTGTCCATCGCGCCGTGGAGCATCTCCGTCATCCGCCCCTCCACGTCGCCCTGCACGTAGAGCACCCGCAGGGCGGAGCATCGCTGGCCCGCGCTCTGGAAGGCGCTTACCACGATATCGCGCACCGCCTGTTCGGGCAGGGCCGTGCTGTCGACGATCATGGCGTTGAGGCCGCCCGTCTCGGCGATGAGCATGGCGTCCGGCGCGGTCTCGGCGAGCTGGCGGTCGATGAGGGCGGCGACCTCGGTCGAGCCGGTGAAGCAGACCCCGGCGATGCGCGGATCGGCGGTCAGCGGTGCGCCGACGCCCGGCCCGTCGCCCGGCAGCAGCGTCAGCACGCCCTCGGGCACCCCGGCCTCGCGCATGAGCGCGACCGCGCGGGCGGCGATGAGCGGGGTCTGCTCGGCGGGCTTCGCCACGACCGCGTTGCCGGTGACCAGGGCGGCGGCAACCTGGCCGGTGAAGATGGCGAGCGGGAAGTTCCAGGGCGAGATGCAGACGACGACGCCGCGCGGGATGCGCCCGGTCCCGGCGGCGCGCTCCTCGGCGGCGTAGTAGCGCAGGAAGTCCACCGCCTCGCGCAGTTCCGCGATGGCGTCCGGCAGCGTCTTGCCCGCCTCCCGCGCGGCGAGGGCGAAGAATTCGCCGGCATGGGCCTCGTAGAGATCGGCGATGCGGTCGAGGATGTCCGCGCGCCCCGCCCCGCCCCGCGCGGCCCATCCGGGCTGTGCCGACAGCGCCGCGCCGATGGCGGCGGCCGCGTCCGCGGCGGTCGCCTCCGTCACCGTGCCGACGATATCGCCGGGGCGGGCGGGGTTGACGATATCGCGGCGCGGCCCGTCGCCCTGCCCCGCCTCCCAGCGGTACGGCGCGGCGAAGGGCGCGCGGGCGGCCTCGATCCATGCCAGGTCGACCGGGTCGGTCACGTCCCATCCCCGCGCGTTGCGCCGTCCGTCGAACAGGCGGGCGGGGTGGGCGATGGTCGCGTTCGGCTCCCCGTCCGCCGCCTCGAACGGGTCGCGCGCCACCTCCTCGGGCGGCACGTCCGCGTCGACGATCTGGTGCACGAACGAGCTGTTCGCCCCGTTCTCCAGCAGGCGGCGCACGAGATAGGCCAGCAGATCCCGATGCGCGCCGACGGGGGCGTAGATGCGGCAGCGCGTGCCCTCGGCCTGCATCACCGCGTCGTGCAGCACCTCGCCCATGCCGTGCAGGCGCTGGAACTCGAAGCCGTCGCGGTCGTTGCCCGCCATCTCCAGCACGGCGGCGACGGTGTGGGCGTTGTGGGTCGCGAACTGGGGATAGAGCCGCTCGCGCATCGCCATCAGCTTGCGGGCGCAGCCGAGATAGGCGACATCCGTATGCGCCTTCTTCGTGTAGACGGGAAAGCCCGGCAGGCCGAGCACCTGCGCGCGCTTGATCTCCGTATCCCAGTACGCGCCCTTCACCAGTCGCACCATGAGTCGCCGGTCCAGCCGTTCGGCGAGGGCGTGGAGCCAGTCGATGACGTGGGGCGCGCGGGGGGCGTAGGCCTGCACCACCACGCCGAAGCCGTCCCATCCGGCGAGGGCGGGGTCGGCCAGCACCGCCTCGATCACGTCGAGCGACAGGTCGAGCCGGTCCTGCTCCTCCGCGTCGATGTTGAAGCCGATGCCCGCGTCCTTCGCCGCGCGGGCGAGCTGGCGCGTGCGGTCGATCATCTCCGGCAGCATCCGCTCGCGCTGGCCGCGTTCGTAGCGCGGGTGGAGGGCCGAGAGCTTGACGGAGATGCCGGGATTGTCGCGGATGCCGCCCGCGCCGGCCCGCCGGGCGATGGCGGCGATGGCCTGGGCGTAGGCGCCGTGGTAGTAGGCCGCGTCGGCCTCGGTCCGCGCGGCCTCGCCGAGCATGTCGTAGCTGTAGGTGTAGCCGCGCGCGACCGTCGCCTCGCCGCGCGCCATCGCCTCGCGGATATCGCGGCCCAGCACGAACTGCGCCCCCATCTCGCGCATGGCCCGGCCCACCGCCGAGCGGATGACCGGCTCGCCCAGTCGCCGGACCATGCCGCGCAGCGCGCCGACGATGCCGTCCTCCTCCTCGTCGTCCAGCACCCGGCCCGTCAGCATCAGCCCCCAGGTCGAGGCGTTGACCAGCAGCGAGCCGCTGTCGCCCACATGCGCGCCCCAGTCGTGCGGGGCGATCTTGTCCTGGATCAGCTCGTCGATCGTCTCGGCATCGGGCACGCGCAGCAGCGCCTCGGCCAGCGACATCAGCGCGACGCCCTCCTTCGTGGACAGGCCGTATTCGGCGAGGAACGCCTCCATCATCCCCGGATCGCCCGCCTTGCGCACCTCCCGCACCATCCCCGCCGCCCGCTCGCCGATGCGGGCGCGGTCGGCTTCGGACAGGTCGGCGAGGGCGATCATCGCGGCCACGGCGCGGGTCTCGTCGGCGAGGGTGGCCGCGCGGATGGCGGTCCGGTCGAGGGCGGGCATGGGCGATCCTCCTGATGGGCCTATGCGATCCTAGCGAGCGATCCGGTTCCATGTGTCCCGCAAAATCGGCGGACACAAGCGGAATGCACTTTTCTTTGCCGCTTTCGCGCTCTATCCGTCGGGCCATGAGCCTCGAAACGGACGAACCGGACCGCATCGACCGCCGCATCCTCGCCGAACTGCACGGGGACGCGCGGTTGTCCATGGCCGCGCTGGCGGAGCGGGTGGGCCTGTCGAAATCCCCCGTCGCGGCGCGGGTGCGGCGGCTGGAGGCGGCGGGCTACATCCTCGGCTATCGCGCGGTGCTGGACCGGGCCAGGCTCGGCGCGGCGCAGGTGGCCTTCGTGCAGGTCAGCCTGGACGACACCACCTCGGAGGCGCTGGAGACGTTCAACGCGGCGGTGCGGGATGCCGGGGAGATCGAGAGCTGCCACATGATCGCGGGGGGCTTCGATTACCTGCTGAAGATCCGCGCCCGGGACGTCGCCGCCTACCGCCGGGCGCTGGGCGAGACCGTCTCGCGCCTGCCCCATGTCGCTCGGACCTCGACCTTCATGGTCATGGAGACGGTGAAAGAGGATGCCGCCGAAGCGCCAAGGCGCTAGGATGACCGCCATGGACGAGGATGCGGAACGAGAGCGGGCGCGGCGGGCGAGGGCAGGCAAGGACCGGGAGTTCCTCGGCGAACTGCACCGCGCCCCGCCCATGCCCTTCGACGCGCTGGCCGAGAAGGTCGGGCAGGGCGCGGCGGCGGAACGGTCGCGCGGCATCGGCGACCGCATAACGCAGCTCGTCGGCCAGCCCCGCGAGGGGGAGCGGCCCCGGCACGTCCTGCGGCTGGAGGACGAGGGGGCCATCGTCGGCTATCGCGCGGTGGTCGATGCGCGGCGGCTCGATCTGGAGCAGACGGGCTTCGTGCAGGTGGCGCTGCGCGACCTGTCGCCCGCGACGCTCGACGCCTTCGCGGCGGCCGTGCGCGACCTCGGGCAGGTCGAGGCGTGCCACATGATCGCGGGGGAGTTCCACTACATCCTGCGCACGCGCACCACCAGCGTGGCGGGCTTCCGCACCCTTCTCACCCGCCACATCGCCACCCTCCCCGGCGTCGTCCGCACGGCGGCCACGCTGGCGATGGAGACGGTGAAGGGGGACTAGGGCAGGCTCCAGTCCCGGTCGTTCGACAGGGACGGGATGCGTCTGCGGGCCTCGTCGATGGCGGCGCGGTCGATCTCGGCATAGGCGATGCCCTCGCCCTCGCCCGCATCGGCGAGCACCTCGCCCCAGGGACCGACGACCAGCGAATGGCCGTAGCTTTCGCGCAGGCTCGTCTCGTCCTGCCCGTGATGCGGTCCCCATTGCGCCGGGGCGACGACGTAGCAGCCCGTCTCGATGGCCCGGGCGCGCAGAAGCGTATGCCAGTGCGCCCGGCCCGTGGGCGCGGTGAAGGCGCTCGGCACCGTCAGGACCTGCGCCCCCGCCTTGGCCAGCGCGCGGTAGAGGGCGGGAAAGCGCAGGTCGTAGCAGATGCTCAGCCCCAGCCGCGCCCAGCCCGCATCCGCCACCACGGCCCGCGCGCCGGGGCGGTAGGAGGCAACCTCGCGAAAGCGGCCCTGCGCGCCGAGGTCGGCCTCGAACATGTGGATCTTGTCGTAGCGCGCGACGATGCCGCCATCGGGGGCGATCAGGATCGAGCGGTTCACTGCCCGGGCCGCCTCCCCCTCCGCGCGCAGGGCCAGCGAGCCGATCAGCAGGCCGATGCCCCGCCGCGCCGCGATCTTGCGCAGGGCGGCGAGGCAGGGGTCGTCCGCCTCGTCCCGGATGGCCGCGAACAGCGCCTCGCGGCCCGGCGCGATCAGGTTCGTCACCTCGGGCGTCGCGACGAAGGCCGCGCCCCTGTCGGCGGCCTCCTCGACCAGCGCGCAGGCCCGCGCGCGATTGCGGTCCGCGTCGCCGGTGGCGTTCGTCTGAACGAGCGCGACGCGTGTCATGCTCAGGCCGAGAGCATCGGATCGAGATTGCCCGCGCGGTCGAGGGCGGCCATGTCGTCGAACCCGCCGATATGGGTGCCGTCTATGAAGATCTGCGGCACCGTGCGCCCGCCCCCCGACCGGCGGACCATCTCGTCGAACTTCGTCGCGTCGGCGGCGACGGGGTACTCCTCGTACGCGACCCCCTTCCGGGCCAGCACGCGCTTGGCCATCATGCAGTAGCCGCATGTCGCCTTGGTGTAGATCTCGACCTTCGCCATGGGGGGTTCCCGTCCTCGTCGCTGAATTCGAGGGCGAATCTAGCGCGGTCAGCCCTCCCGCGCCACCCGCGCGAAGACCAGCGTGTCGACGGAGGCCGCCCCTGCCCCGCGCAGGGCGCGGGTGCAGGCGTTCAGCGTCGCCCCGGTGGTCATCACGTCGTCCACCAGCACGATGCGTCGCCCGGCCAGGCGCGCGGGGCGGGGGCAGGCGAAGGCCCCGGCGACATTGTGCCGGCGCTCGGCGTAGTCGCGCCCGTTCTGGGTCGGCGTGGCGCGGGTGCGGATCAGGAGGCCGGGACCGTGGGCCACCCCCGCCTGCCGGGCGATGCGGCGGGACAACTCGGCGGACTGGTTCAGCCGCCGTCTCACCCGCCGCGTCCAGTGCAGTGGCACCGGGATCACCAGGTCGGCGCGGGCCAGCACGTCCCGCCCCGCCCGCGCCATCCAGGCGGCCATGGGCGGGGCGATGTCCGTCCGGTCGCCATGCTTGAGCGCGAGGACGAGGGCGCGGGCGGTGCCGTCGTAGAACGTCGCCGTCCGCGCGTGACGCCAGTCCAGCGGCAGCCCGTCGCAGGCCTCGCACCGTCCGTCGCCGCCGTATTCCTCGGGCATCGGCCGGGCGCAGCGCAGGCACTGCGCGCCGCCGGCGAGGCGCAGCTCGCCCCAGCATCCGGCGCACAGCCCGCGGGGGTCGGAGACGTCCGCGCCGCAGGCCATGCAGACCGGCGGCCACACGAGCGCGGCCAGCGGTCGCAGCATCCCGCGCCGCACATGCGCCAGCCGCCCGGCGATCTGCCCTGCCCTTTCCATGGCACCGGGCTATACCATCAATCCCATGATCATCCCAGACGCCACACCCGGCCCCTTCGACCGCGCGGCCCGCCGCCGCCATCGCGACCGCGCCGGCGCGACCCTCGGCGAGGCCGACTTCCTGCTCGCCCACGCCCGGGCCGAGATCGACGAGCGGCTCGCGGACGTGAACCGGCGCTTCGCGCGCATCGCGGTGGTCGGCGCGGGGGACGGGTCGGTCGCGCGGATGCTGCACGCGCGCTACGCGCCGGAGCGGCTGGTGCAGCTCGACGCCTCCCCCGCCATGGCCCGCCGCGCGGCCCGCACCTGCCCCGAGGCGCTGACCCTCGTCGCCGACGAGGAGGCCCTGCCCTTGGCGGAGGAGGCGTTCGACCTCGTGGTCGCCCCGCTCGTGCTGCACGGCATCAACGACCTGCCCGGCGCGCTGATCCAGATGCGGCGGGCGCTGATGCCGGACGGCCTGCTGATGGCGGCGATGCTGGCCGGGGACACGCTCGCCCCCCTGCGCGACGCCTTCGCCCGGGCCGAGATCGAGACGGTGGACGGCATCAGCCCGCGCGTCGCCCCCATGGCGGACCTGCGCGACCTGGGCGGCCTGCTCCAGCGGGCGGGGCTGGCCCTGCCGGTGGCGGACAGGGATACGCTGACCGTGCGGTACCGCTCGCCCCTGCGCCTCCTGCACGACCTGCGCGCGATGGGCGAGGCGAACGCGCTGGCGGAGCGGCGGCGGGTCTTCCTGCGGCGCGATACGCTGATGCGGGCGATGGCCATCCTCGCCGAGGATCACGGCGACGCGGACGGCAGGGTCCCGATCCGCTTCGACATCGCCTTCCTGCACGGCTGGGCGCCCTCGCCCGAACAGCAGCAGCCCCTGCGCCCCGGCTCCGCGACGATGCGCCTCGCCGACGCCCTCGGTACCGAGGAACGGCCCCTGGGCGACAATTCGGAGCATTGACCCACCGCGCGAAACCGCTAGCTAAGCGGTTTGCGACAACGACGACGAGGAAGGGCAGCCCATGCTCGATGCGGCCCCCATGACCGACACGGCGCTCGACCATCCCGGCGAGGGACGGCTCGCCCATGCGGGACCGGACCATCCCCCGGTCGCCCCGGCCAAGGTCGGCATCCTCATCGCCAATCTCGGCACGCCGGACGATCACAGCTACTGGCCGATGCGCCGCTATCTCAAGGAGTTCCTCAGCGACCGGCGCGTGATCGACATCAACCGCGCGCTGTGGTGGCCGCTGCTGAACGGCATCATCCTGACGAAGCGCCCCTTCTCCTCCGGCGAGGCCTACCGCTCCATCTGGAACGAGGAGGCGGACGAATCGCCCCTCCTGACCATCACCAAGGCCCAGACGGAAAAGCTGCGCGCGGCCCTGACGGCGCAATACGGCGCGCATGTCGTCGTCGACTACTGCATGCGCTACGGCAACCCCTCGACCAAATCGGTCATCGAGCGGATGCAGGCGCAGGGGTGCGAGCGCATCCTGTTCTTCCCGCTCTACCCGCAATACGCCGCCCCCACCACCGCGACCGCCAACGACCAGGCGTTTCGCGCGCTGATGGACATGCGCTGGCAGCCCTACATCCGCACCGTCCCCGCCTATTACGAGCATCCCCTCTACATCGAGGCGCTGGCGCAGTCGCTGGAGCGGCACATGGCCGAGCGCGAGGCGGACGGGCGGGGGATGCCGGACGTGGTGGTCACGTCGTATCATGGTGTGCCGAAACGGTACCTGCTGTCGGGCGATCCCTACCATTGCCAATGCCAGAAGACGACTCGCCTCCTGCGCGAGCGGCTCGGCTGGTCGAAGGATTTTCTTCAGGTCACCTTCCAATCCCGTTTCGGGACGGAGGAATGGCTCCAGCCCTATACGGTCGAGCACGTCGCCCGGCTGGCCGAGGACGGCAAGACGGACCTCGTGATCCTCGCTCCCGGCTTCTCCGCCGACTGCGTCGAGACGCTGGAGGAGATCAACGAGGAGATCAAGGAATCCTTCGAGGAGGCGGGGGGCGAGACCTTCACGTACCTGCCCTGCCTCAACGACGACGACGCGCATATCGACATGCTCGTCGACGTCATCCGCACCGAGAGCGCCGGCTGGCTGTAACGCTCAGCCGACCGGCTCCATCGGCCCGATGCTGTTGCCGAACGGGTCCGCGACGTAGCGGTGCGGTAGACCGGCGAAGTCGGCGCGGACGGCCTCCTCGCCTTCCGCGAACGAGGCGAGTTGCACGCGGTCGATACGCCTGATCGTCGTTCCACTCCCCGCTCCCGTTCACGGGTTCGACGCCATCCGTCCCGTTCTGGCGCGCATCTTGCTCTTCCATGGTCCCAGCGGTTCACGGGTTATTAGGAGCGATCTCGCATGATGGTGACGAATGTCGGGAAGTCGATCGGGGCCATCATCATGCACAGGGCGCATCGCTACGAAAGGCTGGCCCTGCGCGCGCGCCAGGACCCGACGCTCGTGCTGCTGGGCTATACGGTGGGCAGCCTGTTCGTCTTCCTCGGCATTCTCGACGTGCTGTCGACCAACTGGGCACTTTCGGTCGGGGCGTACGAGCTGAACGCCTTCATGCGCACCATGATGGACTATGCCGGCCCGTTCTGGATCGTGCCGAAACTGGCCTTCCAGTGCGTCGTCGCGGCGATGATCGTGTGGTCGCCGAACCGCGCGACGATCGGCATCATGACCGTCATGTGCGCCTGGACCTCGTCCATCGTCACCAACAACTTCCTCATCGCCTACTCCCTCTCCGCGGCGGCCTGAACCCCTGCCGCCCGGCCCGGTGGCGGACGGCGATTGACGGTTGTTTCTCGCCTCCCGTTGTCTATGGTCTTCCCTTCGGACAGACCGGAGGCGACGCCCCATGCTGCAAATCACCCGCCCCCGCACCGTCGAGACGGTGGTCGAGCTGCGCGACATCGTGCGCGACTGGCGCCGGGCCGGCGATCTGGTCGCCCTCGCCCCGACCATGGGCGGGCTGCACGAGGGGCACCTGTCGCTGATCCGGGCGGCGCGGCGGCGGGCGCGGCGGGTCATCGCGACCATCTTCGTGAACCCCACCCAGTTCGGCGCGGGCGAGGATTTCGAGGCCTATCCCCGCGATACCGTGCGCGATACGGAACTGCTGGCCGGGGCGGGATGCGACCTGATCTACGCGCCCGGCACGGCGACGATGTACCCCGAGGGCTTCTCCACCACCGTCGGCGTGGACGCCACCACGCAGGCCCTGTGCGGCGCGCACCGGCCCGGCCATTTCGACGGGGTGACGACGGTCGTGTGCAAGCTGCTCAACCAGGCGCAGCCCGACTACGCCATCTTCGGCGAGAAGGACTGGCAGCAGCTCGTCACCATCCGGCGCATGGTCGCCGATCTCGACATGCCCATCCGCATCGCCTCCAGCCCCACCGTGCGCGAGGCGGACGGGCTGGCCATGTCGTCGCGCAACCGCTACCTGACCCATGAGCAGCGCGCGGTGGCGGCCAAGCTGAACAAGGCGCTGTTCGCCGCCGCCGACCACATCGCCAAGGGCCTGCCGCCCGAGCGGGTGGCCACCGCCTGCCGCCAAGCGCTGCTCTCGGCGGGATTCGACGCGGTGGATTATCTCGACGCGCGCGACGCGCTGACCCTTGCCCCGCTCGACGCCTTCGGCCCGGGCACGGAGGCGCGGCTCTTCGCGGCGGCGCGGCTCGGCAAGACGCGGCTGATCGACAACGTGCCCATCGAGCGCACCGGCCTCACCGAATAGGGCGACCCCTGACGGCCCGGATGGCGAAGAATAAACCCTTTCGCCATTTACTCCCCCCCGGCGCGTTGCTAGAAGCGCCGCGCACGGGGGAGTCGCGGGACATGGACATGAAGCCGAACTCGGACATCAAGCTGCTCAGCGGCAATTCCAACCGCGCGTTGGCCGAATCCATCGCCTCCAAGCTCTTCCGGCCGCTGACCGATGCCCGGGTCGAGAAGTTCGCCGACTCGGAGGTCTGGGTCGAGATCTACGACAACATGCGCGGCGAGGACGTGTACATCGTCCAGCCCACATCCAGCCCGGCGAATGACAGCCTGATGGAGCTGCTCATCATCATCGACGCGCTCAAGCGCGCCTCCGCCGGGCGCATCACCGCCGTCACCCCCTATTTCGGCTACGCGCGGCAGGACCGGAAGCACCTGCCCCGCACCCCGATCACCGCGAAGCTCGTCGCGAACCTCATCACCACCGCCGGGGCCGACCGCCTGCTGACGGTCGACCTTCATGCGGGGCAGATCCAGGGCTTCTTCGACATTCCCGTCGACAACCTCTACGCCACCCCCGTCTTCGCCCACCACGCGAAGGACATGTTCCCCGACGAGCCGCCGATGGTGGTCTCGCCCGACGTCGGCGGCCTCGTGCGCGCGCGCACCTTCGCGGAGACGCTGTCGACCGACCTGGCCGTGATCGACAAGCGGCGCGAGAAGGCGGGCGTCGTGGCCGAGATGAACGTCCTCGGCGACGTGGAAGGGCGGACCTGCGTGCTCTATGACGATATCGTCGATTCCGCCGGGACGCTGTGCCGCGCGGCCGAGGCGCTGATGGAGCGCGGGGCGGCGGAGGTGCACGCGATGTGCACCCACGGCGTCCTGTCCGACGCGGCGGTCGACCGGGTCGAGGCCTCGGCGCTCAAGAGCCTCGCCATCACCGATTCCATCGACCAGTCGCACCTGGCGAAGAACAGCAAGGTCAAGGTCATCAATATCGGCCCCATGCTCGCCATCGCCATCGATTCCATCGCCCGCCACGACAGCGTGTCGCGCCTGTTCAAGAAGGCGCCCGTGTCCTGACGGACGTCCGCGCCGCAATCCCCTTGCAAGGGAGGGCGCGCGTGGCTATAGAGCGCCTTCTTCCGACCATCGCCAGACCGGACCCGTACCCATGAAAAAAGACCTGCATCCCGAATATCACACGATCAACGTCCGCATGACCAACGGCGACGTCGTGCAGATGCGCTCGACCTGGGGGGCCGAAGGCGACGAGCTGGCGCTCGATGTCGACCCCACGACGCACCCGGCCTGGACGGGCGGCACGCAGCGCCTGCTCGATACCGGCGGCCGCGTCTCGCGCTTCAAGGAAAAGTTCAAGGGCTTCGGCTTCTAGGAACCGGATCGCATCCCCGCGACCATGGCGCGCAACAAGCCGCATATCATCGTCTTCGGCAACGAGAAGGGCGGGTCGGGCAAGTCCACGACCGCCATGCACGTTTTCGTCGCCCTCGCCCGGCGCGGCATGCGCGTCGGGGCCATCGACCTCGATCTGCGCCAGCAGAGCCTGTTCCGCTATATCGACAACCGGCGCGGCTGGTGCGAGCGCAAGGGCGTCAAGCTGGTGATGCCGCGCACCGTGCGCATAGAGAACAGCAACGACCCCGATCGCGAGACCGCCTGGCGGATCGAGGGCGAGCGGTTCGACGCGGCGGTCGCCGATCTCAGCCGCGATTGCGACGCGATCCTGATCGACTGTCCCGGTGCCTACTCGAACCTGTCGCGGCTCGGCCATAGCTCCGCCGATACGCTGGTGACGCCCATCAACGACAGCTTCGTCGATTTCGACCTGCTGGCCCGGGTCGACCCGTCCACGCTGACCATCAGCGGGCCGTCGATCTATTCGGAGATGGTGTGGGAGGCGCGCAAGCTGCGCGCTCAGGTCGGGATGGGCAATCTCGACTGGGTGGTCGTGCGCAACCGCACGCCGCTTGAGGATACCCGCAACAAGCGCCGGGTCGGCGAGATGCTCCAGCAGCTTTCGCGCCGCATCGGCTTTCGCGTGTCGCAGGGTCTCAGCGAGCGGCCCATTTTCCGGGAGCTGTTCCTCTCGGGCCTGACCCTCCTCGACCTGCGCGAGTCGGGGGCCAAGCTCGACATGGGCCACGTCGCCGCGCGTCAGGAGATGCGGGAGATGGTCTCAACGCTCCAGATCCCCGACCCGAACCGCGTCTGATTGCTCGACGCCGGACGGGTCGCGATATCCGTGCGGGTTCGTACGCAATTCTCGTCGCGTCATACCGACAGAACCTAGGCTCGACCATTTCGCTCGTCATTGCCGGGCTTGACCCGGCAATCCAGACGGTGCGGAGATCGGGACGTTCCGGATGCCCGGGTCGCCGCTGCCGCGAGTATGACGGTGGAACGGTCACCGCCACTGACCGACGGCCCTACCCGCTCGACTTGACCGCGAAGCAGGCGATTCCCCGGCGGG
>JAHDDY010000219.1 GCA_020629115.1 Paracoccaceae bacterium | reverse complement strand
CTTACCGGCTGCGGTATTGTATACACGCCTCAGGAGTTTGAGCCGAGTCGTTTCGGGTACGGTTTCCGGGGTGATTTTTCTGGTGTGATCGAGGTTTTGCCTCTGGATTACATGGCGGTCCGGGCTGCGAACGGGGACGGGTACGTTCCGCGGTCGCTGCCTGCGGCGTTTGCGATGTCGGCGGACGGTGTGGAGGATGCGCGGGTGTCGCTGGCGCGTCGTCTGGCGGCGGCGGGTCTGGACCGTGTGGACCCGGCGGCGGAATATGCGCTGCCGTCGCCTCCGGTTCCGTACGAGGGGGATCGGGAGATCCTGCCGCCGGGGTTGCTGGCGGAGGGCCGCCCGGCGCTGCCGAGCCTGTCGCTGGACCCGCCCGGTCTGGTCGCGGCGTCGAGCGTGCTGGAGGGGTCTGCGGGCCTGCCGGCATCGGATGACGCGCTGCTGCCGGAGGCGACGGTCGCGCGGCCCGGGGCGGTCCGGCGGGCGCGGGAGACGGTTCTGCCGCGGGTCGATCCGGGTCCGTACACGATCGGCGTGGGGGACGTGATCGCGATCCAGAGCGACGAGGCGTCTCTTTCCGGCGCGCGTCTGGGCAGGCGGAGTCCGCTGCTGGAGGACGAGAACGGCAACGGGGGCAGCGTGTCGACGGTGCGCCCGTCGGCGCAGCGGTACCTGGTTCAGGACGACGGGGAGATATCGCTTCCGGGGATCGGCTCGATCCGGGTTGCGGGGCTGACGCTGCGCGAGGCGCGTCGGGTGGTGACGAACCGCCTTGTTGCGGGTCAGGTGGGCTTCGACCCGAGCGTGGAGATCGCGGTGTTCGGCTCGCGCAAGGTGTCGGCCCAGGGTCTGGCGGGATCGGAGGTGCTGCCGGTGACGGTTCGCCCGGTGACGCTTCAGGAGGCGGTCACGGCGACGGGGGGCCTGGGTCCGGACCCGTCGCGGACGATCGTGCGGGTGCTTCGGGACGGGTCGATCTACGAGATGTCGGGGTCGCGCCTGTCCGGGTCGAGCGACGTGGGTCGGCGGGTGCTTCTGGACGGGGACGTGGTGTCGGTGACGCCGACGGACGACCTGGAGCGGTCGCTGGCGTATTTCGAGCAGCAGATACGGCTGCGCGAGGCGTCGCGGACGGCGTTCTCGGACGCGGTGGCGCGGCGCGCGGACGTGCTGGCGGTGTCGGCGGACCGGCGCGCGGCGCTGGCGGCGCAGATCGAGGCGGAGAGCTACGCGATCGAGGCGGAGCGCCTGCGCCAGCAGTCGCGGATCGACGCGCTGACGGCCGCGCGCGAGGCGGAGCTGGCGGACGAGCGGGCGCGGCAGGAGAACGTGGCGGCGCGGCAGCGGTACCTCGACGCGCTGCGGACGCTGGAGCGGGAGAACCGGGAGGAGCGGCGCGCCTTCGAGCTGGACAGCCGGGAGGCGCTGGCGGCGTCCCGGGCCGAGCGCCTGCGCGAGCGGCGCGAGCGGCTGGACGTGCTGGCGCTGGAGCTGGCGGCGGAGCGGAGCGTGATCGAGGATCGCCGGGCGCGGGCACAGCGCGAGCAGGCGTCGTACCTGGAGCGCGAGCGGCTCGGGGCGGTGGAGAAGGACTACGTGACGGTGACGGGGGAGACGGTGCGCCAGACGGTCGTGCCGCTGCCCTTCGAGGGGCGGCTGACGCTGACGCGGGTATTGTTCGAGGAGACGAACGGGATCGACCGCCTGACGGGGGACACGAGCGAGATCTACGTGTTCCGCCTGCCGGCGCCGGACGCGGTGGACGACCGTCTGCGGGCGTACCACCTCGACGCGTCGAACCCGGCGGCGCTGACGGTGGCGAGCCTGTTCGAGATGCGGCCGAACGACGTGGTCTACGTGAACCCGCAGCCGATCGCGAACTGGAACCGGGTCATCACGCAGATCCTGCCCTCGACCGGCCTGCTGCAGTCTGGCCTGAGCACGCTGGCGGCGAACTGAACCCGCACCGCCGGCCCGCGCGGCCCGCCCCCTCCCCCGGAGCCTGACGACGATGAGCGAGACCCCCCCGCCGGCCCGCACGGCCCCGGACGACGAGATCGACCTGCTCGCGCTGGTCGGCGCGCTGCGGCCCGCGCTGGTGCCGGCGCTGGTCGCCGCCATGCTGCTGGGTGCGGCGACCTACCTCTACGCCCGCAGCCTCGAACCGCTCTACGCCGCCCAGGCCCGCTTCGCCATCGC
>JAHDDY010000067.1 GCA_020629115.1 Paracoccaceae bacterium | reverse complement strand
CACGCGTGGGTCGAGGTCGACGGCGAGCCGATCGGCGAGGCCCCCGGTTTCAGGGATCGCCTCATCGTGTTCGACGACCCCGTGTTGGGATAGCTGACGTTCCCCTCAAGCTGTCCACCGGTCGATCCGACCGAGAAGGTGGAGGTGGCAGCATGTTCATGCCCTCAGACAAGGTGATGGTGCGCGAGGTCGCAGGTGAGCTGGTGCTCATGGACCTCGGGTCCGAGCAGTTCTTCCGGCTCAACGACACCGGTGCGATCGTGTGGCAGGGGATCGTCGACGGTCACACGGAGCGTGACATCGCGGGCGGCATCGCCGAGCGATTCTCGATCTCGATGGACCAGGCTGAGGGCGACGTTCGTGAACTCCTCGAGTCGCTCGCGGCGGCCGGGCTCATCACCGGGCAATGATGCCCTAGAGTGGGGGAGCAACCTTGGAGAGTGGCATCTCCCTCTGTTACTCTTCGTTGCAACTTGGCGGAATGCGCAGAGCGCGCACAACAAGGGAGTGGCATCGTGGTGGAATACAACAAGCCTGAACTGACGGTTCTGGCGAGCATTGCCGAGGTCACCCTCGGTGGCGACCCGTCGACCGGTCGTGACGGAAGCGAGTGCAGCGCGGCGGCCGCTCAGGATCCGCCTCCTCGCTGCGAGCCCTGATCAGCTCGCTTTGAGCCGTTCGGTCTTCGACCTTCGATTCGTCGGCGGTCCGGAGTTCGACTCGATACTCCGAACCACGGGTGCCTCGTCCGAGGCGCCCGTGTTTCGCGTCTCCCGACGGCTCGGTGACGACGCCCCGTGGCCGACCCAGTGGGAGTCGACCCCGCTGGGCTCGTTCGCCTGGAGTGGCGATCGACTGCTGGTCCGGGCGTTGTCCGGCCTCGTCGCCCTGATCGGCGCCGACGGCCTCGGCGCCGACTACTTCCTCAACGTCGAACCGGACGACAGCACCGCCACCGTCGTGCTCGACGAGATGGCAGCGATCGCCATGGACGTGCGAGGCGAGCTCTGCCTCCATGCGGCGCTCGTCGTCGATCCGAACGGCGCAGGTGTTGTTCTGCTCGGGGACTCCGGGACCGGCAAGTCCACCACCGCGATGATCGCCGGACTCCATGAGGGCTGGCGGGTCGCCTCCGACGACGCCGTGCTCATTCTCGAGGAGCAAGGCCGGCCGGTGGGCTACCCCAGCTACCCGGGTGTGCGCCTACGTTCCGAGAGCTACCCGGTCGCGACCGCGGCGGGCTTCGATCTCGACTGGTCGACTTTGCCGACCTCACGTGTCGTCGACAAGCGGCGGGTGCTGCCGCAGTCGGGGAGCGCGCGGGTTTCCTTCGCCGACGGTCCGATCCCGATCGATCGAATCGTCGACCTCCGCCCCGGATCGGAGAACTCCAGAGTCGAGCTGACGGCGGTGGACGGCGCTGCCGCAACCGCTCGGCTGCTGTACAGCCTCTTCTCTGTTCCCCTCCTGGGCGCTGCAGCAGCGGTCCGTCGGTTCGATCAGGTCGGCCGCCTGTTGGACTCCGTCCGCTTCGAGACGGCCGCGTACCCGAAGTCGATCGATGGCGCTCGTCGCATGCTCGACGAGCTGGCCTCCTCAGCCGGCCGTGCCGATGGCCCTTAAGAAGGTCTCGGCCTCGATCAGCCCGGTCAACTCCCAGCCGGCGTGGGAGCTCTTGCCGTCCGCCCACGCAGCGCGCACATCTCGGAGCACCCGCAGTGAACGCGCCTCGTCGACCACGCGCAACGACGCGAGAACGGAGTCGGCGAGTAGGTCGTCGGGGCTTGCAGCCTCGATCGCGTCCATCGCGCTCCAGTCGAATCGAGCCTTGTCGGTCCGCGTTCTCACCGAGTCCGGAGCGATGCCGTCGATGGCGTCGGCGTGCAGGCAGCGATTGTTGGGTGGACCAACCAGATACCCCGACGGCACGGTCAGCAGGAACTCGACGAGGTCGACGTCCACCAGCGGATGCCGGACCGCGATGCCATGGTCCTCGCCGAGCTGATGGAGGACTTCCATGACCCGCTGCGGCTGTGGTGTTCGCAGCCTGCCGGCCCGCTGTGCGAGGGCCTGGCCCCGCCCCGGGCGGAACGAGCCCTCGCTCACGCCGGCATCGTGCACGGCCGCGGCCAGGTCGTCGCTGAGACTGGTCGTGTAGGCCGGCGGTCGGCGGCGCCGCAGGCGGGGATGTGTCATGGCGACGTCGCGTACGAACTCCGGCACCCGGCGGCCACGATCGGTGATCGTCCGCAGTTTCGACAGTTCACCGCGGCCGACGTACTCGGCGAAGGCGAGCCAGACGTCGCCGGCGAAGACGAGGTCTCCCAGATGCCCGGTCAGGTACCGGGTCGCTCCGGCCTCGACGGCATCGGTCATCGCACGCTCGACTTCGTCGATGAGGTAATTGCCCGGTGCATCACGCCAGCGCCGGGCTCGATCCGATGCACGCTCGGGCGACGCACCGACCGGCACCCGCCGCAGATCGAGGTCGTGCATCCGGGCGACGTCTTCGGCGAAGGGCAGATCCGCATGCACGTCGTCGCCCGCCCAGGTGTAGGCCAACTGTTGCACCGGCGCCGTGAGCAGCGCCGCCGAGCCGGCCACGGTCGAGGAGTCGAAGCCGCCGCTCAGCTCCGTCGCCGAGCGCGTGGCGCCCATGAGTGCGCGCTCGGTGGCCTGGAGCAACAGGCGGCGAACGTCGGCGGCGACATCGGCCATCGGTCGCCGTTCCGACTGGGTCAGGCGTCGATGAGGCGCCCAATCATCGTGTGGCGAATTCGTCTCGTGGGCAATGGCCAGACGGTGTCCTGCGGGCAGGCGCCGCACGTCTCGCCAGAGCGTGCGGGTCGGATCGCCCCACAATCCCGACACGGCGAACGCTGCGCCGACACGATCGATGTCGTCGATCCCCAGACCGTCGGCCAGGGGGGCGACGCTGGTCGAGGCCTGCACAACGCCATCGGACAGACGCCGGTGATAGAGCGGCATGGTGCCGAGCTGATCGCGCACGAGATGCCATCGGGACCCGACCTGCACGCCGAGGGCGAACGGCCCGCGCAACCGGCCGAGGCCGCCCAGCCCGTCACGATCGACCAGCGCCGAGACACACGCCACATCCGTCGATCCCTCGGTGCCGAGCCGGGCATCGAGGTCGGCACGATTGGTGAGCTCGGCCCGACCGACCACGGCGACGGCGCCGTTCGACGCCTCCTCGCCGGCGACGAACTGCACCGGCGCACCGCCGGAGTATTCGCTCATCGTCGTCCTCGCATCCTCACGGACCGTATCGTCGCACCGATGGCCGATGGGTGGACACAGAGGAAGCGCCCATGAGCGGCCTTCGTCGGGCGATGGAAGGCGTTCGGGTCGCGCTCGGCTACTGCTGGCGTGCGACGCCCGGTGGTCTCGCGTTCTCCCTCACCCTGACAGTCGTCGGATCCATGCTGGTCGCCCTCGAGCTGTGGCTCATCCGTGAGATCGTCGACTCGTTCGACCGCGGCCGGATCGCCTCCGCCGGGCTGATCGCGTTCGGGGTCGTGATCGGTGGTCGGCGCTTGCTCGACTCGATCGCCGGTGAGGCGCGCTTCGTGCTCGAAGAACGCGTGATCGAGCGGGTCACGAGCGAGGTCCTCGAGGTCGGCGCTCATGTGCCGTTTCCCCGTCTGGAGGAGCCGACCTTCCAGGACCGCCTCGCACGAGCCACCGTCTCGGCCCAGGGGCGGGCGTCCACGCTCGTGTTCGGTCTGCTCACGCTCGTGAACTCGGGGTTCACGACGATCGTCCTGCTGATCGCTGTGGCCGTCTTGGCCCCTGTGCTCGTCGGGGCATTCGTGCTCGCCGGCGTCGCGATGGTGGGGGCGTCGTTCGTCCGAAGCCGGTTGACCTACGCCTTCCAATACGGCCAGACCGCCCCGGAACGGGAGCGGCGCTACCTCCGCACCGCCCTGGCGTCGCGAGTCGAGGGGAAGGAGATCCGGCTGTTCGGCAGCGCCGACCGGCTCGTGGAGCGTCACCGTCGGCTGCACGCCGAGCGGCTGCGTGAGCTGATCTGGTACGTCCGTCGCCAGCTCGTTCCCGAGCTGATCGGCGCCATCGTGTTGTCGGCGGTGGTGGTCGGCACTCTCTGGTACGTCTCGCGCCTACTGCGAGACGACGCCCTGGCTCTGGCCGATGCGGCGGCGGCGGTGTTCGCTGTGCAGCGGGTCGCCGGCCAACTCTCCGGCATCGCCCGTGGGCTCGGAGCGATCTCCACCGGCGGCCAGCTCGTCCAGGACGTCGCCGACTTCTCGAACGAGCCACTCGACGGCCGGACGCCGTTCCCGTCGACGGACCCAATCGAGCTGCGGCTCCAGTCGGTCTCGTTCACGTATCCGGGACGGGACGCCCCGGCGGTCCGAGATGCGTCGATCCGGCTCGCTCCGGGAGAGGTCGTCGGCCTGGTCGGGGAGAACGGGTCGGGCAAGAGCACCTTGGCCAAGGTGTTGGCTGGCCTCTACCCGCCCTCCGAGGGGCGCGCCGAGGTGTGCGCCGGCGGGCGATCGCTCGATCTCGCATCAGCCTCCGGTGTCGTCGCCGGGGTCTTCCAGGACTTCGCCCGCTACGAGCTGACCTTCCGCGAGAACATCACACTCGGCATGCCGACCCCGGAGATCGGCGACGCGAGACTGTTCGAACTCGTTGAGCGATTCGGACTGGTCGAGGTCGTCGAGGCACTCGCCGACGGTGCCGACACTCGACTCGGCCGTGCCTTCGACGGCGCGGTCGATCTCTCCGGCGGGCAGTGGCAGCGTCTGGCGCTCGCTCGGGCGGCCGCAGCGGCCACCGCGTTCGTGGTGCTCGACGAACCCGCATCGGCGCTCGATGCGAACGCCGAAGCCGCGATGTTCGAACGAGTTCGGGAGCTGTACCCGGGGGCCGGGATCCTGCTGATCTCTCACCGCTTCGCGTCCGTGCGGCACGCCGACCGCATTCACGTCATGCACGAGGGCGAAATCATCGAGACCGGAACCCATGACGCGCTCATGAACGACGTCGGGGTGTACGCCGCGATGTTCGAGACTCAGCGCAGGAGACTGCTGGGCGAGGCCTGAGCCTCTTGATGACGTCGGCGGCCGATCGCCCAGTCCCGACGGATCGTGCTGATCGAGAACATCTCCGCTTGGGCGCGCCACAGGCCGACCTGCGCCGCATCCACACCGTCGACGGGGGTATCGGACGACCCGGTCGTCAACGGCAGCGGCGTGCGACGCAGCTCGTCATCGCCGACGATCTCCTGGCCGGCTGCGGTGAAGAGGTCTTCCCACGAATGTGCGTGGATCGCCCAGGTCAGCGTGACCGACGACGAGTCGCCTGCCCAGGCTTCGTGCCACCAGCCGCGGGGGATGAACAGGCAGGTGCCCGGCGTGACATCGACGAGCATCGCTCCAGCGGGCTCGGGATCGAGGCGTTCGGCCTCGACCGCATCCTGCGGCCCCTCACGATGCGGGTTCATGTTGTCGGCGTTGAAACGGGGGTGCTTCGTGAAGCTGTTCGGCGCGACGAGGAACCGCTTCACCCCGGCGATGCCGAGGATGAAGTTCTCGTGGTTGTCCCAATGGCGGGTGAACCCCGAGCCCGGGTGGGAGAAGTACAGGTTCGGCCACGCCCAACGGAAGGGCACACCGATCGACGCCTGGAGCGAGTCGCAGTACTCGTGGATCGCCTCGGTCGAGAACTGGGTTCCCCGGGCGACGACCGTCGCCGACTCGCTCTCGGCCCAGAGACGTCCGACCTCGCCGGGCTCCGAGACGACGATCGGCTCGTCTTTCTTCGGCAGCACCTTGAAGTCGGTGTGGCCCGACGCAGCGAGCGAGCCGGGGTCGTGCAGCGCCTCGAGCTCGAGTAACGATTGCGTGAGGACGCTCGATGGTGTCCAGTGATGGGCTCGTTCGGCCCAGTGGGTGGCGTCGAACTCCGGTCGGTCGAGCGGAGAGATCAGCCGCTCGAACGCTCCGGTCACGATCCCGAGGAGCCGGTGCGGGCCGGCATGGTCAGCACCCCGTTGCTCTCGGGCTTTCCCGAGCCGTTTCCGTTGCTGCTCCCGTTTCGGCGGGACCCGTTCATCGGTGTCGGCGCGTCACCATCGGTCGACTCCTCGCCGTAGTACGCCGACTTGGTGTAGGCATCGCGTGCCGACACACCGACGAGGATGGTCCCGATCACCGTGCCGCCGGCCTGGTCGATGAGACGGGCGGCGTTGGTCGCCTGCTCCTTCTCGGTCGAGCCGGCGAAGGCGCACAGCACCACACCGTCGACATGCGGTGCGATCGTCAGCGCATCCGCCACCGGCAACACCGGGGGTGCATCGATCACGACCGTGTCGACCGTACGAGAGACCTCACGCAGGAACGCCGTCACGGCCGGTGATGCGAGGAAGTCGCCCGGGTTCGGCGGTGCGGTCCCCGCTGCGAGCACCGACATCTCGACGCCGTCGTGGACGACGGTCGACACCGACTCCTCGAGCGTCAGATCGCTCATGAGCACGTCGGTCAGACCGGGGGAGAGCAACGCGCCGAACACCTTGTGAACTCGAGGGCGGCGCAGATCGAGATCGATCAACGCGACGGTCTTGCCGGTGGCGGCCAGGGTCCACGCCAGGTTCGCCGCGGTCGAGGTCTTGCCTTCCGATTGATTGGCGCTCGTCACGAGGATCGAGGACATCGTGCGCGACATCGACGCGAACTGCAGGGCGGTGCGGACCTTGTGGTATCCGTCGGCGACCGGGCTCTTCGGGGACCGCAGGGTGATCAGGCCCGGCTCACCCAGGTCCTTGGCTGCGATCGGGATCGTGCCAAGCACGGGAGCGCCGGTGGCGGTCTCGAGATCACCCGAGGTCTTGACCCGCCGGTCGAGATTCTCGACCAGCAACGCCAGACCGGCGCCGGCGATCAAGCCGACAACGATCCCGAGGGTGAGGTTGCGGGACATCGGTGCGTTGATCGGCGAAGACGAGGGCGCCGCGACCGAGTTGATCCGAGCCGTTCCGGCGGCGGCCAACTCGCCGGTCAACTGGAGTTCGGCGATGCTCGAGGCGATGGTCGACACCTGCGAGTCGACGACGTTCAGCTCGGGTGCGAGATCGGCGGCGAGACGGTCGACCTGGTTCTGGAGCTGCGCCCGCTGTGTATCGGTGCTCGCGAGCACCAGACGATCCTCGAGTGCATCGAGGTCTGCTCGGAGTTCCTGGCGTTCGAGGCGGAGCTCCTGGAGTCGGACCTGGAGCTGATCGACGGCGTCGTCGACGCTGCCCTGGGCCCGCACGCGGCTGACCTCGACATAGGCGTTCGCCCAGACATTGGCGGCGTTCGCTGCGTCGTCCGGGTCACCGTCGGTTGCGGAGAAGAAGAGGAGGTCGGCGTCTTCGGATGCGGACACCGAGACGGCCGGCAGCTCGCCGAGCGTCGCTTCGACCGCAGCCTCGACCTCATCGCCGGTCGCCACGTTGATCTCGTTCTCGATCTCACGGCGGAGCTTCGAGATGGAGGTGATGTCCTGGCCGACTGCTTCCTGCGCCGCGGTCGACTGGAGGATGACCGTCGCGGTGGACCGATAGCGATCCGGTGTCCGCACGGAGTTGACGATGGCGAGAAACGGGATCAAGAGCAGTGGAATCAAGACCCAGATCCAGCGGCGCTGGAGGATCTTGAGATAGTCGCGCAGCTCGAGTTCGTCGCCGGTCACGCGCCCGAGTGTAGGAGGATGGTCCCACTCCACGCCGTAGGTGAAACCACGGTGCCGGGGTGCTCGACCACATCGTCATACTGGCGGGCATGGGTGCACGGCCGTTGCGGATCGCGTTGATCTGCCAGTACTTCCCACCTGAGGTGGGCGCACCCCAGGCGCGGCTCTCCCAGACGGCTGCACGCTGGGCAAACGCCGGTCACGAGGTGGATGTGTTCACGGCCGTGCCGAACCACCCCGATGGCATCGTGCCGCCGGCGTACCGTCGCACGATCGCGTCGACCGAGCAGGTGGACGGATATCGCGTCCGCCGACACGGGATCTACACCACCCCGAATGCGGGGTTCATCAAGAAGACCCTGAGCCACGTGTCGTTCGCGATCGCCTTGATCCTGTTCGGGTTGCCGCGCCTCGGCCGGCCCGACGCGGTGGTGGTCTCGTCGCCGACGTTCTTCGCGATCTTCTCCGGACTCGTGATGGCCCGGCTCAAGCGGGCCGCATTCGTGATCGAGGTGCGGGATCTGTGGCCCGGGATCTTCGTCGAACTCGGTGTGCTCACCAATCGTCGGATCATCACGGTGCTCGAAGCGCTCGAGTTGTGGGCGTACGGACAGGCAGATCACGTCGTGGTGGTGACCGACGGTTTCAAGGTCGATCTCGTCGAGCGTGGTGTGCCGGCCGACAAGGTGAGCGTCATCACCAACGGGGTCGACACCGAGCGATTCGCCCCTGCCGCGGCCGATGGCGCCGTCCGAGCCCGGCTCGACGGTGACGCCGAGGTGCTCGGGCTCTACATCGGTGCTCACGGGATCTCCCACGCGCTGGAAACCGTGATCGACGGCGCCGACCGCGCGGGGGCAGGCGTGGCGGTGGCCCTCGTCGGCGACGGCGCCCGCAAGCCCGACCTCGTCGAACACGCCGACACGGTTCGTCCACGGGCGGTGTCGTTCCACGCCCCGGTGGCCTCGGCTGAGGTGCCGGACCTCTTGCGGGCCGTCGACGTCCTGATCGTCTCTCTCCGCGACATCCCGCTGTTCGACACGTTCATCCCGTCGAAGATGTTCGAGTACCTCGCGACCGGCCTGCCGGTGATCGGGGCGTTACGCGGCGAGCCGGCCGAGATCCTCCGCCGCGGCGGTGGGATCGTCGTGCCACCGGAAGACCCCGACGCACTGGCGGCCGCCCTCCGAGCGATCTCGCCCGGGCAGCGCAACCCGCAGGGTCCGGCCTTCGTGGCCGAGCACTACGACCGCAGCCGTCTCGCCGATCGTTACGCCGAGCTGCTGGGTGGTCTCCGACCCTGAGCGAGGTCGATCTCGATGGCGGGGAGATCCGCGGGCAGCGTGGCGACGCCGCACCATCGTTTCGTCAGCATCGGCACCCGCTGGCCCATGGCCGTCGCCCGCGAGCCCCAGACCGTGCCCGTTGCTTCGTTGCCACCCACGAAGCGGACCAGCTCGGCCTGCGGCGGATCGAGATGGACTCGCGACACGAGTCGGTGCCGGTCGACGCCGCCGACGTGGTCCGCGATCGAGAGGCGATCGGCGCCGAGCCGCCACGTGCGCCGATGGGTCGGCGCACCGGTGAGTCGGCGGTAGCCGTCGTGTTCGGCCACGATCGTCGCCGTCGGGCCGTCGAGCTCGACGTCGAGCAGGGTGACGTTCGCACGATGCCCGGCTCGGAACGATCCGTAGACGTCGGTGGAGTTCCGATCGTCGATCTCGACGGTGCTGTGTGCGGCGGTCGAGCGTTCGTGATCTCGTCGATCGCCCACATAGGTCGACACACCGGTGTCGACCACGATCTCCGCCGCGCCGTGCCAGAGCAAGAACGTGAGAGACGCGGCCTGCGCGTGAGCGGGTAGCTCGGGCGGGCAGGGCTCGCCGACGTCGCAGATGAGGGTGGCACCGTCGGCCGATCGGACAACGACGAATCCCGACGCGTCGAGCACGTGGGAACCGCCTCCGGCTCCCACGCCGAGCGCGTCCAGCCGGGCCCGATCGACCTGCACCGCATCCCCGAACAGCGGGAGCGCGCCGTCTGGTGTCGTCATCGCGTCGGCCCAGCGCTTCATGGCAGCGACGGCGTCGGTCAGCCAGGACGGCGCGCCTCGGCCATCGGCGTCGAGCAGACGTCGCAGGTCGTCGAGGTCGCCGAGGACCTGCAGGTGATACGACGGCGACCGTTCGAAGTGGCCGCCGTCGGCCAGGACCTGACGGTCGACCTGGAGACGCAGGAGGTCGAGACCATCCGCCACACTGGCCTCGTCGCGGAAGAACACACCGAGCCCGACCATGGCCTTCAGGTTCTTGATCAGGTGATTGCCGCCGACGTCGCGTTCGAGGTTGTTGCGGATGAAGCCGAGATGACGGAGGAGCGACGCGGCGACATCGTCGGCGATCGGTGTGTCGCCGATGAGCGTCGGCCAGACCGCAGCGAGCGCCCAGGCTCGGAGCGAAACGACGTACGGGGACCACTCATCCCATCGGCCGTATCGGGCGTCGCCCTCCCACGAACGCCAGAGCTGTTGGAACATCTCGATCGAGGACGCTCGGTCGGCGTCGGCGGCGAGCCGGTGGGCCCACTCGAAGTAGTGGAGGTGGTAGCGGAAGAGTTGGGATCGTTCGGTCGGGCGCCACCCGTCGACGATGCGGTGTTGTTCTCCGAGCAGGTCGAACCAGCCGGCCCGGATGCGCTCGGCGGTGCAGCGCTCGGGAGGGCACGCCGTGTCGAGCGCGACGAAGTCCGTCGGCCATCCGCGCTGATCGATGGGGAGCGCCGGCGTCCATCGACGCTCCAGCACGTCGGGGCGGGCCGTCGCCACCGCTCGTTGGCTTCGCAGCTGGAGTCGGCGCGCGACCTGGGAGGGTTCGAGGTGTCGGATGGTCTCGCCCAGCCGTCGCAGATCGCTCGCATTCATGAGGTCAGCCCGAGCACACGAGCGAGGTCGCGTTCGGCGTTCGACTGGTGGAAGGCCGTCGGCAGCGTCGCTTCGCCGAGCCGGGTCGCTGCGTCGATCGCCGCGGCGAGCGCGACGCCGTCACCCGGTGTCGCCAGCGAGCCCTGATCGGGGCCGACGAGTTCGGGGATGCCGGCGACATCGGTCGAGGCGACGGGCACCCCGAGCTGGAGCGCCTCCATGAGCGACACCGGGATGCCGTCCTCGTCGCCGTCCGCCGTCCGGACACATCCGAGCACCGACACCCGCGCTGCTGCGGTGAGTGCGAGGGTCTCCGATGGGGGGAGCGGACCCCGAAGGTCGACCGCGGCGCCGAGCGATCGAGCGAACGAGGCGAGCTCCGGCTCGAGCGGTCCACCGCCCACGATCGTCAGATGCCGGTCGAGCGTGGCCGCTGCCTCGATGGCGTGGCGATGGCCCTTCTTCTCGATGAGGCTGCCGACGGCGATCAGGTCGACGTCGGCATCGCCGCGGGGTACCTGGTCGAGCGGCGGCACACCGCAGCGCACGAGCCGGATGTTCCCCGGGTCGACGCCGAGTGCCTCGATGTTCGCGGTCGTGTAGTCGGAGATCGACACGATGACGTCGGCCCGACGCAGCTTCCACGCGAGCCACGCGGGGCTCCGGAACATCGACAGGGGAGAGTGCACCTCGACCGACACGGGAAGGTCGGCGACCTCGCCGGCCACGACAGCGATCGTCGCCGCCGCCGTCGAGAACGGTGCGTGGATCCGGGTGACGTCGGACCGCTCCCGAAGCTCCCGGCCGAGCGCCGCACCGCGGAGTGCGAAGTAGGCCGCCGCCCGAGGGCCGCCTTCGCCGGCCGACGAGCGGAGATGGCGGGCCGCCGCAGCAGCGGCAGGCGCTACGGCGGCGACGTCCGACGGCCGCGGGGCATCGATCGACCGAGCGAGGTCGATCAGGTGCTCGCACTCCGGCGGGAGTTGCCCGTCGCCGGGGCGGGCGTGCCAGATCCCGCCCAGCCGGCCATCTCGGTGCAGGCATCCCAGCCGACGGGCGTGGAACGTCTGGGTGGTCTTCGGAAACCGGTCGAAGACGGCGGCGATCACGTGTCGGCCTGCCTGATGGCCGTACAGAGCTGTTGCACGCCATCGTCGAACGGACGCGGCCGATGATCGAGTTCGGCGATGGCCGCGCCGATCTCGAAGACCTTGTCCTCTTCGATCCGATCGATCTGTTCGAGCGACACCGGAAACCGGGGCAGACCTTCCCCCCGGCCGACGATGGTCCGGACGAGACCAAGCGGAATGGGTGCCACGACGCGACGGGCACCCCAGGCACTGATGCTCGACTCGACGATCGAGCGGAAGTCGATGGCTTCCGGTCCGGCAACATCGAACGCCCCGGAGGTCCCTCGCTCGACGGCGTTCGCGATCGTCCGAGCGAGGTCGTCGACGTGCACCGGTTGCTGGAGGGTGTCGCCCCGTCCGGGGATGGGAACGACGGGCGAGCGGCGGATCAGGCCGATCAGGCGCTCCATGTTCCGATCGCCGACGTCGCCGTAGATCATCGTCGGTCGGACGATCGTCGCGGGCGTCGACGCCTGGCCGATCGACTGTTCAGCGGCGACTCGGATCTTCTTCGAGGGTGCGTTGAGTTTCGTGAAGATGGCGGTGGTGGAGGTGTAGACGGCATGCGGCACGCCCGCAGCCTCGACCGCCGCCACGACGTCGTCGGCATGGCCGAAGCCGAGCGACGAGACCTTGCAGAAGACCTCGGGCCGGGTTGCCTCGAGCGCGATCCGGAGTGAACCCGGCGTGTCGAGATCGCCGTCGATCGGCCGCGCCCCGAGCGCGGCGAGGACATCCGCCGATCGGGAGGATCGGGCGAGGGCGCTCACCTCATGGCCGCGCTCGATCATGGCAGCGACGACCCGTCGGCCGGTGAAGCCGGATCCGCCGCTCACGAAGACCTTCACGGGCGCGGACTCCGCCGGCCGGGTGGGCGGGGAACGACTCGAGCGACCTGGCGCTTCATCTGCTCGGAGCGGCTCCGCCGGCGCCGCCTCAGGTACTGCTCGTCGGGCACGATCGCAGAGGCGAGTGTTCGAAGCGTCGTCGACGGCGGAGCAAGGGCGACATCGGCGACTGTCTCTCGCAGCACCGATCCCACCGGCTCAGCGTAGGCCCGGTCCAGAAGGGCGCCGCGCCACCCCGAACCGGGTTGCGGGCTCGCCGATGGTCGGTCGATCAGCTCGTCGGCTCGGCGGAAGCCGCTTCGGATTCGCCCATCGAGCCCGCACCACCTCGCCATGGCCAGGGCGGATTCCCGGTGTTCGTCGAGGAGCAGGACGTCGATGTCCGATGCGAGCCGTCGGCCGGCCTCAGACACCAACACGTTCTGTCCCGCCGCCTGCAACAGGCGGAGCGGGCCGGGAAGCGCCGAAGCCGGCCGACCAGCGATCAGGATCGGGTCGGGGTCATCGAAGAGTCCGAGCCGGCCTGCGGCGTGGCCAGCGCCGCGCGGGAGCAGCCGATGATGAAGGTCCACCTCCGTCCCGTCGACGACGAACGTCGCAGCGTGATGGATCTGCCACCATCCGTGCGGTGCCGGCAGCATGAGCCGATGCCCGGCGCGCTGGATCGCCGCGCTGGCCTCCTCGAACGCCTCGACGGGTACGAGCAGGTCTGCGTCGGCCATGGTCCGCATGGACGGGTCGGGATAGTCGATCTGTGCGACAGCGACTCCCTTGAGCACGCGGCTCGGGATCCCGGCCGCTTCCAGGACGTCCACGACTCGAGCGGCCGCCGACTCGGCTCGGAGCTGGGCCCGGAGAGCAGGGAGTGCCCCCTGAGTGAGTGATCCGTCAGCGACCCAAAGCGGCTCGCCCGGTGAGGACTCGAGAGCCAGAAGTAACGTGGCCACACGACGCCGGTGGGCGTGGGCGAGGAGGGAGGGCGACATGGGCAGAGGATCTGGCTTCGGCTCCCGTCCGAGAAGGACACGAATCGACCAACGAATCGCCGCGTCGTGGGACTCCTCGTTGTCGCTATCCATCACGAGCTCCTCGCCTGGAGCGTCCAGGTGACTGCCCGACCACGCTACCGAGCAGCGGACCGCCTGGCCTGGCGACAGCTGCGCTCGGAGGTCGTCGTCCTGGCGGCGGGGCGTGGCGACGCCGTGCAGGTCGACTCGTTGTCCGCATGGATGCTCGCGGCGGTCGACGAGTCGTCGAAGCCCGCAGATGAGCTCATTCGAGCGGCTGCGACCGAGTTCTCCATCAACATCGCCGAAGTCGCTCCCGCCGTCGAGTCCCGACTGGACGAGCTCGTCCGGCACGGTCTGATCGACGTTGAGGACGATTCCTCTCCCTCGGAGCCCTTTTTCCGGAGAGAATCGGTCAAGCTGCAACCAGACGGCGCCGGCCAGGAGAATCCATGAACGACCAGACCACGGTCCAGCATTACGTGCGAGTCCTGGTCCGCTTCCTCCCGCTGATTCTGGCCGTCGGTGTTCTGTGCGGCTCGCTGTCGTACTTCTGGGCGAGCAATCGACCGGCGGACTTCGCCACGTCTGCGAACGTCATCGTGCGAACGGGTGCAACCGCCAACTTCTTCGCTCGGACGCCCGGCGAGTCGTCGTCGTTGTTCCGGGTTCTGAGCGCCGAGGCGCAGTACGCCGAGTCGAGTGAAGTCCGTGACGCAGCCGGCACGAGTTCGGCGCGGTCGTCGTCGGTGGTGGGCGATGACAGCACCGGCGTGCTCCGGTTCCGGGTGTCGGCCGCGACCCCCGCCGAGGCGACGTCCATTGCGAACCGGTGGGCCGCGGCCTATCTCGAGTTGCGTCATCAGCGGGATCTCGACGGAACCCGGACGACGATCGCCACGTCGCAGGTGACGCTGGAGGACTTGAGAGTCGTCGAGGCGGAGATCCTGGAACCGATCGCTCCGATCGACCGCGCGCTCGAGTCGACGACGCTCGAGTCCGACGATCTCAGCCGTCTGACGACGCAGCGTCTGAATCTGCTCCAGAGCCTCAGCGACGAACTCCTGCCGGTCCGTAGCCAGATCCAGACCTTGAGTTCAGACCTCGGCCGGCAGGAACTCCTGCTGACGTTCCTCGAGTCGAACCCCGAACTGGGTGCGCGATCGCTGTCGACGGCGACCAACGCCGTCGACACGCGACCGTCGGCGCTGCTGATCGGATCGAGCGCCGGACTGATCGGGCTCCTGCTCGGGGCGGCGCTTGCTCTGCTGATCGATGTCGCCCGCGGACGAATCGCGAACGAGGAGCAGCTCCGGCGGCTCTTCCCAGATCTCCAGATCCTGGAGACGTTGCCTCGGACCTCGGTCGGATCGGGAAGTGGGGCGATCGACATCGCGGAGCTGCATCACGACCGGCCCTACCTCGATGCCGTCCATCGTCTGATCACGGCCCTTCGCTTCGCCGGCATGAACAACCGCGTGTCGAGCGTCGTCGTGACGAGCGCCGAGCAGTCGGCCGGGAAGACGACCGTCGCGTCGACGATCGCCCTGACGCTCGCGGGCGACTACCTCGCGTCGACCATCGCCGTGGACGCCGACATGCGTCGTCCACGTCTTGCGGAGGCACTGGCGACCCCGCCGGGCAAGGGTCTCGCCGACGCTCTCGTCGACGATGGAGAGACGTGGCGATCGCGGCTCCATCCACCCGCATTGGTCTTCGAAGGCAGCGAGAATCTCCGGGTCATGCCGGTCGGTCATGTGGCCGGTGTCGTGGCGTCGAACCTGCTCCGGATGGACACCGTCGGCCCGTTGATCGAATCGCTCGAAGACGAGTGCGAGCTCGTCATCGTCGATGCTCCACCGTTGGTTCCGGTCAGTGATGCGCTGCTCATCTCGGCACACACGACGGCCACGATCGTGGTCGTGCGGCTTCGCCAGACCAGGACCACTGAGTTGGTACAGACGATCGAGCGCCTTGCTGCGGTCGGGTCGAATGTGCTTCTCGTCGCCGTCGGCGGGAAGCGGAAAACCGACTACTACGGCTGAAACTCGATCGTCCGCCGAACCGCCGCGACGACCGCGGATGGGTTGGTGTCGTCGATCAGTTCGATGGGCACACGCTCGGCGATCTTCCGGGCGACCCGCAGGCGGGTGTCGAACGAGCCGCTGCGTGCTCGTTCCGCCAGTGCATGCGTGACAAGTGCCCGCGACGGTGCGGCCCGTGGGCCAGCTTCGCCGCCCCACCAGACGACACCCGCGACGTCGAGGGTGTCGGTCGCCGGGTCGGCGTGACCGTCGACCTCTCGTCGCCCGAGATCCGATCCATGCGGGACGGTCTGGGCAACGCTTCGCCCGTCGACGTCGACATCGACGAACGGTGCGTCACGAAGACCCAACTGTTCTCGTGCCAGTCGGCGTTCGGGCAGCGCAGGATCGAGTCCGACGTTGGGGCCGAGGAGCACCAGCCCTCGTCCGGATCGAACGGAGCGGAGCTCGAAGCGGACGATTGACTCGGTCAGCGGCGTCGCGTGGGCTTCCAGGTGCCGTGCGAGAACCACCTGGAGCTCCTCGGGGCCCCGAGACCTCGCCAGAACCTTGCCGTGCCGAGACAGGAGAACGAGAAGGTCGCCACTGTCTGGCGGGGACGTCATCTGGAAACCGAGGAGTGCGTCCGTCTCGACGATCGCCTCGTTCCAGAACGCTCGAATGTCGAGCGTCCAATGGTCGTCGTCAGCGACCACCTTCCAGATCGCCCCGGGCAGCCCGAGTGAGAATGTCGAATCCGCTCGCCCGGAGCGGAGCTTGGCCTCGAGTCAGGGGTCACCGATGGTCTGCAGGAACCGATCGGCGGGGCAGCCCTGATCGGGCCCGTCGATTCCCTCGAGCAGTGCGCCTCCACTCGCCGTGAGCAGGGCTCGTGCCACGTGCTCACGCGCCAATGGCGCCTCGATCCCGTAGACGGCGACGAGGTCGTCGACCAGCTCGTCACCCGTGACTCGACCGTCGAACAACTGCGCGAGTTGCCACACGACCGGATCGAGATACATCGGGGCCGGAAAGCTCGGGGACCAGGCAACGGCGTCGGTGGCGAACGTCTCGATCGCATTGTCGCTCGCGAGTGCCGGGATCGGCTCGCTCAGGTCCATGTCAATCGCCTTTCGTGAGCAATCCGTGGGCGGTGAGCGCCTCGACCGTTCCCGGCGTCAGCTGAGCTGCCGAGTTCGAGAGCGGCACGTGCACCGAGGCCATCTGGAGCGTTCGGTCGTCGAAGAGGACGGTCCCGTCGTCGAGTTCGTAGCCGACGGTTCGTTCTCCGATTCGGAGGTCGTTGCCGATTCCATGTCCTGGACCGAGGCGTGTGACCGGTGTCGATCGTCCGGCATCGTCGAGCTGGTGGACGAGTTCGACCGTTTCGGTCAGCGCGCCGGGCCGCAAGCTCCAGGTCGACGACGCGGCCACGGCGTCGACCAGAGACGCGAAACCGGTCTGTCCAGATCGCGGGAGATCCATCGCGTTGCCGGCGAGATCGACGATCGCGTCACAGCGGCTGAGCGTTGATCGTGACGGGACGGGGCCGTCTCGTGGTTCAAGGATCACGAAGCAACGCACGGGGTTCCTGCTCGATTCCGCCACGGGGCCGAGCGAGGAGGCCGGCACGAGCTGTCGACCGCGGAGCAGCGGTTTGCCCGACTCGTGCTGGGAATCGAGAAGCGCAGCACCCCCCGGTCTCAGCGAGAGGGGCTTGGGTGCGGTGAGGGCGTGGAGATCGGGGGCCAGCGCCACCGTCTCGTCGGAGAGGTAGGCGCAGCCGCTCTTCACCAGCGCAGCAACGAGGGTCGTCTTCCCAGCTTGCGCTTCACCCGCGAACACGACCGCTCCTCCGCCGAGGGATACCGCACCCGCATGAAGATGGAGGTGGTCGGATCGGGCGTGATCGAGGAGTGCTCGGTTGCCGATGCGCATGACCGACGCCATGGCCGTCTCCGCCGAGCCATGGATGGTGCGCTCACCGCGCGACTCGACCGACCAGGTGTCGCCGTGGTGTTGTACCAACACCGCGACATCTGGTCGGCCGTCACCGGAAGGAAGGTCGTCGAAGATCGTCTGCAGGCGTTCACCGAACGCCAGCGGTGTATCGACGCTGAGCTCTGCGGCGCCGAGCCGCACGGACACGTTCAACGGCCGACAGCGGCCGTTGCCTCGATCAGAAGCAGGACGGTTCGTCGCTGCAGCAGACCGTGATCACAGCCTTACCAGACGGCACGGAGCCGTCGGGCAGGTTGGGGTAGGCGATGAAGGCGCCACCGCTGCTGGTGTCGACCGGACCGACGGTCGTCGAGTTGATCGGCGTGTCCGGAGCGCTCTGAGCGAAGAAGGTGACGTTCACGGTGCAGAGGTCGAGCGTCGTCGTGACGTTCACGCCGTCCACGCCGTCGAAGCACTCGCCGGTCGGCGTCGCCGTGATGCCGTTGCCCGAGAAGGCATCGGCGTTGTTGAAGGCGATTGCCGGACCGCAGTTGCCGCCGCCCTGATTCACCGATTCCTTCGGGGTGCTCGTGCAGGTCAGTCCCTGCGAGCAGGTCTGGGCGTACGCCGGGGCCGAGCCGAGCCTGCCGATCTGCGGACCTGCGACCACCGCCGCCGTCACGCCTGCAGCCGCGCCGGCCTGCAACGCCCGCCGACGAGTCATTCGAACGTCGCCGAGTTCCTGAATCTTTTCGATATCCGCCATAACTGTGTCCTCTACTCAAGGAGTGGGAACCCACCCACACAAGATTGAGACTCAGCGTAACACCTGCGCCGGTCCGCGTCGACCGTGAGTTGCAACGGCGGTCGGATCTTCACCCAGACGGGGGATCCGCTCGAGGGCCGCGGTGATGATGACCAGCCAGAACACGATGGCGATGAACGAGCCGAAGGCGAACATCCAACCTTCGAACACCGAGTGGAGGAGGAGTCCGGCGAGCAACGCCCTGACGCGCTGGTCGGGATGGGGCCAGGCGCGTCGGAACAGCACGGCGGCACAGGCGAAGACCGGAATCGCAACCACGCCCAGCTCGACCAGGGCGAGCAATGGGGAGCTTCCGTACTCGACGGATGCGGTGCCGTAGCCCGTGCCACTGGGGAAGGCCCGGCCGGCGTCGTCGATCGCCTGGCTCCAGGTGGCCTCCCGCGTGTTGCGCGTCCGGAAGAGGCTGGTCCGATCGTCTGCGGACTCGTTCGCCTCCGCCCGGGTCGGGTCGGCGATCTGTTCGTCGCCGACCGATGCCCGAGACGTGAGCGCTCCCGCCAGGAGCAGCCCGGCGAGCACGAGCGCGGCAGCGAAAACCGCCGTGATCCGGTTGGACGGCCTCCACGAGACCCGGGCCACCACGATGACGACGATGGCGACGGCACTGGCTCGGGAACTCGTGAAGAAGATCACGGCGGAGCTCAGCGGGAGCGCGACTCGGAGCCAATGTCGCGGCGCCGACGCGGCGAGCAGGACGGCGATCACGCCGAGCGTGTTGGCGTTCTCCAGCACGCCTCGGAATCGGGTTCCTTCGATGTCGAAGGTCACGACCGGAGACACCACCACGCTGACGCCGATGAAGGCGCCGCACGCCAGCGCGAGTTGATCGAGCAGCTGTGAGGCGGTGCGGCCCCGAGCCGAGACCAGAGCCGCAACCACCACCGCAGCAGCTCCCACGAGCGCCGGTGCGGCCGAGAGCAGGCTCGACGAGCCGAAGTGGGACAGGGCGAAGCACACCAGCATCACCGCCAGGGGAAGGGCGACCGGTGGGGCGAGCGAATGGCTGATCCGCGCCGATCGGGGGTCCACGACGGCGCCGGCGACCAGGAAGAGCAGCGCCATGCCGAAGATGGGCTCGACGAAGCGCAGTCCGGGTTCGGTCTGTGCCGCGACCAGCAGCACGATCCCCACGGTGGTGAGCGATCGTGGGCGAATCGCCAGCGCGACGGCGAGCCAGGCGATTGCTGCCGCTGATCCGACCAGTGCGATCGGGAGCATCAGCCGACGACCTCGAGGAGTCGGAGATCGTCCGTCCGTCGACGTACGCGTCGGCTC
>JAHDDY010000218.1 GCA_020629115.1 Paracoccaceae bacterium | reverse complement strand
ATGCGACACGGACACGAGTTACCCCCGTTCAGCGCGACGCAGCCGGAGCCTGCAGGACATCATCAACATGAGTGACAGCCCGATCAATCTAATCAGAAGGCTTCCGGCTCGATGAGCGGCGGGCCGGCAGTCTCCTCCTTCGGCGCCGAGCTTGCGGAGGTCGGTGTCACGGCAGACTCGCCTTGGGATCTCGTGAATCGCAGGTCCGCGTACCCGACGGCGATCCCGGTGCTGGTCGCCTGGCTCGACAAGATTGACCAGACTCCAAACCTCTCACGACCTATCAGGGAGAAGTTCCGCGAGGGAGTCGTACGGTCGCTCGCTGTCAAGGAGGCGCGGCACAGCGGAGTCGCAGCGGTTCTGCTTAGAGAGTTCCGCCGGCCGAATGCATCCATCGATGCCCGCTGGGCCGTCGCCAACAGCCTTGCCGTCGTCGCCGATGCTTCTGTCTTCGATGAGCTCGTTGAGCTCGCTGCGGACAAGCGCTACGGGCGCAGCCGGGAGATGCTGATGGATGCGCTCGCCCGAGCAGACAAGCTTCGAGCCCCGTCGGTGCTCGTGGAACTCCTCGAGGATGACGACGTGAGCGGCCATGCGGTCGTGGCCCTGGCGCGGGTTGGAGGTCCTCTAGAGGCGGATGCGATTGAGCCCTTCCTCGAGCACCCGAAGGCTTGGATCCGCCGCGAGGCGACGAAGGCACTCAAGGTCATGAAGCGTTGAAGTTCGCGATCGGCTTCTGCCGACTTTGGACGCGTCGGCCGAGTTGGTTGGTTGTGCTTCTTGTCGTAGCCGGCGGTGGCTGCAGAACCTGCCCGAACGGCTGCAACGCACCCTCAACGTCATCGACGCCGACGGGCACATCATCACCTACGACCAAGTCGGTCACCGGCGACCCCGGCTCAACAAGCTCCTGCGACGCAAGGCCCTCGGGCTCGATCCGGCGACCCACTTGACGCCTGCCACCGAACTGATGAACGCCATGATTCAGGCCACCCTCACCGAGCAGGATCGGGAGAGCAGAACACTCGGGCTCGACGGCACGATCAGCGCAGCGTGGGAACACCCGGACCGTGCCCGCGTCGACCCCGAAACCGGAGAGAAGCTCACCGATGCTGCGCTCGGGCACGGGACCACCAAGCGGCACAACACGAAGTACCGGTTCGGGTACGAAGCGGAGATGGTGACCACCATCGAACCCGGGCTCCGCAAACTCGTTCGAGCGTTTACGGTCCATGCCAACGACACCGGCCACCGGATCCGTGTCCTGCCTGTCCTCGAGTACCTCGCACGTCTCGGCCAGCTCTCCCGGATCGTTCACGACGCCGGCTACGACCGAGCCGACCCGGAACTGTTGACGATGCCGCTTCACCGGGCCGGGGTCGAACGGATCTTCGACCCGCTGGTCCACCAACGCCGCCATGTCCACGACATCGACGGCGCCGCCATCCTCGACGGACAACCCCACTGCCCCTGCACACCACCCAAACTCCAAGACCTGCCGAAGGTCACCGGCACGAACCGCGATGATCTCGTTCCCCGGTACGAGACCCGCGACCTCTACCGGCTCCAGCCCTTCGGGACCACCAAGGCCGGCACGCCTCGCTACGAGTGCCCTGCCCGTGCTGGGAAGGTCCGCTGTCCGAATGTCCCGCGCTCGTTTGATCTCCCGGCGACGAATCCAACGATCGACACTCGCCCGATCGACGGCTATCCGGATCGGAAGGTCTGCACGCAGTCGGCGATCAGTATCCCGGTCGAGGTCCTGATCCGTGACCGTCAAGGTGTGCCCTACGGGACCGCCAAGTGGGAACAGATCTATCGGCACCGCACCAAGACCGAGACGGTGAACTCGACCATCAAACACTCCGTCATGAGCCTCGGGGTCGGGTCCATCAGATCCGTCGGTATCGAGATGCAGACCATCGCCACCGGTATTGCAGCGGTGGCGACGAACATCCTCACTCGACGCAACCACGAGGCTGTCGAAGCCCACGAACACCGAACCTGACCCGATTCGACCGACAGAACGACACGAGGCCGCCCAGGGGCGGCCTTGTCACGCTGCTATCTGTTTGGAGGGCTGAGGCGGGGCAACGATCACGGCCCTGAGGCTCCTGTCGACTCTCAGCTCGGATCCGAACGTGACACCACCCTGGTTCCGAACCCGATGGCCCGAACTTCCAATGTGGCTGTTGGTTGTGCGCGAGGAGGGACTTGAACCCTCACGCCCGTTAGGGCACAGGAA
>JAHDDY010000066.1:3047-19875 GCA_020629115.1 Paracoccaceae bacterium | reverse complement strand
CCCGCCGATCTCTCCGACTTCCTGCTCGCGGTCGCGCCGGTGCGGCCCGTCTTCACGGTCTCCTGAGCCGGCCCGGATGCGAAACCTGCCTTGCCGCCGGCGCAAATCGGTATAGTGGTTCCCGAACGCCGGAGCGCGATGAGGGGGAGAGACGGGTCATGTGGCAATTCTGGGTCGACCGGGGCGGCACCTTCACGGATCTGGTGGGCCGCGCGCCGGACGGGTCGCTGCACACGCACAAGCTCCTGTCCGAGAACCCGGAGCGCTATGCCGATGCCGCCGTGCAGGGCGTGCGCGACCTCCTGGGCCTTGGCCCGGACGAGGCGCTTCCCGAGGGCGCGGTCGGGGCGGTGAAGATGGGCACGACCGTCGCCACCAACGCGCTGCTGGAGAGGAAGGGCGACCGGACGCTGCTGCTGATCACGAAGGGTCTCGGCGACCTGCTGCGCATCGGCTACCAGAACCGCCCGCGCCTGTTCGATCTGGAGATCGTGCTGCCCGAACTGCTCTACGAGCGGGCGGCAGAGGTGGACGAGCGGCTGGGCGCGGATGGCGCGGTGGTGACGCCGCTGGACGAGGCGGGCGCGCGGGCGGCCTTGGAGGAGGCCCATGACGCGGGCATCCGGGGCGTCGCCATCGCCTTCATGCACGCCTATCTCAACCCCGATCACGAGGCGCGCGTCGCCGCCATCGCGCGGGAGGTGGGCTTCACGCAGGTCTCGACCTCGCACGCGACCTCGCCGCTCATCAAGCTGGTGGGGCGGGGGGATACGGCGGTGGTGGACGCCTACCTGACGCCGATCCTGAGCCGCTACGTCGGGCAGGTGCGCGCGGCGCTTGACCCTCACGGTACGGGCGACACAGCCCTCATGTTCATGCAGTCGAACGGCGGCCTGACCGATGCGAGCCTGTTCCAGGGCAAGGACGCCATCCTCTCCGGCCCGGCGGGGGGCGTCGTCGGCATGGTGCGCACCGCCGAGCGGGGCGGCTTCGGGCAGGTCATCGGCTTCGACATGGGCGGCACCAGTACCGATGTCACCCATTACGCGGGCGACTACGAGCGCAGCTTCGAGACGGAGGTGGCGGGCGTGCGGATGCGCGCGCCGATGATGAACATCCACACCGTCGCCGCCGGGGGCGGGTCGATCCTGTCGTATCGCGACGGGCGCTATCAGGTCGGCCCCGAGAGCGCGGGGGCGGACCCCGGCCCCGCCTGCTACCGCCGGGGCGGGCCGCTGACGGTCACCGACTGCAACGTCCTGCTCGGCAAGCTGAACCCCGATCACTTCCCGCCCGTCTTCGGCCCCGACGGCGACGCGCCGCTCGACGACGGGGCGGTGCGCGCGGGCTTCGAACGTCTGGGCGCGGAGATCGCGGCGGCCACGGGCGTGCCGGCCCCCGACCCGGAGGCGATGGCCGAAGGCTTCCTTCGCATCGCGGTCGAGAACATGGCCAACGCCATCAAGAAGATCAGCGTCCAGCGCGGCTACGACGTGACGCGCTACACGCTGCAATGCTTCGGCGGGGCGGGGGGACAGCATGCCTGCCTCGTGGCCGACGCGCTCGGCATGACCCGCGTGTTCGTGCATCCCTTCGCCGGGGTGCTCTCCGCCTATGGCATGGGGCTGGCCGATATCCGCGCGTTGCGCGAGCGGCAGATCGACCGCCCCGTCGGCGCTCCGCTCGACGCCGATATCGCCGCGATGGCCGGGGAGGCGCGCGCCGAGGTGGCCGGGCAGGGTATCGGCCCGGACGCCATCCGCATCGAGGCCCGCGCCCATCTGCGCTATGCCGGTTCGCATCAGGCATTGGCCGTCGAGGCGGGGAGCGAGGCCGAGATGCGCGCGCGGTTCGAGGCGGCCCACGTCGCCCGCTACGGCTTCGCCGCCGGAAGCCGCGACCTGACCGTCGAGATGCTGTCCGTCGAGGCCATCGGCGCGGGCGACGCGGTGGACGAGACGCGCCGGGACCCGGTGGACGCTGCCCCCGAACCCCTCGCCGGCGTCTCGATGCGCTCCGGCGGGTCGCGCGGCGACTTTCCCCTCTACGACCGCGACGCCCTATTGCCGGGGCAGCGCGTCGACGGCCCGGCCATCGTCACGGAGAGGACCGGCACCAATATCGTGGAGGCCGGATGGGCCGCGCGGGTGGACGAGTGGGGCCACCTCATCCTCGACCGCGTCGTGCCCCTCGCGCGGGAGGAGGCCGTCGGCACCGAGGCGGACCCGGTGATGCTGGAGGTGTTCAACAACCTGTTCATGTCCATCGCCGAGCAGATGGGCGCGACGCTGGAGAACACCGCCTATTCGGTCAACATCAAGGAGCGGCTCGACTTCTCCTGCGCCCTGTTCGACGCGCGGGGCGATCTGGTGGCCAACGCGCCGCACGTGCCGGTGCATCTGGGGTCGATGGCCGAGAGCGTGCGCAAGGTCATCGCGCTCAACCCCGGCATGGCACCGGGGGACAGCTTCATGCTCAACGCCCCGTTCAACGGCGGCACGCACCTGCCGGACGTGACGGTCATCACCCCCGTCTTTGGCGAGGCGGGGGCGGAAGTCCTGTTCTACGTCGGCTCGCGCGGGCACCACGCCGATATCGGCGGGCGCACCCCCGGCTCCGGCCCGCCCGACAGCACCCATATCGAGGAGGAGGGCGTCGTCATCGACAACTTCCTGCTGGTGGAGCGCGGACGCTTGCGCGAGGCCGAGACGCGCGCGCTGCTCGCCTCGGGCCGCTACCCGTGCCGCAACGTCGATCAGAACATGGCCGATCTCGAAGCCCAGATCGCCGCCAACGCGACCGGGGTGCGCGAGGTGGGGCGGATGATCGAGACGTTCGGGCTGGACGTGGTGCAGGCCTACATGCGCCACGTGCAGGACAATGCCGAGGCCTCGGTCCGCCGCCTGCTCGGCGCGCTGACGGATGGCGAGTACACCTACCCGATGGACGAGGGCTGCGCGATCCGCGTCGCCGTGCATGTCGACCGGGAGGCGGGCACCGCGACCGTCGATTTCACCGGCACGTCGGAGCAGCGCCCCGGCAACTACAACGCGCCCCTCGCCGTCTGCCACGCCGTGGTGCTCTACGTCTTCCGCACGCTGGTCGGGGCGGATATCCCGCTCAACCAGGGATGCCTCAAGCCGCTGACCATCGTCGCGCCGGAGGGCACGATGATCAACTGCCGCCACCCGGCGGCGGTCATCGCCGGCAATACGGAGGTCAGCCAGGCGATGTGCAACGCCCTCTACGGCGCGCTCGGGGCGATGGCCGGGTCGCAGGCGACGATGAACAACTTCATCTGGGGCAACGCGGCCCACCAGAACTACGAGACGATCTGCGGTGGCACGGGCGCGGGACCGGGGTTCCACGGCACCAGCGCGGTGCAGACGCACATGACCAACACCCGCATGACCGACCCGGAGGTGCTGGAGACGCGCTTTCCCGTGCGGGTCGAGGAATTCTCCATCCGGTACGGCTCGGGCGGGGCCGGGCGCTGGACGGGGGGCAGCGGCATCACCCGCCGCCTGCGCTTCCTCGAACCCATGACCGCCACCGTGCTCAGCGGCCATCGTATCGTCCCGCCCTTCGGCGTGGACGGCGGGGCGCCCGGCGAATGCGGCGAGAACGCCGTGCGCCGGGCGGACGGGCGGCGCGAGGTGCTGCGCGGGAACGACGAGACGGAGATGGCCCCCGGCGACGTGTTCGAGATGCGCACGCCCGGCGGCGGGGGGTGGGGCGCGGCCTGAACCGCGCCCAAGGATCGCGGAAGGAACGAAATCGGGCGATGCCGTGTTTTCCCGGTCGACGGCGGACGTTCCGCCACCCCGAACCCAGGAGCCGGACCGATGGACAACTTCCCGTATCTCATCACCCTCTTCCTCTTCACCATGGCCGCCGTCATGCTCTACTCGGCCAAGACCAAGCGCAACGCCGACGAGGCGTTCGAGCGCAACGAGCCGTCCAAGGTGCGCATGGCCGCCGAGCGCCCGGCATCGGCCAAGATCATGGCGGATACGCTGCGCGAACGCCGCGAGGGCATGGCGAACCGCTAAAACCTGTCATGAACCTGCGCCGGCGATTGGCGCGGCGTTCTTGAGCATGAGGCAGACGAAGGCGACGATGTGGAGGCCGGCGAGGGTTTCGGGCAACCGTTCGTAGTCCTTGACAAGACATCGGAAGCGGGTGGCCCAGCCGAAGGTGCGCTCGGTGACCCGCCGGCGCGGCAGAAGGGCGAAACCGTGTCTCGCCTCGGGCAACTTGACGACCCGCTCGCCGGCTCCCTCCTGCACCGTGCGGATGAGATCGCCCCCCTTCGAACGGTCGTCCCCGTTCGCCGGGTTGACGCTCAGCGCCGGCAGGTGGCCGAGCGTGTCGACGGCGGCACGGACCATAGCTCATCCAAACCATCTAGCTACTTACACAAGTCCATAAAACCCTCTGGGCTTGGCCGTTTCGCCCGTCATTGCCGGGCTTGATCCGGCAATCCAGAAGGTGCGGAAGTCGGGAAGTTCTGTATGACCGGGTCGCCGCTGACCGAGTATGACAGTGAAAAGGTCATGTTCAAGACCGTTGGTCCGAAGGGACGCGGGAACATCGTGGCGGGTCGGGTGTTGCCAAGGCGATACACGGAACACACGACAGGAGACCCGATCATGGCTTTCGACATTCCCGCCCAGTCCCAGGACTCGATGCCCGCCGACGAGTACAAGATGGACCCCGCCCCCGACTACGCCCCCCGCCATCCGGGCGCGGACAAGCTCAAGGGCAAGGTCGCCTTCATCTCGGGCGGCGATAGCGGCATCGGCCGGGCCGTCTCCGTCCTCTTCGCGCGCGAGGGGGCGAAGGTCGCCATCGCCTATCTGGAGGAGGACAAGGACGCGGAGGAGACGAAGCGCCTCGTGGAGGCCGAAGGCTCCGAGTGCCTGCTCATCCCCGGCGATCTGGGCGACAAGGACCACGCGACGCGGGCCGTCGAGAAGACGGTTGCGCAGTTCGGCCAGCTCGACATCCTCGTCAACAACGCCGCGCAGCAGTGGATGGACGAGGACCTGACCGAGTTGACGGAGGAGACGCTGCGCCGGACCTTCGACAGCAACGTCATGGCCTATTTCTTCTGCACGCAGGCCGCCCTGCCGCACCTGAAGAAGGGCGCGTCGATCATCAACACGTCGTCCGTCAACGCCTTCGCGGGGATGGGGTCGCTGATCTCCTACTCCACGACGCGCGGGGCGAGCCTCGCCTTCTCGCGCTCGCTGGCGGCGAACCTGGTCGACAAGGGCATCCGCGTGAACACCGTCGCGCCGGGGCCGATCTGGACGCCCTTCATCCCCGGCACCATGCCCGCCGAACAGGTCGAGGATTTCGGCTCCGGCACGCCGATGGGCCGCGCGGGCCAGCCGTGGGAGGTGGCCACCGCCTACCTGTTCTTCGCCAGCTCGGACGGCAGCTACCACACCGGCCAGACGCTGCACCCGAACGGGGGCATGGTCGTCGGTGCCTGATCCCTTTCCAGGCAGGTGGCCGCGCAACCCGCTGATCTACGAACTCTATCCCCGCTCGTTCCAGGACAGCGACGGGGACGGGATCGGCGACCTGCCCGGCATCGTCCGGCGTCTCGATCATATCGAGGCGCTGGGCGTGGATGCGGTGTGGATCTGCCCCTTCACCGAGTCGCCCTGGGTGGACGGGGGGTACGATCCGTCCTCCTACACCGCGATCCATCCGAAGATGGGGACGGAAGACGATTTCGCCGCGCTGGTGGCGGACGCCCACGGGCGCGGCATCCGCGTGATGGTCGACCTGGTGCTGAACCATACCAGCGACCGGCACCCGTGGTTCCTCAGGTCCGTCGCGCGCGAGGACCCCTACACCGACTATTACGTCTGGCACGATGCCAAGGCCGACGGCAGCGCCCCGAACAACTGGATCACGCGCTTCGGCGAGCCGGCGTGGAGCTGGCATCACAAGCGCGAGCAGTACTTCCTGCACAACTACATGCAGAACCAGCCGGGCCTCGACCTGCGCTGCGACCTCGTGCACGAGGAAATCGCGGCGGTCATAAAGGTCTGGCTCGATAGGGGCGTGGACGGCTTCCGCTTCGATGCGGTGACGTCCTATCTCTACGACCCCGACTTCCGCGACAACCCCCCCGCCAGCCCCGAGGCGCGGGCGAAGATGGATGGCGAGCAGTTCCTGCCCTACGTGCGGCAGGACCATCTGCACGACTTCCTGCCCGGCGACGGGGTCGCCTATACCGAGAACCTGCGCCGCTGGTGCGGGGAGGATCGCTATCTGCTGGGCGAGATCGGCACGGGGAACAAGTCGGTGGAGGTGACGAACGACATCACCGAGCCGGGCCGCCTGAACGCGGGCTACACGGTCGATATCGCCCAGAACGGCCTGACCGCCGACACGCTGGCCGACATGCTGGAACGCTCGTGCCGGGCTGAGGGCCTCGCCTGGTGGATCGAGAGCCACGACCGGGCTCGGCAGGTGGACGGGCCGGACGATCCGATGGTGCGGCTGCACCTGTTCTTTCTCGCGACCATCCCCGGCGCGGCGCTGGTCTACATGGGCCAAGAGCTGGGCCTGCCCCAGCCGGAGCTGAAGGAGGAGGAGGTCACCGACCCCTACGACCGCTCCTTCTGGCCCGACGGGCCGGGGCGCGAGAATGCGCGGGTGCCGATGCCGTGGCAGGCGGACGGCCCGGCGTACGGCTTCACGAAGGGCGAGCCGTGGCTGCCGATGCGCTGGCCCGAGGGCGCATCCGTCGCCGAGCAGGAGAAGGACGCCCCGCTCGCCTTCGCCCGGCAGGCGTTCGCGATGCGCCGGGAACTTAGCATCGGCGAGGCGACGCTGAGCGACTGGTCGCGGCAGGGCGAGACCGTCGCGATCGACATGGACGCGGAGGGCGTGGCCCTGCACCTGATGCTCAACCTCGGCGACGAGGCCGCCGCCGCGCCCGACGGGATGCCCGCCCTGCACAGCGCCGCCGGGGACTGGACGGGCACGCTGCCGCCGAAATCAGGGGCGATCTGGCGGCGATAGGGGAGGTACCGCCTTGCGGAAATACACCCGGTCGAAGCCGTCCTCCACCCGCCGCCCCGTGCGCGCGTAGCCGAGGCGGGGGTAGAGGGCGAGGTTCTCCGTCATGGCGGCGTTCGTGTATAGCACGACCGCCCCCAGCCCCGCCTCGCGCGCCCGTGTCTCGCACAGGTCGATCAGCGCGCGCCCGATGCCCCGGCCCGCATGGTCCGGGTGGACGGCGACGTTTTCCAGCATCATCGCCTCGCCCTGCGGGTAGAAGACGATGAAGCCGCTCGCATCCTCCGTGACGTAGGCGCGCCCCGCTGCGATGGCCGCGCCGAAATCGGCCACCATGGGGGCCGGTTCGCGGCCCATGGCGGGGATGTAGCGGGTGTAGGCCGCGACCGCGACGGTGCGGATGGCGGCCTCGTCCGACGGGAGGGCGGGGCGAATCATGCCGTCGCCTTGGCCCAGAGGCGGCGCGCGGTGTCGCGCAGGATCAGCGCCTCGGCCCAGCGGTCGGACAGCTCCCGCCCGTCCGCCCCGGTCATCGCGTATTCGGGCGGCCCCAGCTCGCACAGGAAGACCGGGGCCTCGCCCGGATGGCGGCGGGCATAGGCGCGGAATCCCTCCTCCCACCAGCCCTCGAACAGCTCGACCCATTTGCGGTGCTGCGGAAAGGCCAGCGGAAGCTGGATCTGCTGGCGGCTGGCCACGCGGCCCTGGAAGCTGTCGGCCCGGGCCAGCACGCGGCTCACCAGCCCGCGGTCGAACTCCGACAGCGGATACCAGAACTCGCGGTCGACCACGTAATGTGAGAGGTCGGCGCAGACGGGCATGTCGGGGATGGCGTCCATGAGTTGCAGCATGACGAACAGGTCGTTGGTGATGCAGTTGCGGTGCGTCTCGAACTGGATCGGCATCCCTTCCTCGTCCGCCATCTCCATCCAGCGCCGGATGACGGGGATCGAGCCGTCGACGGTGAGCGGGAAGACCTGCCCGATGACCACGACGAAGGGCGCGCCGAAGTCGCGGGCCATGACCAGCGTCTCGCGCAGGGCGGTGACGGATTTCGGGAAGGCGACGATCAGCGGGGTCAGCCCCGTGCGCGCGAAATGCGGTTCGGCGAGCCGGGCCGTGGCCACGTCCGCCGCGCCCAGGTCGATGGCCATCCCGTCGAAGCCCGCCGCCGCGACCCTGTCGAAGGCGGTCCCGAGGTCGTCATAGGGCTGCATGGCCCAGAGGGACTGGAAGACGCGCAGGTCAGGCATTGGAAAGGCTTTCTGCCCCGCATTTGAGTGGCACCGTGCAGCGGCGGGGCCTATGAGTACCGAGAGCCGCACCTTGCGGAGAGAGGCCCCGGATCAGCATCGCACCACTGCGTGTTGCGAAGCATCCGGGGCAGAGTGCAATCGTCCCATCAATCCACCGCCACCGTCCGCCCCCGCGTGTCGCGGGCGATCCAGACCTCGTCGGACGGGTAGTCGGCTTCGGACTTTCCGCCCCACAGCTTGCGGATCACCTCGACCTGGAACTCGATATACCCCATGCGGTGCACCTCGTGGCCGATGCGGGCCTCGATGGTGTCGTTCAGGCCCCTGAGCGCGTGGAAGGGCACGGCCGGGAAGCTGTGATGCGCCGTGTGGTACTGCATGTTCCAGCACATCCAGCGCATGAGGGCGTTGGTATCGGTCGAGCGGGTGTTGGCGAGGATGTCGTCCTCGTGGCTGAGGCCCAGATGCTCGATGGTGTTCTGGAGCTGGTGGATCGGCTTCGTCAGCAGCATCGGCGCGAGCCAGAAGACGACCGCCGCCCAGCTTTGCGCGGCGAGCGAGACGAGCGCCACCAGCGCATAGAGCGCGGCGTGGATGCGCGCCTCGCGGATGACCGTCGCCTCCTGGTCGGGGCGGATATACGGCTCGACCACGATGCCGCGCGTCAGGCGGGCGATGCGGGCGACGCGGCTGTACCAGTAGGTCGGGCCGAGGAACCACAGGAGGTACGAGGTCAGCGTGTAGGGCTGGCGCACCAGCTCGCCGTCCTTCTCCCAGTCCTGCGTATGCTGGTGATGCGCGTGGTGCTGTATCTGGTCGAAGCTGCGCGGGTAGAGCATCAGGAAGCCGATGAGCCGGCCCACCCATTCGTTGAGCCACTTGGTGCGGAAGGGCGTGTTGTGGCTCAGCTCGTGCTGGCCCGCGTAGAGGAAGTTGAGAAGCGTGCCGTGCGCGACGAAGACCGGCACGGCCCACAGGCTGCCCCAGGTCAGGTGAAGCAGCCAGCCGGTCAGCAGGATGGCCCCGAAATGCGAGCCGGCCTGCATGGCCCCGTGCAGGTCGGAGCGGTGCATCATCGCCCGCAGGGCGGCGGGTTCGATGAGATTGCGGCGGGAGAAGACGGCATCCATGGCGGCGGCTCCTGTCTCGGTGGTTTTGCTCACGCTAGAGGAGCGATGGCGCGGTGAAAAGCCCGAGGGTGTCGCAGGGCAGAGCAATCGGGTGAATGGCTTTCAGCGATAGCCCTTCGGCGTAACAACGCAGTCATCGTCGGGCTTGACCCGACGATCCAGGGTTGCAGGACCTGCACGTGCCGCAGTCATGGATTGTCGGGTCAAGCCCGACAAGGGCCTCACCTGTGTCAAGACATGCCTCACCCGATCGCCCTGAATCGCGGGGTATCCGCGCCGGGGGCGGGACGGGGCCGGTCCTGTTCCTCTCCCATGCCGAGCGACCTGAACCGGAATTGCTTGATTTTCTCTGATTCCGCCGCCCACCCCGTCATGCTATCGCAAACGGGCAGCAGCGGGAGGACCTGACCATGAAGACGCGCATCCTGACGGGACGGGAGGTCCACGCCATCGGCTACGGCGCGATGAACGTCTCCCACGGCTACGGGCCGCGGCTGGACGAGGCGGCCTGCGGGGCGATGCTCAACCGGGCGCTCGATATCGGCTACGACCTGCTGGACACGGCGTCGATCTACGGCAGCGGGCATAACGAGACGATGATCGGACGGCACGTCGCGCATCGGCGGGACGAATACCTCCTGTGCAGCAAGGGCGGCTTCTTCGTCGATCCGGAGATCGGTAAGGCTCGCATCGACAGCCGCCCCGGGACGCTGCGCCGCATGGCCGAGGCAAGCCTCGACAAGCTGCGCACCGAGACGATCGACCTCTACTACCTGCACCGCTGGGACCGCGAAGTGCCCATCGAGGAGGTGGCGGGCACGTTCGGGCGGCTGATCGAGGAGGGGAAGATCCGGGCCTACGGCCTGTCCGAGTGCGCCGCCGACACGCTGCGCGCGGCCCATGCCGAACACCCCTGCGCCGCCGTGCAGTCCGAATACTCGCTCTGGACCCGCAATCCCGAGATCGCGGTGCTCGACGCGTGCCGGGAGCTGGGCGTGACGTTCGTCGCCTTCAGCCCCCTGGCGCGGCAGTTCCTGACCGGCACGATGCCCGACGCGCCGACCTTCGCGGACGGGGATATCCGCAACGGGATGCCCCGCTTCGAGGGCGCGGCGTGGGCGCGCAACCGCGCGCTGCTGGCCGAATACGCCCGCATCGCGGAGGAGGCGGGCTGCACCCCCGCGCAACTGGCCCTCGCCTGGCTCCTGACCCGGGGCGAGCACGTCCTGCCCATCCCCGGCACCTCGAAGCCCGATCACCTGGAGGAGAATTTCGGCGGCGCGGGGGTGGACCTCGCCCCCGACCTGGCCGAGCGGCTCGACGATCTCGTCAATCAGGACACCGTGACCGGCGGGCGCTACACCCCGACCATGCAGGCGCAGGTGGGAACGGAGGAGTTCGGCGCGGCTTAGGCGGCTTCCGCCGCGGGGTGCCGGCCATCGTGTTCGCGGTGGGCGGATCGCGGGGTGCGTTAACCAAGTTTCTGAACTATTTAATTAAATTGGAAGTTTACGCTTGGTTTCTATTCGTGGGTCTCCTTCCCGTGTCGATGGAAAGCGCCCATGCCCAGAAAATCCCTCGCTCGCCTTTGTCTCGCCGCGGCCTTGCTGCTGCCCGCGCAGGCGTTCGCCACGACGGTCAGCGTCGATTTCTCCCGTGCCACCGGCGTCGGCCCGTTCGACGCGAACGACGACCCCGGCAACGACAGCGGGACGGGGAACGCGATCATCCGCACGAACGACATCATCAGCTACAAGTTCGAGGTGCTCGTCCAGAACGGCGACGCGACCAACGTGACGATGCAACTGTCCGTCAGCCCCGGACTGGAACTGTCGCTGCCCGCCTTCTGCCGCGAGACGGGCGTCTCGCCCGCCTCGGCCATCACCGGCGACAGCGCGAGCGGCTACTCGATCCTGTGCAACGTGGGCGACATCAACGGCGGCTCGCAGGTGGTCTACGCCCTGCCCGCCAAGGTCGCCTTCGACCGCCAGCACGGCAGCACCGTCTCCCTCGTCTCGGCGCAGATCCAGAGCGACCAGACGCCCGCCGAGAGCTTTCCGGGCGCGACCGATACGGTCTCGGCGGCCCCGATCCTCGATCTGGTCAAGAATGCGCATACGCGCCTGATCGGCCGGCGCGACGGTCCGGCGGGGGAGGAGGGCGTGGTCTACTCCTTCCCGATCGTCGTGCGCACCGACGACGGTAACAAGGGCAACGAGCTGGTCACGGGCCCGATCTCCTTCACCGATGCCCTGAGCGGGATCTCGCCGAATACCATCCTCTACGAGGGGTGGGCCGGGGCGCTGGCGGAGGCGTGCTTCGCGAACTACACCGACAGCACCTATCGCCTGTGGGGGATTCCCCGTGGTTATACCCAGACCAGCGACGGCGGTCCCGGCGGCTCCGGTGCCGGACCGGCGACCCATTCCGTCCGGAACTCCGGCAGCTTCGACTGCACCCAGCCCGCCTCGCCCGGCGGTACGGTGACGGTCACGATCACGGGGGCGGATCTGACCGGCGTGCACAGCCCGTCGCGCACCGCGAGCGGCTCGGCCCTGAACGCGAACCAGACCTATCTCGTCGCGGGCAACATGGTCGTGTGGATTCCCATGCAGGACATCGACGATGCGGGGGGGCAACTGTCGGTCAACAACGTCTACAGCGCCCTGTCGGCCATCAGCATCAGCGGCCAATCGAACGTCGAACCGGATTCCGCCAACAACACCAAGTCCTTCATCGCACGGGACGGTAGCAGCGGGCGGTGGTTCCACAACCACAAGGATCACAACACCTACAATCTTGTCGCCGGCCAGACGAGCCGCCGATCGGGCGACGGCTACATCCTGCCTGACCAGACCTTCGCGACGCGACATTATCAGCACAACGACAACTGGCTGTCCAAGAAGCCCTTCAACAACGTCTACCACTGCACGACCTTCGACAACACGACCCAGCGCATCGAGGAGATCAGCCCCGGTGTCGGTGCGAGAATGGCCCTCGCCGGCACCTACGAGGGCGGTCAGCCGTCCTATCTCATCGAATACGGAACGGGCGCGTTCGGCGGAAGCGAGACCTGCGACGACGCCGATTCGCCCGACGGCTGGTACACGAACGTCAACAGCGTGCCGGGCGGGCGGGCCGCGGTCACCAAGGTCCGCGCCTACACCCCGGTCATGCCCGCACCGGGCGGCACCAGCACGCAGGTCACCAGCAGCCTCATCGTCCGCTACGTGGCGCTCGACAACCCGGTCGGCACCATCCTCGCCCAGTGGGGCGCGTTCAAGTACGACGAGATTAACGGTGGCAACTGGTACTTCGGCACGCCCTATGACGAGACGACGGGCCTCGGCAGCTTCGGCGACCGTCTGTACCTGACCAAGATCTCCACGCGCGTCTCGAAGGATACGGTTCCCAGCAACGACGATCAGGTGCTCGCAGGCGATCCGCTCAGCTTCAGCCTCCAGCCCTCGGCCACGACGCCGGTGAACGTGACGGGCCAGACCACGGACGTGACCGTCGTCGACACGCTGCCCAACGCCTTCGACTACGTCCTCGGCTCCGCTTCGCCCTCGCCGACGAGCGAGGTCTCGAACCCCGACGGCACCACGACCCTGACATGGGATTTTCCCGACACGGTCGTGAACGAGATCATGGGAAAGATCACCTACGACGTGATCGTCAAGCCGACGGTGCAGGACCAGACGAACGCCGTGAACACCGCCATCGTCTCCTCGCCCGAGGACGGCTCGCCCGAAAGCTCGCGCACGTCGCAATACGGCATCCTCGTGCTCAACCCGTCGGGCTTCTCGGTCTACAAGGTCCCCTCGCCGGAGCTGATCGCGCCGAATGGCGACTACGGCTACGTCCTGACCTATGCCAACACCGGCACGTCGGACTTCAACGGCGTGGTGCTGATCGACGTGCTGCCCGACCCCTCCGTCACCCATTCGCCGCCTACCTCCTTCAGCGGCACCTCCGCCTTCGTCTCCGTCAGCGGCGGGGCGGGAGAGTCGTTCGAGTACACGAAGACGGCGCCGGCGGCGGTGGAGGAGAACCCCAACCACGCCAGCAACCAGCCCGGCGGCTCGACGGTGTGGTGCAGCGGGCTGACGGGCGGTGCCTGCCCGGCCTCGCCCTCGGAAGTGACCGCCTTCCGCGCCACCAGCCCCGCCTTCCTGCAGGGCCAGCCCGCCCGCGAGATCGTCGTGCAGATGACGGCCGCCATGAACGGGGCGAACAACACCTATTCCAACAGCTTTGTGGCCCAGGCCGAAGGGCTGGCCTTCGCCGTGACCGCCCCGGTCGCCACCGCCCGGGTGCGCACCGCGGACCTGCATCTGACCAAGGCCGTGATCGGCCCGAGCCAGGACCCCGCCGACGAGGTGGCCTTCGCGCTGACCCTCGGCAATGACGGCCCGCACGAGGCGCGCGACATCGCGGTGCGGGATATCCTGCCGGACGGCTATCTGTACCTCGGCGACGATGCGGGGCCGGACTACGACCCCGCGACCGGCCTTTGGCAGGTACCCTCCCTGCCCGTGGGCGCGACGAAGACCCTGATGATCCGCGCGCGGGTGGTGCCCGGCGGCTCCTTCGTCAACACCGCCGAGATCGTCTCCCAGACCCATGCCGACCCCGATTCGGCCCCCGACAACAGCGCCAGCGCCCCGGCGGAGGACGATACCGACAGCGCGTCGATCCTCGCCTACGTCTCCGGCACCGTCTTCGTCGACAACGGCATCGGCGGGGGCACGGCGCACGACGCGCTGTTGACGGGAGGGGAGGTGCCGTCGAGCGTGGCCTCGCTCGCCGTGACGCAGACGGCGACGGGCACGCCCCTCGCCTCGGCGCGGGTGCGCGCGGACGGGACGTGGTTCGCGGTGCTGCCCGAAGGGTTCTCCGGTCCGCTGACCGTCGCGGCGGTGCCGAACCCGGGCCATCGCCCCATCTCCGAGAATGTCGGCGGCCTGCCCGCGCTCTCGAACGCGGATGCCCATGACGGCATCTTCGAGTTCACGCCAGTGGAGGGGGGCAGCTATACGGGCCTCAACATCGGCCTCATCATGGAGCCGACCCTGAGCCAGGACCAGTCCGGCACGGTGCAGCCCGGCCAGATCGTCGAACTGGCGCACCGCTATACCGCGACGACCGCCGGGGCGGTGACCTTCTCGCTGGCCGAACGGGCGCACAGCCCCGCGAACGCCTTCGCCTCGACGGTCTTCCTCGATACCGACTGCAACGGCACCAGCGACCAGCCCGTGACCGGCCCCGTCACGGTGGCGGCGGGGCAGGCCGTCTGCCTGACCGTGCGGACCCAGGCGGGGACGGGGGTCGGGGCGTCGTCCACCTACGTCTACGACCTCGCCGCGCAGACCCTCTACGCCAATACCGCCCTGTCCCGGACGATCTACAACACCGACAGTCTGGGCAGCGGCGGCGCGGGGGGCGCGGACATGGTCCTGACGAAGCGGGTGCGCAACGTGACCAAGGGAACGCCGGAAGGCACGTCGAATACCGGCGAGATCGGCGACACGCTCGAATACCGCATCATCATGCTCAACCCCACGAGCAAGCCGATGACGAACGTGACGGTCAACGACACGGTACCCGCCTACACGGTGCTGGCCGTGCCGGTGACCACGCCGGTCACGGTCGCGCCGGGCGTGACGTGCCAGCTCGTCGTGCCGACGACGAACGCGCCGGGCTATGCCGGCCCGCTGGAATGGACCTGCCCCGGTACCTTCCCCGCCAGCACCCAGGGCTCGGTCGCCTTCCGGGTGATGATCGCGCCCTGAGGCGGCGCATGGCGATGATCCGGGAAGCCGGAACGTCGCGATTTCCGCACCTTCCGAATTGCCGGGTCAGGCCCGGCAATGACGGGCGAGACGGTCGGCGTTCAACGAAATCGCCCGGTCGCGGCTGCGACCGGGCGATTTGGTGTGCGACGCGACATCCGCGTCGCGGGCGAGCGCTCCGTCACCCCGCGCCGGACAGCATCCGGGGCAGGGCGGTCGGCGTGCGGTTTTGCCGGGATCAGGCCTTGGTCTTCTTCGGGCGGTAGTTCGTCTTCTCGGAGATACGGGCCGACTTGCCGCGGCGCGAGCGCAGGTAGTAGAGCTTCGCGCGGCGCACCTTGCCCCGGCGGACGACGGTGATCGACTCGATGGCCGGGCTGTAGAGCGGGAAGACGCGCTCGACGCCCTCACCGTAGGAGATCTTGCGGACCGTGAAGCCGCCGTTGAAGGTCTCGCCGCCCGAGCGGGCGATGCACACGCCCTCGAACTGCTGGGTCCGGACGCGCTCGCCCTCGCGGACGAAGACGCCGACGCGCAGGGTGTCGCCGGGGGCGAAATCGGGGACGGCGCGCTTGGCGACGAGCTCGGCGCGCTGTTCCTCTTCGAGTTGTTCGATGACGTTCATCGGGTCGGTCCTTTCGGTCTATGGCCGCGTCTGCGGCTCTTGGTTCGCGTCCGATTGCTCCGGTTCTTCTGCCGGGTCGAGGTTCCGTTGCCGGAAGGCCCGCCAGAGGTCGGGACGCCGTTCTCTCGTGGTCGCCTCCGATCGGGCCTGGCGCCATGCGTCGACCTTCGCATGGTTGCCGGAGAGAAGAACCTCCGGTATCGCCCTGCCTTCCCAGATGGCGGGTCTGGTATAGTGCGGATGCTCCAGGAGACCCGCGCTGAAACTCTCGTCCTCGGTGGATTCGATCTTGCCCAGCACGCCGGGCAACAGCCGCACCACCGAATCGAGCAACGCCATCGCCGGGATTTCCCCCCCGGTATAGACGGCATCGCCCACATTCACCTCCTCGATCCCGCGCGCCTCGATGACGCGCTGGTCGATCCCCTCGAACCGCCCGCAGAGCAGGCTGACCCCCGCGCCCGTGGCCAGTTGCGCCGCGCGCGCCTGGGTCAGGGGCCGTCCCCGCGCCGAGAGGCAGATGACCGGCCACCGGGCCGCGTCCACCCCCGCGAGCGAGGCATCGACGGCGCGCGCCACGATCTCGGGGCGCAGCACCATGCCGGGACCACCCCCGGCGGGGGTGTCGTCGACGGAGCGGTGCTTATCATGCGCAAAGGACCGGATGTCCAGCGTTTCCAGCGTCCAGAGGCGTTTTTCGAGCGCCTTTCCGGTGAGGCTGTGCCCCAGCGGGCCGGGAAACATCTCCGGGAACAGCGTCAGCACCTTCGCCCGCCACACGGGGTCCGACTTCGCCCCGCTCTCGTCCATCAGGGTGCGCGGCGCGGCGGTGGCCGCGATGTTCCGCAGGCCGTGGGAGCGCGGGGGCCGCGTGGTCACTCCTTGCGACCGCTCATGGCGGCGAGCATCATCTGCTGCATCGCCTCCATGCCCTTGCCGGTCATCCCCATGGCGCGGGCCATGTACTTCTCCGGGTCG
>JAHDDY010000066.1:0-2947 GCA_020629115.1 Paracoccaceae bacterium | reverse complement strand
CTCCATGCCCTTGCCGGTCATCCCCATGGCGCGGGCCATGTACTTCTCCGGGTCGGCGAGCGTCTCCATCTCGGCCTTCATCCGCGCGGTCATCTCGGAGACGATCATGGCGTTCAGGCCCTCCACGTCGGGCAGGCCGAGGAACTGGCGCGCCTCCTGCGGCGTGCAGTCGATGTCGATGGTCAGTTTCACGATTCCGTCTCCTCTTCGTCCGTCGCGGGCGGATCGACCACCACCCGCCCGGCGGCCACGTCCACCACCGGCACCGCCTCGCGGGTGAAGGGTACCAGCACCGTCTCGCCGCCCGCATCGGGCACGTATTCGAGCATGTCGCCCGCGCCGAACTCGTGCACCGCCTTGACCTTGCCCAGATGCGCGCCGTCCCCGTCCTCGACAGCGAGGCCGATGAGGTCGGCGTAGTAGAACTCGTCCTCCTCCGGCGCGGGCAGGACGGCGCGGTTCACGTAGAGGCGCGTGCCCTTCAGCGCCTCGGCCTCCTCGCGGGTGGCGATGCCGGACAGGCGCGCGGCGAAGCCGCCCTTGACGGGTCGAACGAGGCGGATGTCGAACCGGCGCGTCCGGTCCTCGGATTCCAGGGGGCCGTAGGCGGCGACGGCCTCCGGCTCGTCGGTGAAGCTCTTCACCTTCGCCTCGCCCCGCACCCCGAAGGCGCCGGCGATGGCCCCGACGCAGACCCGCTCCCCGCTCATCGCCCCTCCGGCAGGAACTCGAAGAACTCGGCGACGGGGATGTCGAGCGATACGGTGCCGTCGAGGGCGAGGGTGTCGTGGAACCCGATCATGTTCTCCCGTCCCTCGCCGCGGCGGTAGTGATAGACGATGCTCTCGACCGCGTTCACGACGACGACATGCTCCACGTCCGGGTTGCGGAAGTAGCCGACCCGCTTGTTCAGGCGGTCGTGTTCGAGCGAGGTGACGGAGACTTCGAAGACCACCGCGGGCTTCTCGATCAGCGGCTCCATCGGATCACCGAAAGGGGCGCAATTGACGTATGCGTCGGGCTTGTAGGCGGTGAAATCGTCGGCCCGCACGAGGCGGCTGTCGACGCCGGGGCGGCATTGAGACGGGGGGCGGAGACGACGGGCGTACGCGCCGTGGACGTTAGATTTCACGGTATCGTGCAACGCGCTCTCGCCCATCGCTTGAACGGGGATGCCCCCGATCAGCTCCCACTTCTCGCCATCGGGATGCCAGTCGAGGAAGTCCTCGACCGTCATCCACGCCTCGCGCTTCGCCAGGGTCATGCCCCGCCCTCCCGCATCGTCATGCCGGCAGCATAGCATGCGCGCCGCCTATTCGGCAGCGGCTTCCTCGGCGGGGGCTTCCTCGGCGGGGGCCTCTTCCGCCGGTGCGTTGGCGGCCTCCTCGGCGGCGGCGCGCTTGGCCTCCTCCTTCTCGGCGCGCTCGGCCTCGCGCTCCTGCGCCTTCTTGCCGGGTTTCGCCTTGTTCGGGTTGTTGCGCTCGGTCTTGTCCTTCAGGCCCGCCGCTTCGAGGAAGCGGTTGACGCGGTCGGTGGGCTGCGCGCCCGTGGCGATCCATTCCTGGATGCGCTCGACATTCATCTGCACGCGCTGCTCGTTGTCCTTGGCCAGCAGCGGGTTGTAGGTGCCGACCTTTTCGATGAAGCGGCCGTCGCGGGCCATGCGGCTGTCGGCGACGACGATGCGGTAGAAGGGGCGCTTCTTGGAGCCGCCGCGGGCGAGGCGAATAACGGTTGCCATGGGTATCGTTCCTTACTTGAGGGTCATTCGGGTCTTGAGGGTTTCGAAGTCGGGTTCGGTGGCCTTCGCCTCGCCGCCCCGCACGATCAGCGCGCCGAGGATCGAATCGTGCTCGGTGCTGAGGGTGACGGCGGTGCCGTCGTCGAAGCGGAAGGTCAGCGCGTGGTCGTAGACGACGGTATCGTCCAGCTCGGCGGTCATCTGCACCACGTCGATGGCCGTCAGCGTCGTGCCGGGCATCGACATCTCGATCAGCGAGCAGGGACCGACGGCCCCGGTGCGCGCGTTGAAGGGCAGTTCCAGCGGCCTGGCGGCCCGGGCGATGCGCAGGAGGTGGAAATCCTGGTCGCCCTTCGAGGTCTTCCATTCGGTCTCGACGGTCACGAAATCGGGCCGGTCGCCGGTGATCCACAGCGCGCCGGCGGGCATCGAGGCCGAGGCGCGCAGCGGCTCGGCATGGACCTCGCGCCCGTAGATCGCGCCGACCGGCTTGCCGATCAGGGCCTTGAGCGCGGAAATCGCGCGCGTGTCGAGTTCGTTGTCGGCGCTCATGCGGCCTCCGGTTCGGGATGTCGATAGACGTGGCAGGTCTCGGGCGTGTCGCCGTCGGGGACCGCCGCCTCGGGGTCGCGCACCGCGCCCAGGCGCTTCGCCAGCGCGATGGAGCGGGTGTTCGCGGGGTCGATGTAGCTGACGGGCCGGACCCAGCCGAGGGTCTCGCGGGCGTAGTCCCGCGCGGCGAGGGCCGCCTCGTAGCCGAAGCCCCTGCCCTCCGCCTGCGGCCAGAGCAGCCAGCCGAGTTCCGTCTCGGGCCAGTAGCCGGGGCGGAAGGGGCCGACCATGCCGATGCACGCGCCGGTTTCCTTGCTCTCCACCGCGAAGAGGCCGAAGCCCAGCATCTCCCAATGCCCCAGATCGGCGGCGAAATGCAGCCAGGCGCGATGCCGCTGCGTCGTGCCGCCGACGAAGCGCGCGCGGCCCGAGAGGTAGAAATCGACGTACCCGTCCGCATCGCGCGGCTCGGGGCGGCGCAGGATCAGGCGGTCGGTATGGAGCACGGGCGCGCTCATTTCTTCTTGCTTCCTCCGCCCGACGGACCCGGCCCCGTCGGCAGGCCCGACAATCCGGTCGGCAGCTTCATGCCCGGGGGAAGGCCGGGCATCCCGCCGGGGGGCATCGCGCCCAGGGGACCGGGGCCGGAGGGGG
>JAHDDY010000065.1:5745-20099 GCA_020629115.1 Paracoccaceae bacterium | reverse complement strand
CCACCTTCGCCTTCGTCTTCCACGCCTTCGAGCCGGAGGGGCGGTGGATGCTGGGAGAGTGAGGCCCGCGCGTCTGGACAGGGCGGACGGGCGCGCCTAGCCTGCTCCCCGGTTCGAGGCGGGGAGCGACATGGCGAAAGGCGTTCTGATCCACAACCCGTCCCTCGGCTACGACGACCGGCCGGAACGGCACTACCATTTCCCGAAACAGTACCTTTCGCGCGTCGAGCGCCTCGTCGGCGACTGGATTCTCTACTACGAGAGCAAACGGAACGGCGGAGCGATGGCCTATACGGCGATGGCCCGCCTGCTGCACGTCCGCCCCGACCCCGCGCGCGCGGATCATCATTATGTCGATGTCGAGCCGGGATCGTACCTCCCCTTCGCCCGCCCGGTTCCGCCGATCCATGACGGCACGGTCCTGAGCGGCTATCTGCGCACGGCGCAGAACACGATCTCCGCAGGACGGCGGGTCGCCGCCGTTCAGCCCCTCGACGATGGCGACTTCTGGCGCATCGTCGGTCTGGGCATGGAGACGGATACCCTGCCCCGCGAGGGCGAGGGCGAGGCGGCGGGCATGGCCGAGGCTTCGGCGGCCTATGTCCATGACGGCTTGCGCGCGCAGGTGACGATCACGCGGGCGATGCGCGACCGGGCGTTCCGGGCGCGGGTCGTGGTGGCCTACGATTCCACCTGCGCCTTCAGCGGCCTGCGCCTCGTCAACGGGGGCGGGCGCGCGGAGGTGCAGGCGGCGCATATCCGCCCGGTCGCGGCGGAGGGGCCGGATGCGGTGACGAACGGCCTCGCCCTGTCGGGCACGCTGCACTGGATGTTCGACCGCGGGCTGCTCGGTCTGTCCGAGGGCGGCGATATCCTGGTTTCGCGGCAGGTGAACGACGGCGACGGGACCGCGCGCCTGCTGACACCCGACCGGCGGGCGGCGCTGCCGGCCCGCGCGCACCTGCGGCCCCATCCCGACCACCTGCGCTGGCATCGAGACCATGTCTTCAGGCACTGACCGGGCGCGCGCCGGCCGTGGGTGAGCATCTGGTCTCCATCGCGGGCACCGCCGAGGGGGCGCGGCTGGCGCTGGTGCTAGCGCTGCTGTCGGCGATGGCCCATGCCGTGTTCGGGGCCATCAACAAGGGCGGGGCGGACCCGTTCCTGAACCGGGGCGCGATCAACCTGTGTTACGGGGCCATCGCCCTGCCCGTCGCCCTCTTCCTCGTCCCCTGGCCCACCGCCGATCTCTGGCCCTGGATCGCGGCGAGCTACGCGGTGCATATCGTCTACGAGTACCTTCAGGCGCTTGCCTTCGAGAAGGGGGACTTCACCCTCGTCTATCCCATCGCCCGGGGGACCGGGCCGCTGGTCGCGCTGGTGCTCGCCGCCCTGATCTTCGGGGAACGGTTCTCGGCGTGGCAATGGGCGGGGGGCGTGCTGCTCTCGGGGGCGATCATGGGGCTGGCGGCGGCCAATATCCACCGCGCGCGCGGCCCGCTCGGCCCGGCCATCCGCGCCGCCGTCGGGACGGGGGTGCTGCTGGCCCTCTATACCGCGCTCGACGCCTACGGCATCCGGCAGGCGGAGAACCCCTTCACCTTCCTCGCCTGGTTCTTCCTGACGGGGGCGTTCGGCTTTCCGGTCATCGCGTGGGCGCGGTGGCGGCGGCTGGCGGTCAAGCCGCCCCTGCGCCCGCTGGCCGTCCGCGGCCTCGCCGGCGCATTGGTGGCGCTGTTCAGCTTCTCGGCGGTGATGATCGCGACGCGCATCGACAGCGTGGGCCAGACGGCGGCCCTGCGCGAGACCTCCATCGTCTTCGCCACGGCCATCGGCGTGCTGGTCTTCCGCGAGCGCATCGACGCGACGCGGCTGGCGCTCATCGCCCTGATCGCGGCGGGGGCGGTGCTGGTGGAGGTGGGCTGACCGGGATGGCGCACGATGCCGCAGCGCGGAACGAAGCCGTCTCCGGGACGTCGATGCGGTACCCGACCCCGAACATCAGGAGACGAGCATGACAGACAACGACAACAGGAAGAGCCAGAAATCCATGGCGAGCCTTCAGAAATGGAAGATGATCGCCTTCGTCGGGATGCTCTGCATCATCCCGGTGGTCGCCTGACCGATCCGTACCGCCGGACGGACGACAGGCTCCCACGGGACGGGGGCCTTCTCGTGTCAGGGACGCGTGTCCCCGCCGGTCACCGTCTCCGCGCCCTGGCCGATGACGATCATGGCAATGACGGCCAGCACCACGCTGACGGCGAGGACCTTCCACACGATGCCCGACTTCTCGGCGCCGCGCGCCTCGGTCGGGGTCTTCACTTCGCGGTCGTCATGCTCGGCCATGGGAGGGGTCTCTCGTGATTGCTGATCTGGGTTCCGGGTCGAACTAGGACGATTTGCCGGAAAGCGAAGGCTTTTTGCGGCGACCTGGGCGCGCTATAGGAACCCCGCCCCTCCCCTTCGCGCAAAGGCCCGCCCATGTCGCTCAACTCCTTCGGTCATCTCTTCCGCGTCACGACCTGGGGCGAGAGCCACGGCCCCGCGCTCGGCTGCGTCGTCGACGGCTGCCCGCCCGGCGTGGCGGTGGATGCGGATACGATCCAGCATTGGCTGGACCTTCGCAAGCCGGGCACCAGCAAGTACGTCACCCAGCGCCGCGAGCCGGACGCGGTGGAGATCCTGTCGGGCGTGTTCGAGGGGGTCACGACCGGCACGCCCATCTCGCTGCTCATCCGCAATGCCGACCAGCGGTCGAAGGATTACGGGGCCATCGCGGACGCCTTCCGCCCCGGCCATGCCGACTACGCCTATCACGTGAAATACGGCATCCGCGACCATCGCGGCGGCGGGCGCTCCTCGGCGCGGGAGACGGCGGCGCGGGTGGCGGCGGGCGGCATCGCCCGGGCGGTGCTGGCCGACATGATGCCCGGGATGCGGGTGCGCGGGGCGATGGTGCGCATGGGCGAGCGGGAGATCGACCGCGCCGCCTGGGACTGGGACGAGGTGGCGCGCAACCCGTTCTGGACCCCGGATGCGGGCGCGGCGGCGGACTGGGCCGGCTATCTCGACGGCCTGCGCAAGGCGGGCGATTCGGTCGGCGCGGTGATCGAGGTGGTGGCGAGCGGGGTGCCCGCCGGTCTCGGCGCGCCGGTCTACGGCAAGCTCGACACGGATCTGGCGGCGGCGATGATGTCGATCAACGCGGTGAAGGGCATCGAGATCGGCGACGGCTTCGCGGCCGCGACGCTGACCGGCTCGGCCAATGCCGACGAGATGCGGATGGGGCGCTCGATGGACGACATTGTCGAGGTGACGCTCGATGGCGGGCGTCTAGATTCGACCCGGCAATACGTGATACGCGCCGCGACCGACACGGAAAAGGAGCGCTGGTTCCACGTCCGGGACGTTTCGGTCGTCGATGAGGATGGAGCAAGCGTGACGTTGCACCTTCCCCGCCGCGCCCTCTCCGAACGTGGTATGCACCATGCGGACCTGACCATAATTCATGGCGCGGGGAAACCGGAATTCACCTCCAATCACGCGGGCGGGGTGATGGGGGGCATCTCGACGGGGCAGGACATCGTCGTCCGCTTCGCCGTCAAGCCGACCTCCTCGATCCTGACGCCCCGCGCGACCGTGGACCGCTTCGGCAACGAAACCGAGATCGTGACCAAGGGCCGGCACGACCCCTGCGTCGGCATCCGCGCGGTGCCGGTGGGCGAGGCGATGATGGCCTGCGTGCTGCTGGACCACGCGTTGCTGCACCGGGGGCAGGTGGGTGCGAACCGGGGGACGGTGGGCGGATAACGCTGACGGTCACCTGCGCTGACCGTCGAGGCCCCCGGTCCCTTCCGTGGGCGGGGTGGGTCGCTATCCCGCCGTCCCCTCCACCAGATCGGCCAGCCGCGACGCCGCATCGGGGCGCCCGGCGGCGCGGGCGGCCTTCGCCATCGCGGCGAGGCGGACGGGGTCGGCGATGGTGTCTCCGACGATCCGGCCCAGCGCCTCGGGCGTCAGGTCGGCCTGCGGCGCATGGATCGCCGCCCCCGCCCCGGCGAGCCAGGCGGCGTTGGCGCTCTGGTGGTCGCTCATGGCGGTGGGCAGGGGGACGAGGATGGCGGGGCGGCCGATGACGGCCAGTTCGGCGCAGGTCGAGGCCCCGGCCCGCGCGACGATCAGATGCGCGGCCGCGATGCGCTCGGGCATGTCGTCGAAGAAGGGCGCGGCCTCGACCCGGGTCACGTCCGCCGCCGCGTAGTTCTCGCGCAGCGTCCCGATCTCGCCCTCGCGCGCCTGCTGCGTCACGTGCAGGCGCGGGCGCAGGGCATCGGGCAGGAAGGACAGCGCAGGGGGCAGCAGGTCCGACAGGACGCTCGCCCCCTGCGAACCGCCGAAGACGAGAAGCCGGATAGGGCCGTCGCCGGGGGGCGCATAGTCGCGCCCCACCGCCGCCAGCGCGGCATCGCGCACCGGGTTGCCCGTCTCGACGGTGCGGATGCCGGGCGGCGCGTTGACCGGCACGCCCATGCCGCAGGCCAGCGCCGACACCCGCCGCGCGAACAGGCGGTTCGCCTTGCCCAGCACGTTGTTCTGCTCGTGGATCAGGCGCGGGATGCGCAGAAGCTCCGCTGCCGCCATCGAGGGGGCCGCCGGATAGCCGCCGAAGCCGATCACCGCGTCGGGCCGGTCCGCCGCCATCCAGCTCCGCGCCTGCACGATCCCGCGCAGGAGCGACACCGGCGCGGCGAGGCGCGCGGTCAGGCCGCCCCGGGCCAGCGTCGCGGCGGCCAGCTCGCGGCGGGCGACGGCGGGCGGAAAGCCCCCCGCATAGCGCATCCCCCGCGCGTCCGAGGCCAGCGTCACCCGCCATCCGCGCCGCAGCAGCTCCTCTGCCAGCGCCTGGGCGGGGAACATGTGTCCGCCCGTCCCGCCGGCGGCCAGGACGGCGTGCCGGCCGGTCATGGCATCCGCCCCACGTCCTTGCGCGTCAGCCCCAAGAGCATACCGCACACGATCCCCATTGCCAGCAGCGACGAGCCACCGTAGCTGATGAGCGGCAGGGTCATCCCCGTCGGCGGCAGGATACGCGCGGCGACTCCCACATGGATGAAGGCCTGGAACCCGATCAGCGCCGACAGCCCGCACACCGCATAGCGCGCGAAGACGCTCTTGAGGGACAGGGCGATGAGCACCCCCCGGATCACGATCAGGGCGAAGGCGGCGAGCATGACCAATGTGAAGACGAGACCGTATTCCTCGGCCACCACCGCGATGACGAAATCGGAATGGGCGTCGGGCACACGGAACTTCGCCGTCCCCTCCCCCGGCCCCGCGCCCCACAGCCCGCCGTTCTGGATCGCGTCGAGCATGCGCCGGATCTGCCCGCCGCCCCCCGTCGCGTCGGCGTCGAACAGTAGGCGGATGCGGTCGGCGACGTAGGGCGAGACGGCGAAGGCCACCGCGATGCCCGCCACCGCCACCAGACCCGCCGAGACGGCCCAGACGATGGACGCCCCGGTCATGAAGAAGATCGTCGCCCAGACGGCGCAGATGAGCGCGGTCTGGCTGTAGTCGGGCTGAAGCCCCACCAGCACCGCGACGAGGCCGAGGCAGCCGACCGCGATCAGCGCCCCCGGCGGCGCGCCCGGCGCGGGGCGCAGCGAGAACATCCACGCCGTGACGATCACGAGGGCGGGCTTGATCAGCTCGGAGGGCTGGATCGAGAACCGGATCATCGAGATCCACCGCTTCGACCCGTTCCGCTCCTCGCCGAAGACCAGCACGAAGACGAGCATCGCCACGACGAGGAGGAAGAGCAGCACCCCCGCCCGCCGTATCTCGCGCGGGGCCATCATCGACAAACCGAGGAACAGGACGGCGGTCGGGACGGCGAAGATCAACTGCCGCTCGGCGTAGTAGAAGATCGGCTGATCGCGCGGGATGGCCAGGATCGGGCTGGTCGAGAAGGCGATGACGAGGCCGGTGCAGAACAGGAAGACCATCGCCGCCAGAAGCGGCTTGTCCAGCGCCCGCCACCACCGGGAGGCGGCGGAGAGGGAGAGGTCGGGCCGGTGTTCGAGCAGGAGGGTCATGGACGGTTCCGGTGGATGTTGCAGCGCGGCCCCGCACCCGATGCGGGGCCTTTCTCGGCAGGGCGCACTGTCCGAACCGGCCCCGGATCAGGTCCGGGGCAGGATCACGGCAGCCTCACTCGCCCGACAGCGCCTCCATCACCTCGTCCGACATCTCGAAATTGGCGGTGACGGACTGCACGTCGTCATCGTCCTCCAGCGCGGCGATGAGCTTGAAGAGGGTGCGGCCCTGGTCGACGTCGACGGGGCTGGTGTTCTGGGGCTTCCAGATGAGCTTGGCGCTCTCCGGCTCGCCGAGGGCCGCCTCCAGCGCGGAGGAGACCTCGTTCAGGTCGGTCGCGTCGCACAGGATGACGTGCCCGTCCTCGGAGCTTTCGGCATCCTCGGCCCCCGCCTCGATCGCCGCGTCCATGATCGTGTCGGCATCCCCCGCATCGGCGGGATAGAGGATCTGCCCCTTGCGGTCGAACATGAAGCCGACCGAGCCGGTCTCGCCGAGGTTGCCGCCGTTCTTGGTGAAGGTCGAGCGGACGGTCGAGGCGGTGCGGTTGCGGTTGTCGGTCAGGGCCTCGACGATGATGGCCACGCCGCCGGGGCCGTAGCCCTCGTAGCGGATCTCGTCGTAGTTCTCGGCATCGCCGCCGATGGCCTTCTTGATCGCGCGCTCGATGTTGTCCTTCGGCATCGACTGCGATTTCGCCTCGCGCACGGCGAGGCGCAGGCGGGGGTTCTTGTCGGGATCGGGGTCGCCCATCTTGGCGGCGACGGTGATCTCCTTGGAGAACTTGGAGAACATCTTGGCACGGACGGCATCCTGCCGCCCCTTGCGGTGCTGGATATTCGCCCATTTGGAATGGCCGGCCATGGGGTTCCTCGCGTGATTTGCAGCGTTTTTCCGGGTTATAGGCGAGGCGCGCGCGGAATTGAAGCCCGTTGGCATGCCGCCCCCGACACATCGCCGCGTCCTTCCTACGTACGCGCCATCCCCTCCCGCACCGTCGGCGCGAAACCGGCTTCCGCGTGCCAGCAGCCCAGCATGACCGCCCGGGCCACGCAATCGGCGGCCAGCGCGCCGAGGGCCATGGTCGTATACGCGTCCTCTGCCGAGCCTTCCCCCCGGGGTGCGAGCGCAAAGAGGGTATCGCCGTCGAAGGGGGCGTGGGACGGGCGCAGGGCGCGGGCCAGGCCGTCCTGGGCCATGATCGCGATGCGGCGCAGGGCCGTACGGGTCTGCGCCGTGGAGACGCTGACCGCGCCGAGGCAGGTGGCGGTCGCGATGCCGCCCTTGATGTCGGGCGGAAGCGCGGGGACGGGTCGGTCCGCGCCGCCGGGCCGCGCGCCCCCCGCTTCCCCGCCGCGCTCGAAGGGCCAGGCCCAGAAGGCGTCGCCGCCCGGCATGAGGGGCGAGCCGATGGCGTTGACGGCGACATGGGCCGTGACGGTCGCCCCCTCGTACACCGCATCCGCGACGCCGAACCCCCCGCGCCACGCCCCCGCCGTCGCCCCGTATCCCGCGCCGAGGCTGCCGCTACGCGCATCGTGCGCCGTCTCCAGCGCCGTCCGGGCCAGCGCCGCATAGGGCGGCGTCTCGCCCCACCCCTTCGCGCCGCCGTTGTTCAGGTCGTAGAGGCAGGCGGCGGGGACGAGGGGGACGGGGGGCGTGCCGGGCACCAGCGTCAGCCCCTCCCCCCGCGCCGACAGCGCGGCGGCCACCGCATCCGCCGCCCCCAGCCCGAAGACCGACCCGCCCGACAGCACGACGGCATGGGCGATGCCGAGCGTCGCGTCCGGCCCCATCGCCTCCGTCTCCCGCGTCGCCGACCCGCCACCGCGCACGTCCACGGCGCAGGAGAGCGGGCCGTCTCCGGGCAGGAGCACGGTGACGCCGGTGCGGATGCGCGGGTCGTGGGCGTGGTGGATGCGCAGCATGGGTCTTCCCCTCTCGAACGGCGTTCCGGACGGAATACGCCGCGAGCGCCTTGACAGCCACCCGGTTTCCGCTTCCCCCTTGCACCGGGAGAGGAACGCCATGCGACGACCGCACATCAAGATCTGCTGCATCTCCTCGGTCGAGGAAGCGCGCCTGGCGTCCGGGGCGGGGGCGCATCTGCTGGGGCTGGTCGGGCCGATGCCGTCGGGACCGGGGGTCCTGACGCTGGACGCGGCGCGGGCCATCGCGGCGCACGACCACCGCCCCGCCCGGCCCATCCTGCTCACGGCGTCCGATACGGCGGCGGATATCGCGCGCGATGCGGCGACGGTCGGCGTGTCCTCGGTGCAGGTGGTCCGGCATATCGCCGTCCAAGAGGCGCGCACCCTTGGGGAAAGCGGGCTGGACTACGTGCAGGTGATCCACGTCGAGGGGCCGGACTCGGTCGATCTGGTCGATACCTATGCCGAGCATTGCAGCGCCTTCCTGCTCGATTCGGGCAGGCCCGCCGCCGGGTTCCTCGGCGGGACGGGGGCCGTGCACGACTGGTCGCTCAGCGCGGGGTTCGTCCGCCGCTCGCCCCGGCCTGTCTGGCTGGCGGGGGGCCTCACACCCGAGAACGTGGGCGCGGCCATCGAAACGGTGCGGCCCGACGGCCTCGACATATGCTCCGGCCTGCGGCGGGAGGGGCGGCTGGATGCGGGACTGCTGCGGGACTACATCGTCGCCATCGACCGCGCGACGGAGAAGCCCGCATGACCATCCATTGCCTCGGCTCCATCAACGTCGATCACGTCCATCGCCTGCCGCACTTTCCCGCCCCCGGCGAGACGCTCCAGGATACCGGCTACGCCGTCGGCCTCGGCGGCAAGGGCACGAACCAGGCCATCGCCGCCCATCGCGCGGGGGGCGACGTGCGCCTGATCGGGGCGGTGGGCGCGGATGGCGGCTGGGCGCGGGAGCGGGTGGCCGAGACCGGGCTGTCGCTCGATGCCATCGCGGCGGTCGAGGCGGCGACGGGGCACGCGGTGATCTACGTCGATGCGGGGGGCGAGAACCAGATCGTCATCCACGGCGGCGCGAACCGGGCCATTCCGGCGGCGCATGTCGATGCCGCCCTCGCCGCCGCCGCGCCGGGAGACTGGTGGCTGACCCAGAACGAGACCAATGCGGTCGTGGAGAGCACGAGGGCGGCGAAGGCGCGGGGCCTGCGCACCGCCCATGCCTGCGCCCCCTTCGACGCGGAGGCGGCGCGCGCCGTCCTGCCCCATATCGACCTGCTCGCCGTCAACGAGGGCGAGGCCGCCGCACTGGCCACGCATCTGGGCGTCACGCCCGAGACCATCCCCGTCCCCGCCCTCCTGATGACGCTCGGCGCGCGGGGGGCGGTGTGGCGCGGGAACGGCGAGACGGTCGCCGTCGACGCCTTTCCCGCCGAGGCGGTCGATACCACCGGTGCGGGGGATACCTTCACCGGCTACGCGCTGGCGGGTCTCGATGCGGGCCTGCCCGTGGCCGAGGCCCTGCGCCGCGCATCCGCCGCCGCCGCCCTCGCCGTCGCCCGCCCCGGCGCGGCGGCGGCCATCCCGACCCGCGACGAGGTCGACGTCTTCCTGAAGGAGCACGCATGAGCGCCCCCACCCCGATCATCATCGACACCGACCCCGGCGTGGACGATGCCATGGCCATCCTCTACGCCCTGTCGGACCCGGCGGTGGAGCTGGTCGGCCTCACCTCTGTCTTCGGCAACGTCACCGGCGACCGGGCGAGCCGCAACGCCCGCGCGCTGCTGGAGCTGGCCGGGTCGGACCTGCCGGTCGCCGAGGGCGCGCACCGGCCCGTCGTGCAGGACCTGCAACCCCCGGCGGATTTCGTCCATGGGGTCGAGGGCTTCGGCGAGGCGATGCTGCCCGCCCCCGCCCGCGCGCCCGACCCGCGTCCCGCGCACGACTTCATCGCTGAGATGCTGGCCGAGCGGCCTGGCGAGATCACGCTGGTGCCCGTCGGCCCGCTCACCAACATCGCGCTGGCCCTCGACGCGCATCCGGAGATCACGAAGCTGGTCAAGCGCGTGGTCGTCATGGGCGGGGCCGTGCGCCGGGTCGGCAACGTGAACGATTTCGCAGAGGCGAACATCTGGCAGGACCCCCACGCCGCCGCGACGGTCTTCGCCGCCGACTGGCCCATGACGCTGGTCGGCCTCGACGTGACGGAGCAAATCATCTGCACCCGGGCGGACATCGCCGCGATGACGGGACCGTCGCCCCGATGCGGGGCCTTCATGGCCCATGCGGCGGAATTCTACTTCAGGTTCCACAAGGACAGCGCCGATATCGACGGCTGCCACCTGCACGACCCGGCGGCGGTCATCGCCGCCCTCGACATGAGTGCCTTCGAGACCGTGAGCGCGCCCCTGACGGTCACGCTCGACGGCGCGGAGGCCGGGATGACGCGCGAGGGCGGGGACGGGCCGCCCATCGACATCTGCATTGGCGTGGACGCGGACGCGGTGCTGACACGTTTTCGGGATCATCTGTCGTCAGGCCGCTTGCCGTAGGCGCGTTCTTCGTTAAGCTGCACTGCAAGATCAACCGACGGGATGCCCATGTTCGACATCGCAACGCTGTCCTACACCGACCCGGACTCGCCCGCCGAGTTCGCCCGCTCGCTGCACGAGACCGGCTTCGCCGTCCTCACCGACCACCCCATCGGCCCCGACCGCATCCGCTCCGCCTACGCCTCCTGGGGGGAGTTCTTCAACTCCGAAGCGAAGCAGGACTGGGCCGTCTACGGCGGGCGGCAGGACGGATACTTCCCGTTCAAATCCGAGAACGCCAAGGACAGCGCGGTCAAGGATCTCAAGGAATTCTACCACGTCTTCCCCGACGGGCGCGTCCCGCCCGAGCTGGAGATCGAGACCCGCGCGCTGCACGACGATCTGGTCGCGGTCGGCTCGACGCTGCTGTCCTGGCTCCAGGAGCACAGCCCCGCCCATGTCGTCGACGCCCTGAGCGAGCCGATGCCGCACATGATCGAGGGCAGCAAGTCGAACCTGCTGCGCATCCTGCATTATCCGGCGCTGGACGAGGCCCCGGAGCCGGGCGCCGTCCGCGCCGCCGCGCACGGGGACATCAACCTCGTCACCTGCCTCCTCGCCGGCTCCGAATCGGGGCTGGAGGCGCGCGATACCGCCGGCACGTGGCACGCGGTGCCCTGCGACCCGGGGATGATGGCCATCAACGCGGGCGACATGCTGGAGATGGCGACGGGGGGCTACTACCCCGCCACCGTCCACAAGGTCGTCAACCCCCCGGCGGCCCGCAACGTGCCGCGCTTCTCGATGCCCATGTTCCTGCACCCCCGCCCCGAGGTGGTGCTGAAACCCGGCACCACCGCCGACGATTTCCTGACCGAACGCCTGCGCGAGATCGGCCTGAAGGGCTGACCGCCGCGCGCCACAGAACACAACGGGAGAAGACCATGCTCAAGACCATCCTCGCCGGGGCCGCCGCGGCCGCCCTCATGACCACCACGGCCCTCGCCGACGAGTTCAAGCCCGCCGTCGTCTTCGACATGGGCGGCAAGTTCGACAAGAGCTTCAACGAGGGCGTCTGGAGCGGCGTGAAGAAGTTCATCGACGAGACCGGCACCGAAGTCATGGAGTTCGAGGTCACGAACGAGACCCAGCGCGAGCAGGCCATGCGCCGCATGGTGCGCCGGGGCGCGACCGTGGTCATCGGGGTCGGCTTCGCCCAGGCCGACGCCATCGACAAGGTCGCCGCCGACAACCCGGACGTGAACTTCTCGATCATCGACGTGTCCTGGCTCGACCGCCCGAACCTGCGCCAGTACGCCTTCAAGGAGCACGAGGGCAGCTATCTCGTCGGCGTCGCCGCCGCGCTGGCCTCCGAGAACGACACGGTCGGCTTCGTGGGCGGCATGGACATCCCGCTCATCCGCAAGTTCGCCTGCGGCTACGTGCAGGGCGTGAAGGACACCAACCCGGACGCGACGGTCATCCAGAACATGACCGGCACCACGCCGAGCGCCTGGAACGACCCGACCAAGGGCGCGGAACTGGCCCAGAGCCAGATGGACCGCGGCGCGGACGTGGTCTACCACGCCGCCGGGGGCACGGGGCTGGGCGTCATCCGCGCCGTGGCCGATGCCGACAAGCTCGCCATCGGGGTCGACAGCAACCAGAACGGCATCGCGCCGGGCAACGTGCTGACCTCCATGCTCAAGCGCGTGGACGTGGCCGCCTATGACACGCTCAAGGCGGCGATGGACGGCGAGTTCGAGGGCGGCGTCAACATCCTGGGCCTCGCCGAGGACGGCGTCGACTGGGCCGAGGACGAGAACAACGCGGACCTCGTCACCGACGAGATCCGCGAGGCCGTCGAAGCCGCGCGCAAGGCGATCATCGCGGGCGACATCGAGGTGCACAACTACGAGGACACGTCCTCCTGCCCGGCGGCCGAGGCGGCCTGATGCGGGAGCCGGGGTGGAATGATATATTCTGCCCCGGACTCGATCCGGGGCCTGTTGCAACGGAGCGCCGTACTCCTGAAGGCCCCGCATCAGGTGCGGGGCAGAAGCTTTTATCCATGACGACCGTTCCATGACGGTCGCCCCCGCCGTCCGCCTGAGCGGCATCACCAAGACCTTCGGTCCCGTCGTCGCGAACGATGCGGTCGATCTGGAGGTGATGCCGGGCACGATCCACGGCATCATCGGGGAGAACGGGGCCGGCAAGTCCACCCTCGTCTCGATCCTCTACGGCTTCTACGGGGCCGATTCGGGTACCATCGAGATCGACGGCCGCGACGCCCCCATCGAGACCAGCGCCGACGCCATCGGGAACGGCATCGGCATGGTGCACCAGCATTTCATGCTTGTCCCGAACTTCACCGTCCTGGAGAACGTCATGCTCGGCTCCGAGGGCGGGGCGATGCTGAAGGACGGCAAGGCCGCGACCCGCGAGGAGCTGCTGCGGCTGGAGCGCGACTACGGGCTGGAGGTGGACCCCGACGCCCTGATCGAGGACCTGCCCGTCGGCCTGCAACAGCGGGTCGAGATATTGAAGGCCCTGCGCCGGGGCGCGCGCATCCTCATCCTCGACGAGCCGACCGGCGTGCTCACCCCCGCCGAGACCGACCGCTTCTTCGAGATCCTGCGCGGCCTGCGCGAGCAGGGGGTCACGATCCTCCTCATCACGCATAAACTGCGCGAGATCATGGCGGTGACGGATAACGTCTCCGTCATGCGGCGCGGGAAGATGGTCGGCCACCGGCGCACCACCGAGACAAGCCGCGAGGAGCTGGCCGAGCTGATGGTCGGCCGCGCCGTCTCGATGGAGGTGGACCGGGTGGCCGCCGAGGCCGGGGCCGTCGCCATGGCCGCGCAGGGCATCACATGGTGCGACGAGGGCGGTGTCGCGCGGCTGTCGGACGTGTCGCTCGACCTGCGCGCGGGGGAGATCCTCGGGCTGGCCGGCGTCTCGGGCAACGGGCAGTCCGAGCTGCTCGACGTGCTGTCCGGCATCGCGCCGGTGCAGGAGGGGCGCATCGTCATCGGCGACCGCACGGTCACGGCGGCGAACCCGCTCGACCCGGCGGAGATGCGCCGCCTCGGGGTCAGCCACGTCCCGGAGGACCGCCACCGCCGCGCCCTCGTCCTGCCCTTCGAGGCGCGCGAGAACGCGGTGCTCGGCTATCACGACGGCGCGCGGGCGGGGGACGGGCGGATGCTCAGCCCCGCCGCGATGCACCGCCATTGCGAGACGCTGATGGAGCGCTTCGACGTGCGCCCCACCTTGCCGAAGCAGGCGGCGGTCGGCTTCTCGGGCGGCAACCAGCAGAAGCTCGTCATGGCCCGCGAGATCGAGACGGAGCCGTCCATCATGCTCATCGGCCAGCCGACGCGCGGGGTCGACATCGGCGGCATCGCCTTCATCCACGCCGAGATCATGGCCCGCAAGGCCGCCGGCTGCGCCATCCTCGTCGTCTCGGTCGAGCTTGACGAGATCATGGCCCTGTCGGACCGCATCGCCGTGATGAACGCGGGCCGCATCGTCGGCGAGATCCCGCGCGCCGAGGCCGATACGGGCCGCATCGGCCTGATGATGGCGGGCGTGTCGGAGGGGGTGGCGTGAGGGGTCGCACACCAATGTTTGCAGTCACCACCGGGCTTGACCCGGTGGTCCAGGGTGCCGAATACCTGCGCTTGTCGCCCCGGATCGCCCGGTCGAGCCGGGCGATGACAATCAGGAAATCCCGCCCATGACCCGCCTCCCCCCCTGGGCCGAGTACGGCCTCATCCCGCTC
>JAHDDY010000065.1:3716-5645 GCA_020629115.1 Paracoccaceae bacterium | reverse complement strand
TCGAGGCGCTGGACGTGATGATCAAGGGGGCCTTCGTCTACGAGGGCGCGCTCGGGTACACGCTCTACTACACGACGAACTTCATCTTCACGGGGCTGGCCGTCGCGGTCGCCTTCCACGCGCGCCTGTTCAACATCGGCGGCGAGGGGCAGGCGTATCTGGGGGGTCTCGGCGCGCTGCTCGTGTGCCTTGCGCTCGACTCGTGGATGCCGTCGCTGCTGCTGATCCCGCTGGCCATCGTCGGCTCGGCCTTGATGGGGGCGGCTTGGGCGTTCATCCCCGGCTGGCTTCAGGCCTATCGCGGCAGCCACATCGTCATCACGACGATCATGTTCAACTTCATCGGCGCGGGGCTGATGGTGGGCCTGCTCGCCGGGGCGCTCATGCGTCCGGGGCAATCCAACGTCGAGAGCCGCGAGGTCGCGGAGGCCGCGCGCCTGCCCTACATCCACGACATGCTCGGGGCGGTCGGGATCGAGATGGGGTCCAGCCCGCTCAACCTCGCCTTTCCAATCGCGCTGCTGGCCTGTGTCGGGGTCTGGGTGCTGATCTGGCGTACCAAGTGGGGCTACGCGCTGCGGGCGATGGGCGAGTCGGATTCGGCGGCGGTCTACGCGGGCATCCCGGTCAAGCGCATGATCGTGGTCGCCATGCTCATCAGCGGCGGGCTGGCCGGGCTGATGGCCATCAACACGGTGCTGGGCGCGCATGGCAAGGTGGTGCTCAACTTCCCCTCGGGCTTCGGCTTCACCGGCATCGCGGTCGCGCTGATGGGACGCAGCCACCCGGTCGGCATCGTCCTCGCCGCTTTCCTCTTCGGTGCGCTGTTCCAGGGCGGGACGGAGCTGGACTTCGAGTTCCAGACCATCACGCGCGAGATGGTGCTGCTGATCCAGGGCCTCATCATCCTGTTCTCGGGCGCGCTGATGCTGATGTTCGTGCCGATGCTGGAGCGGATGCTCGGGAGGGCGCGGGCATGACGTGGCTCGATGCGATGCTGATCCTCGATTCGACCCTGCGGGTGGCCACGCCGCTGATCCTGTGCGCCATGGCCGGGCTGGTCTCGGAGCGGGCGGGGATCGTGGATATCGGGCTGGAGGGAAAGCTGCTGGCCTCCGCCTTCGCCGCCGCCGCCGTGGCCGCGCTGACCGGCTCGGCCTGGGCGGGGCTGCTGGCGGCGCTCGGGGTGTCGGTCGTGCTGTCGATCATCCATGGCTTCGCCTGCATCACCCATCGCGGCGAGCAGATCATCTCCGGCATCGCCATCAACATCCTCGCATCCGGCCTGACCGTCGTAGTCGGGGTCGCGCTGTTCCAGCAAGGGGGGCAGACGCCCTCGCTGGAGCGGGACGAGCGCTTCCCGCAACTGCGCCTGCCGGGCAGCGAGAGCCTCGCGGACATCCCGTATTTCGGCCCGTTCTGGGCGGAACTGGTCTCGGGGCATACCCTGCCCGTCTACCTCGCCGTGCTGTCGGTGCCGCTGGTCTGGTGGCTCCTGTGGCGCACGCGGTTCGGACTGCGCCTGCGCGCGGTGGGCGAGATGCCGAGGGCGGTGGACAGCGCGGGGATATCCGTGCCGTGGCTGCGCTACCGCGCGGTCATCATAGCGGGTCTGCTCTGCGGCATCGCGGGGGCGTTCCTGTCGACGGCGCACGGCGCGGGCTTCGTGCGGGAGATGAGCGCGGGCAAGGGCTACATCGCGCTCGCGGCGATGATCTTCGGCAAGTGGCGGCCCTGGTCGGTGCTGTTCGCGTGCCTGCTGTTCGGCTTCCTCGAAGCGGGGGCCGCGCGCATCCAGGGCACGTCCCTGCCGCTGATCGGGGAGATCCCCATCGAGGTGGTCCTCGTCCTGCCCTACGTCGCGACGGTCATCCTGCTCGCCGGGTTCTTCGGCAAGGCGATGCCGCCGCGGGCGCTGGGGGTGCCGTA
>JAHDDY010000065.1:0-3616 GCA_020629115.1 Paracoccaceae bacterium | reverse complement strand
CTACTCCTGCACGATGCGCCCGTCCGTGAAGGGCGCGTACTCGCCACTCGCGATCATGTATTCGGCGACGATGTCCTCCAGCGCGGGGCCGAAGTCGTAGGCGTCCTCGGCATTGTCGCGGAAGACGGCGTAGCCGTCGCCGCCGCCGCGCATGAAGTTGTTGGAGACGACGCCGTACATCTTCTCCTCGTCGATGGGCACCCACTCGCCATCCGCGCCCGGCACCTCGACGCGCAGGATGCGGCCCGCCATCGGCTCGGCCTCGGTGGTGAAGGCGTAGCGCAGGCCCGCGACCTGCGGGAAGCGGCCCTTGCCCTCCTCGATCTGGCTCACCCCGCTCTCCAGCGCGGCGACCACGTCCGCGCCCGACAGGCGGAAGGTGGAGAGCACGTTCTGGAAGGGCAGCACGGTCAGGATCTCGCCCATCGTCACCTCGCCCGCGTCGATGGAGGCGCGCAGGCCGCCGCCGTTCTGGATGGCGATGTCGATGCCCTGGTCCTTCACGCTGTCGAGCATGGCGTCGGCGACGAGGTTGCCGATCTCGCATTCCCCCGCGCGGCAGCTCTCGCGCGAGCCGTCGATGGGGGCGGCGCTGCGGGCGACGACCTGGTTGCGGATCTCGTCGAGCGGGGCGGCCAGCTCCTTGATGCGGGCCTTGATGGTCTCGTCCTCGGCGACCGAGGCATCCATCAGGATCGGCTCGCCCACCGCGTCGGTGACGACGCCGTCCTCGTCGAAGGTCACGTTCAGCCTGCCGAGATACTTGCCGTAGGCATAGGCCTGCACGATGGCCGTGCGCCCGCCGTTCGGCGTGTCCACGAAGGTCGGGTACGGCCCCGCCGCGCGGTCGGATTCGTTGGACAGGAGGGTGTGCGAATGCCCGCCGACGATCACGTCGATGCCGTCCACGGCGGCTGCGAGGCGCAGGTCGACGGCGTGGCCCGAATGGCTGAGCACGACGATGCGGTCGACGCCCGCCGCCTCCAGCGCCGCGACCTCGCGCGCCACCGCCTCGATGGGGTCCTGAAAGATCACGTTCGGGCCGGGCGAGGAGAGATCCGCGTTGTCGTCCGGCGTCAGGCCGATGAAGCCGACCATCTTCCCGTCCAGCTCGATGATGACCGACCGCTCGATCACGTCCGACAGCTCCGGCTCGTCCGCGATATCGGCATTGGCCATGAGGACGGGGAACTCGACCGCCTTCACGAACGCGCCCAGCGTCTCCGGCCCGTGGTTGAACTCGTGGTTGCCGACGGCCATCAGGTCGTAGCCCAGCGCGTTCATCATCTCGGCGGCGACCTGGCCCTTGTAGTAGGTGTAGAACAGCGACCCCTGGAACTGGTCGCCCGCGCTCACGAGGATCGACGTGCCGGCATCGGCGCGCGCGTCGCGGATGGCCGTGGCGAGGCGGGCGTAGCCGCCGAAGCACTTGCCCGCGTCGTTGTCCTCCGCCGAACAGCCGCTGTCGTACTTGCTGATCGGCTCCACGCGGCTGTGGAAGTCGTTCGTGTGCAGGATCGTCAGCGTCTCTGCCAGAGCGGTGGTCGAGAGCAGCATCGTGGCGGCGGCGAGGGCGATGGGGGTCTTCATGGCGGGTTCCTCATGCGGATTCTTCGCGGGAGAGCGTTCACACACTGTCAACCATAGTGCGAGGATGACAAGCCCGATACGGTCAACTGACGTGATTTGGCAGTTGGGCCGGTACATGACGGGGCATCGGAACCATTCAGAAGGACAGACCCATGACCGGACCCGTCGTCGAAACCGTTACCTTCACCCTGAACGCGGGCACGAGCCGGGAGGCCTTCGTGCGTGCCGCCGAGGCGATGAACGCTTGGGTCGCTGCGCAGCCCGGCTTCGTCCGCCGCCGCCTGTCGCGTACCGAGGAGGGCACGTGGATCGAGCATATCGAATGGGAGAGCATGGAGGCCGCCCGTGCCGCCGCCGCGGGCATCGGCGCGGCCCCCGATGCCGGTCCCTTCGTCTCGGCCATCGACGGCCCGAGCGTCGTGCTGCACCACTCAGCACTCGAAGTGGCGCTGGGCTAGGGCGGAAGATGCGGCGCGAGGAGCGATTGGCGGAGATCGTGGCCATCGTCCGGGACGGGCGCCTCCACCGCGCCGTCGATCTCGCCGCCGCGTTGGAGGTATCGGTGCGCACCATCTATCGCGACATCGACGCGCTCGTCGCCTCCGGCTTGCCCGTCGACGGCGAGCGCGGGGTCGGATACATGCTGCGCGAGCCGGTCTTCCTCCCGCCCCTGGCGCTGTCGTTGGCGGAACTCGAAGCCCTGACCCTCGGTATGGCCATCGTGCGCGAGACCGCGGACGAGGCGTTGCGGGACGCGGCGCGGGGGGTCCTCGACAAGGTGGGCGAGCACGCCTCGAACCGGCGCAACGCGCCGAAGACCTGGGGCTTCGGGGTCTACGCCTTCGATCTGGCGCGAGAGGGCTTTCGCCACATGCCGCTCCTCCGCCGGGCGATCCGGGATGGGCAGGTCCTGCGCATCGACTACCTGTCGCTCGCCGGCGATGCGACGGAGCGGACGATCCGGCCTCTGCAGACCGAATACTGGGGCCGGGTCTGGATCTGCTCGGCCTGGTGCGAGTTGCGCGGGGATTTTCGCGCCTTCCGCATCGACCGGATCGAACGGTGCGAGGCGACGGGGGCACGGTTCGTGCCCGAGCCGGGCAGGACGCTCGACGATTACCTGCGCCAGGTCGCGGCGGAGATGGAAAAGGCTCAGCCCAGCCCGTAGAAGCGCGCCGCCGTCCCGCCGAACACCATCGCCTTCGCCTCGTCGGGGATCAGCGCCTCGTAGGCGTCCGCGAGCGTCGCGTAGTCCGAGTAGAGGCTGTCGACGGGGAAGTTCGAGCCGAACATGCAGCGGTCGGGGCCGAAATGCTCCAGGCAGATCTCCACGACGGGGCGGATGCTGTTGGGCGTCCAGCCGTGGTCGAACATGCCGAGGCCCGACAGCTTGCACACCACCTGCGGCCGCTCGGACAGGACGCGCAGGTCCCGCGCCCAGCCGCGCAGGTACCCGGCCCCGCGCTCCTGCGGCGAGCCGGCGTGGCAGAGGGCGACGGGGGTGTCGGGCGCGGCGTCGAGGACGCGGGCCATGCCGCCGTAGAGTTGCGGGATGAGCTGGAGATCGAAGCTCAGCCCCCGCGCCCCGGCGGCGCGCAGCCCGGCGGCGAAGCGCGGGTCCTCCAGCAGGGCGTTCGTCCCCGTGACCGCATCCTCCCCCGCCGCGCGCCCGACGATCTGGCGCACGCCGCGCACCGTGGGCAGGGCCTGCAGGGCGTCGAGCGCCGCGTCCCGGTCGTCGGCGGCCAGGTCGCAGAAGGCGACCTGCACGAGCGGCCAGTCCGGGTGCGCCTCGGCCACCCCCTGCACCCAGCGCGCCTCCGCCAGCCCGTCCGCCGCGCCGACCTGTATATGGACCGACGCATCGAACGCCGCCGCATCGCGCCGGAACTCCGGCAGCAGGTAGTCGCGCTGGATCGGGGCCGGATCGCCGAAGAAGCGCGGCACGCCCCGGGCCATCAGCCACGGGTAGGTGACGGTGGACAGGTCCCACAGGTGATGATGCGCGTCGATTCTCATGGTCTAC
>JAHDDY010000217.1 GCA_020629115.1 Paracoccaceae bacterium | reverse complement strand
TCCGGCTCCGTCGTTCACTCTCTCCCCCGCCTCCTGCCCAAGCGGGCGCCGGTTCGCTAAGCCTATTGAGTGGTGAGCCGCCCTGGGTTCGGTAGAGACTCGGGCTATTGGTTTTCAACCCCGGTGGGATCGGTCTGTCGGGCAGCGTAGAACGCTGCTTCGAACTCTGCGGGCGGCACGTCGTCGCAGTGGCCATGCAGCCGGTCGTGGTTGAACCAGTGAACCCAAGCCAGGGCCTCGAGTTCGAGCTGGTCGATGTCGTCCCAGACCTTCGGCGCATCAGGCCCTCGGACACACTCGGTCTTGAACAAGCCGTTGGTCGTTTCAGCGAGCGCGTTGTCGCAGGAGTCCGCGACGGTGCCGATCGAGGGTCGGGCCCCGATCTCGTCGAGGCGCTCGGTGAAGCGCACCGAGGTGAACTGCGGTCCGGCATCGGCATGTGTGACAAGGCCGAGCAAACGTAGCCGGCCCCGTGAACGGCGGGCCATCTCAAGGCCGTCGAGAACCATGTCGGTCCGCATGTGGCTAGCGACCCGCCACCCGACAATCCGTCGCGAGAACGCGTCGACGATGAAAGAGACATAGGCCATCCCGGTGCGCGTCGGCACGTAGGTGAGGTCGGTCACCCACAACGCGTCGGGCCGGTTCGCAGTGAAGTTCCGGTTGACGAGATCCGGGGCCCGAACCGCAGCGGGATCCGCGATCGTCGTGAACACCTTGCGTCGCCGCCGGCTGACCCCCTCGATCTCCAGGGCCCGCATGAGCCGGGCGACCTGATCACGGCCGATCTCATGGCCCTCCCGTCGAGCAGCCTTCCAGAGCTTGTGCGCCCCGTAGACCTTCCGGTTGGTGACCCGCAACGCCATCAACACCTGCATCATCACGGCGTCACGAACCGCCCGAGCCGACGGCTCGACCTCGCGGCGCTTCGCCGCGTAGTACGTGCTCGATGCGATCGGCAGCACCCTCCAGATCGACTCGACGTCGAACTCATCACGTTCGGAGTCGATGAACGCACCATCACTTCTGTGGGAGGTCGAGTTCCGCCGCAAAGAAAACCGAAGCACGCTTGAGAATCTCGTTGGCTCGGCGAAGCTCGCGGACCTCTTGGTTCAAGTCCTTGCTCTTGGCCTCGAGTTCGCGGACTCGCTGAGCGTCCGGGCCCGCCAACCCGTCGGTGACATCGCGTTCACGCACCCACGTGCGAACCGATTCAACGCCGTAGCCGAGCTGTTCAGCTACCCGCTGCACGGTGCCGTGCTCAGTGCCCAACTCCGTGCGCAGCTGACGCACGAGCCGCACCGCCTGATCCTTCTCCGACTCGCTGTAGCGACGCGTCGTCGGCTTCCCTGGCGACTTCTCTCGTGGCATCTCTCCATCCTCGTTTCCAAGGTCGAGAGTCTCCAACCATCCCAGGGCGGCTCATGGCGACCCCGCCACTACTGTTCGGAACGCCAGGAGTCGCTCAACATGCGGTCTCTACCTGGGGCATCTGTCACCACCAACCGCGGCAAGCCCGATCGACCTGTTCGGCTGTGGCCTCGAGCTGGCTGGCATCCGTGCGCGTGCGGTTCGAATCCCGCGCTGGGATAGAACCTGCGCGAGGGATCGGAATCGGGACGGGGTCGACGTTGCCACTGACTCGGGCCGACCGAATCAGCGCTCGTGTAGGTTGCTCCAGAACCGGGTGCGACCGGCAAGCCCAACAATGGCGTTCACCACGCGAGAAGAGCAGTCTCCGATCAGATATTCGAACGGACGGCTGGTCTGCGCAGGAGCATGCAGGCGGGCCTGCACAGCGAGAAGCACGCTCTCGGTGTCGAGCCCACACAAGATGATCGAGCCGGTATCGAGCGCCTCAGGGCGTTCGATCGAGTCTCGGATCGAGACCGCCGGAAAGTCGAGAATCGCCGATTCCTCGCTGATTGTTCCGCTGTCCGAGAGGACACAGGCGGCGTCGAGCTGGAGTCGGCAGTAGTCAGAAAATCCAAAGGGCGGGTGGAAGACAAGGCCATCACCATCGGCGATACCCGCCGCCTCGACTCGGTTCCGGGTCCGAGGGTGAAGCGACACGACGATCGGCAGCCCGTGTTCGGCGTGCAACGCCCGGAGCGACTCGACGAGGCGGTTCAACCGGATCGGGTTGTCGACGTTCTCCTCTCGATGAGCCGAGACCATGAAGTAGGCACCCTGCCCGAGGCTGAGGTCAGCACGTGCCGAGCTGTCCGCAATCCGCTCGGCCTGATGATCGAGCACTTCCTTCATCGGCGAGCCAGTCAACAGCACGTGTCGGG
>JAHDDY010000216.1 GCA_020629115.1 Paracoccaceae bacterium | reverse complement strand
CCTGCTCGACCGTCGACGCCCGGCACCCGTCGCCGCCCGAGTGCGCCGCGACGAGCGAGCCGGCTGAGGATCACTCCGGGCGACGTCTGCTAGACGTGCGCCATGAACTGGTCGGACCCCGGACGCACCGGCGCGGTCGTCTACGCCGTGCTCGGCGCCGTCGCCGCGGTGGCCGTCGCCGGTCTGACCCGGCTGCGGGTCGCCGGAGTCCGGGGGCGCCGACGGGCGGCGATGGCCCTGCCCGACGGGGCGGTCATCGTCATCTCGAACCACTCGAGCTACCTCGACGGCATCCTGCTGGCGCTGGTCGGTCGGCGACTGGGACGTCCATTGCGGCTCCTCGCGACCGCCGGTGTGTTCCGCTTCCCCGTGGTCGGGGGTCTCGCCCGCCGGCTCGGCTACATCCCGGTCGAGCGGGGCACGAGCGACGCAGCGAACGCCCTCGAGGCGGCAGCGTCGGCACTCGCCGAGGGGGAGGCGATCGGCATCTTCCCCGAAGGCCGCACCACCCGGGATCCACATCAGTGGCCCGAGCGGGCGAAGACCGGCGCCGTGCGGCTCGCACTCATGAGCGGCGCGCCGATCGTGCCGATCGCCATGGTCGGGGCGCACCGGGTGCTCGGCCGGCGACGACTCGTCCGGTCATTGATCCGGAGTGTCTTCCTCCGACCGGAGGTCCGCTCCGTGATCGGTGCACCCATCGACGTGTGGCAGCTGACGGACCAATCCGATCCGGACGCCTCCGAGCTCCGACGCCTGGCCGACCTCGTCATGGAGCAGCTGATCGACCTCGTCGAGGAACTGCGCGGCGAGATCGCGCCCGACCCGATCGGAGTGCCCCGCAGGGACGCTGCCTGAGGTCACATCTCGACCAGCACCTCGTTGACCGTCACGGCGGGCGGGCCGGCGAACTTCTCGGCGAACCGCCCCATCGTCGCAGAGAACTCCGGGCTCGACCGGAGCCGTTCGTAGGACGCCGGGTCGGTCCAGCGAGCGATCACCGTGACCTCGTTGGTCTCGTGGTTGGCGGTGAACCACGCGCCGAACCAATCGTCCTCGCCGGCGACGAGGTCGCGGTTGGTCTCGTCGAAGAGCGCCGCCAGGTCGGGGATGGATCCATCCTGGACCCGGACAGTGGTGATGACGACGTGCACGGCGGGGCTCCCGGCTCGATGGACTCGGCTCGACCGTAGTCACCGGAGGCAGAAGCGTCCGGAGGCAGAGGGCTTAGGTCGCCTCGGGGTCGGTTCCGTCGAGATCGAGCGCGAACATCGCCAACTCGACCAACGGCAGCTGGCGCGCCTCGGCCAGCGTGAACCAACCCACGTCCATCGTCGTCGATCCCGGACCCTCGATCCGGAGGTCACCGACCGGATCGGAGGCGTCGAAGATGACGCCGATCACGTGCCCCGGCTCGCCGCTGTACGCCTCGCCGGCGTCGTACCAGCGGGAGAAGACGCCCGCGACTCGGCCGAGGGTCGCCGACAGGCCCGACTCCTCGTCCAGCTCGCGCCGTGCGGTCTCAGCCGGGGTCTCGCCCCACTCCATTCCGCCGCCGGGAAGAGACCAGCGGCCGTGATCAGCGGTGCCGGGAAGAGACACCCGGACGAGCAGGATCCGGCCCGCCTGGTCCTTGCAGCGGACATAGGCGGCCGCGCGGCGCCAACGTTCGATCATCCCGCGACGCTGCCACGCCCGCCGACGATGTCACAAGGCCATTGCGGCACTCTGCGCCCACTGCGGCACCAGTCCGTCCAACCATCGCCTCGAGGAGCACCAGAACGTGCGAGCAGGCGAGAGAACGTCGTTGCCTTCAGATCCGCGTGCGGAACGGGACCCGAGTGCGCCGCTCATCGGGAAGACTCAGATGTGTGCACGACCTGACGCCCAACACTCTCGTCTCGAATTGGGTCTGCCCAGAAAGCGTTCGAGCGCTCGTCTCGTTCGTCAGCCACCTGGTCGGCTATCGCTTCGACGACGCTGACTGGGTCGCCATCGAGTTCGGCATCGAGGGAACCGACGCTGAGCGCGATCTCTGGTTCAGCTACCCGATAGTGGGCGTCCCCACGGTCGAGATCGCCTTCGCTGCGGAGCCCGAAGCCGATCCGGTCCATGTCCGTCTCCAGTCGTCGGCTCCCGTCGAACACGATCTGCTCATTCGGCTCGAGACGACACTCGAGATCTTCAACGCGTATGACCTTCGCTGAACGTCTTCGGGCTCCCTGTGCTCAGTAACGTTCCAAGCCTTCCCGGCAACGATCGCTAGAGCACAGAGATGGTGTCCACCACAATGGCCCCGGGTGCGAGTTCGACACCCCGGAAG
>JAHDDY010000215.1 GCA_020629115.1 Paracoccaceae bacterium | reverse complement strand
TCGAAATCGAGCCGTGCCGCCGCCTCCTGCGCCGCGCCCTTCAGGTTGTGGACCTGCGGCAGGCGGGCGTCGAGGGCGTCGATCTGGGCGCGGTAGGCGCGGTATTCCTCCGCCTTCTTCTCCAGGAAATCCCGCAACTGCGCGTCCGAGCGGTCGAAGGCGCGCTCCAGTTCGAACCGCGAGGCGAGCAGTTCGAGCTGGTTCCGGCTGAGCGTCGGCACCGCGTCGAGCTGCTCCTGCGGCGTCATGCTCACCTGCCGCCGCAGCGCGTCGATCTCCGCATCCGCGATGCCGAGCGTCTCCGCGATACGCTGCACGGTCGTCGTATGCGGATTGCCGACCCTGCCGGTCTCCAGCTTCGAGATATCCGCCTTGCGCCTCTCGGCGGCGTCCGAAGCGTTCGGCCAGACCGATTCGGCGAGCCGGCCCTGTGTCAGCTTTGCATCGGCCCGCTTGCGCTTCACGAGCCGCCCGAAGGCCGCGCCGAAGGTCTCGTCACCCAACTTTCCCCAACTCCCGCACCAATTCGGCCCTACCGCGCCGGGCAACCTTACCCGGGCTGATTCCCCGCGTCCGTACCCGCATCTTCCCCGTATCCCGCCCATCGGCGGGGTGCCGAAGCGCTTCGGTTCAACCTTTGATCGAGGATTGGACCATGATCAAGACCCTCCGCGCCGCTCTCGCGGCCCTGACCGGCCATCGCGCCGCCTATGCCCTGCTCGCCCTCGCCACCCTCGCCGGGTGCCTGGGCATGCCGAAGGAGGCGAAGGACTGGGCGTCCCTCGCGTGCTACCTGCTGCTCGCGCTGCGCCGATGAGGGGCGGGGCCTCAGCCGAGGCCCAGCTTCGCCTTCACCGCCGCCTGAACGGCCTGCGGGTTGGCCTTGCCGCCGGTGGCCTTCATCACCTGGCCGACGAACCAGCCCGCCAGCGCCGGCTTCTCCTGCGCCTGGGCCACCTTGTCGGGGTTGGCGGCGACGATCTTGTCGACCTCGGCGTCGATGGCGCCGGTGTCGGTGACCTGGCGCATCCCGCGCTCCTCCACGATGGCCGCGGGGTCGCCGCCCTCGGACCAGACGATCTCGAACAGGTCCTTCGCGATCTTGCCGGAGATGTCGCCCTTGGCGATGAGGTCGATGATGCCGCCCAGTTGATCCGCCGAGACCGGGCTGTCGCCCACACCCAGCCCATCCTTGTTCAGCCGCCCGAACAGCTCGTTGACGACCCAGTTCGCAGCCGTCTTCCCGTCGCGCCCCTTGGCCACCTGTTCGAAGAAATCGGCATCCTCGCGGGCGGCCGACAGCACCGCCGCGTCGTATTCCGTTACGCCGTACTCGCCCATGAACCGCGCGCGCTTCTCGTCGGGCAGTTCGGGGAGCGCACCGGCGATATCGTCGACCCACCCCTGCTCGATCTCCAGCGGCAACAGGTCCGGGCAGGGGAAGTAGCGGTAATCGTGCGCCTCTTCCTTCGAGCGCATGGTGCGGGTTTCGCCCTTCTTGGGGTCGAACAGGCGGGTTTCCTGATCGACGGTGCCGCCATCCTCCAGAATCTCGATCTGGCGACGGGCTTCGTATTCGATGGCCTGCTGGATGAAGCGCATGGAGTTCATGTTCTTGATCTCGCAGCGGGTGCCGAGATGGCCGAAATCCTGGGTGTCCTGGTATTTCTCGTAGTCGCCGGGGCGGCAGACGCTGACGTTCACGTCGGCGCGCAGGCTCCCCTCCTGCATCTCGCCGTCGCAGGTGCCGAGGTAGCGCATGATCTGGCGCAGCTTGCGCACGTATTCCGCCGCCTCCTCCGGCCCGCGGATGTCGGGGCGGGAGACGATTTCCATGAGGGCGACGCCGGTGCGGTTGAGGTCGACGAAGGACATGGCCGGGTCCATGTCGTGGATCGACTTACCCGCGTCCTGTTCGAGGTGGATGCGCTCGATGCGCACGCGGCGGGCGACGCCGGGTTCGAGATGCACCAGCACCTCCCCCTCGCCGACGATGGGGTCCTTGAACTGGCTGATCTGATAGCCCTGGGGCAGGTCGGGATAGAAGTAGTTCTTGCGGTCGAAGACGCTGCGCAGGTGGATTTGCGCCTTAAGGCCGAGGCCGGTGCGGACGGCCTGGGCGACGCAGTATTCGTTGATGACGGGCAGCATCCCGGGCATGGCCGCGTCGACGAGGGCGACGTTGGAATTCGGCTCGGCCCCGAAATCGTTGGCCCCGCCGGAGAACAGCTTGGCGTTCGAGCGCACCTGCGCGTGCACCTCCAACCCGATGACCATCTCCCACTCCCCGCTCATGCCCTTGAGACGCGGGGCGGACGGTTCGGAATACGCAAGATCGAGCATGG
>JAHDDY010000214.1 GCA_020629115.1 Paracoccaceae bacterium | reverse complement strand
CCCGAGGCGCTCTACAGCTTCCGTCGCGACAGCTTCAAACACCGCGGCGGCTGACCGGGTCGCGCTCCCACGTCATGCAACAACCGGCTCGCCGAGTGCGGCGAGGTGTCGGCTGGCATGGCCCTGTGCCCACGTCGTGCAACAAGCAGTGGGCGTGTTGCACGACGTGGGCAGCCGGCGCAGTTGCTCCGCCATGTGGGACGATGGCGCATGGCGTCCTTCTGGCGTTTCCTCCGCAACCTGTTCCGACCGATGCCCGACCGGCCGCCCTTGCCAGCGGGCGATGCGCTGGACATTGAGGACGCCAAGGCGGCGCTGCGGGGTGGTACGGGCTTCTGACGGGCCGAGCCGATCGAGTTCAGTCCACGATCGTCATCGCCCCTGGTGCGTTCAGGGCGAAGGCGATGCCCGCCAAGCCCAACGCGGCGACTCCAACCACGAGCAGTACACGACGAGTGAGATCACGTCGTCGTGTCCCCCCAGGACCGATCGCCCAGACCGCCACGGCGAACGGCACGACGAGGAGGAACGACGCAGCCCCGCCGGCCGGGTACAGGTCGATCGCCGTGTCGTGCACGGCGTCGTAGAACGCCCGGTCCGAGTCGCTCCATCCCAAGGAACTCCGGGCGAGGAACTCCTCGACCGACTGGGAGCTGTCGGGATACTCGTCGTAGACCCGGAGGGTTCGCCAGAACGCTCGAACCACCAGCCACGTCTGGAGTGCAACGAGTCCGGCGAGGAGAGCGCCGAGCACCCGTCGATGTGGCGTCGGCCGGACGATGCCGACCGCAATCGCGACGCCGGCGGTGCCAACGAGCAACACGAAGGGCAAGCCATTGCGAGGATTCCCGGAGCCCCCGGGCCGCACCTCGATCGTGGCAGTCCGTCCGTTACTCGAGCGCACCTCGGCAACGTCCCATGTCCCGTCCTGAGCCCGCACGTGGCCTCCCCCAAGGTCCGGCCGGAACCCGCGTGCTTGGAGTGCGAGCGAGGCGACGTCGCTGGCCGGTCGATCGGCCCTTGCGTCCCGAACCTCCAGCGTGACGACGGGCGCGAACCCGTCCCTCAGCAGGCTCCGGTCGACCGAGCGGTCGACGATCTCCAGCTCGTCGGTCATCGTCTCGAACTCGTCGGCGAGCTCGTCGACCTGTCCGAAGTGCTGCCAGGCCAGCGTCACGGGCCAGGCCACCGAGATTGCCGCGACCACGACGCCGAGCCAGCCGGACGCACGAGCCCACCCCGTCGGGGTCGGCTCGGCGGGTTGTCGTGCGAGTCGCCGAAGCGCAACGGCGGCGATCGCCGCGGCGAGCGACACGCCGGCGATGAGTTCGGCACGGCCGCTCGCGCCGGCGAACCCGGCTGCCCGGTCGGATGAAGCCGGCACGGTTCGGCCGCTCGGCCCGCCGAGCACGACGACCGCCCCGGCGACGAGGAGCCCGACGCTGCCGAGGTACTGGAGGCGTCGGACGGTCCGGCGCCGTCGACGAACGAGCTCAGCCCGCCCGACCACGGCCGCCCAGTCGCGAGCGATCGGTCCGACGGCCGACTGCATCGTCGTCCGGAGTCGCTGTTCGACGTCGGTCACGGCCCCACCACCCTCGATGCTGGCTCCCGTTCGATCGTTCGGTGCTCGCTGTCGCCGCCGACCCCCTCGAGGTTCGCCCGGAGACTCCGCATGGCCCGGTGCAGATGCGTCTTGACCGTGCCCTCGCTCACGCCGAGCGATTGCGCGATCGTTCGCACGTCGACGTCGGCGTGGAACCGCAGGACGATCACCTCGCGCTGTCGGCGCGGGAGAAGCCGGATGGCGGTCCGGAGATCGTCGTAGTCAGCCGCCGATGGGTCGCTCCATTCGACCGGCGGAACCGACAACCGGCGGAGTGTGCGGCGTTCCAACGCGAGTCGCCGGAGGCGCGAGCGGGAGCGGTTGACGAGCGCCGTCCGCACGTAGGCGCCGAGCTTCCCGGGGGCGTCGAGTGCCACCGGTTGTTGCAGGAGGTGGGCGAACGTGTCGTGTACGAGCTCCTCGGCCAAACCGGACCCGCTCACCAGGAACGAGGCGAACCCGACGAGCCGATCCGCTTCGTCCCGATACAACGCTGCGAGGGCGTCGTGCCACTGATCATCTGTCACAGTCGTCCCACCATCTCGCTCCGTCAGACGAACGAGCCCGCCGGAACGTTGACATCCAGGCGGAATTTCCTCCACTCCGGTGCGCCCCTACGACCCGCCTGAGTGACGTCGCCGCCGATGCCGAACTGTGGGTCAAGGAGAACTGGGATCCGGACCTGACCGTGACCGCGGCGGCTGAGCCGACTGCTCACCAGGTGGCGTCGTGGCACCCCTCGTGT
>JAHDDY010000213.1 GCA_020629115.1 Paracoccaceae bacterium | reverse complement strand
CCCTGCGCTTCGTCACGACGAAGGACATCCCCACCTTCGAGGCGTGCCTCGACGCGGGGGCGTTCGACGTGGCCTACATGAACCCCTACCACTACGCCGTCTTCTCGGAGCGGGCGGGATACCGCGCCGTCGCGCACCGCGCGGACAAGCGGCTGACGGGTCTCGTCGTCGTGCGCGCGGGGTCGGGGCTGTCCGATATCGCGGACCTGGCGGGCGAGACGGTGGCCTTTCCCTCGCCCGGGGCCTTCGGCGCGAGCGTGCTGCCCCGGGCCGAGATGGCGCGGCAGGGCATCGAGGTGGAGCCGCGCTACGTGCGCTCGCACGATTCGGTGTACCGCGCGGTCGCGGACGGGTTCGCCGCCGCCGGCGGGGGGGTCGCGCGTACCCTGGCCGCCGCGCCGGAACCGGTGCGCGCGGCGCTGCGCGTGATCCACACGACCGACGCCTATACGCCCCACGCCATCGCCGTCCGGGGCGATGCCGATCCGGCGGCGACGGCGGCCCTTCGCGCGGCCCTCGCCGCCCTGCACGAGACCGCGCCGGAGACGCTCGTCCCCCTGGGCATCACCGCCTTCGCCGCCGCGGACGACGCCGCGTGGGACGACGTGCGCGCCCTTCGCCTGCAACCCGAACAGACCGGCCTCGACCGGCTCGACGAGGTGTCATGTCCTTTCGAATGAAGACGATCCTCGGGATCGCCCTCGTCGAGTTCGTCGTCATGGCGGTCCTGATCTCGGTGAACCAGGTCACCTTCGGCGGCACCGCCAGCGCGCAGCTCTACGAACGGGCGCAGACCGCCGCGCGACTCTTCTCGACGCTGGTGTCGGACGCGGTGATCGCCACCAACCTCGCCACGCTCGATTCGATGGTGGCGACGACCCTGACGAACGACGAACTGGTCTACCTGCGCGTCCTCGGCGCGGACGGGTCGGTGCTGGCCGAGGGCGGGGCGGAGGACGCGCTCGCCGCGCCCTTCCGCGCCGACGCCGATTTCGACGCGGCCCTGACGGATGGCCGGATCGACATGCGCCACGACATCACCATCGCCGGCCTCGATTTCGGCGGCATCGAGCTGGGTGTCTCGACCGCCGGGGTCGAGGCGGAGATCGCCCGCGCCGTGCGCTGGAACGCGGTCGGGGCCGGTCTCGGCATCGCGCTGGTGGCCGCCTTCGGCTATCTCCTCGGCTCGATCCTGACGCGGCAGCTCTCGGTGCTGCGCGACGGGGCGATGGCGCTCGAAGGGGGGGATCTGGGCCGCCGCGTGCCGGTCCGGGGCCGCGACGAGCTGGCCCAGACCGCCACGTACTTCAACCGCATGGCCGATGCCCTCGCCGCCGACCGCGCCGCCCTCGTCGACCGGCAGGGGACGCTGATCGAGAAGCGCGACCGGGTGGAGGAGATCGTGGACTGCATGCGCGCCGTCGCCGCCAAGAGGCCGGTTCCCGCCATCCCCTCGCTCGACCGCGCCGACGAGATCGGCGACATGGCCCGCGCGACCGCCGTCTTCCGCGACGCCATGGCGGAGGTGGACCGGGTGCGCGAGGAGCAGGACCGCCTCATCACCGCCTTCGACCGCCTGACGGAGGGGGTGGTGGTCTTCGGCACGGACGGGCGGATGCTCTTCTGCAACCGCGCCTTCCGCCGGGCGAACGCCGCCATCCTCGACGCCCTGGGGCCGGACATGACCGGCGCGGCGTTCCTCGACCGGGGCATCGCGCTCGACGTCTTTCCCGACCTGGCCGGCACGGCGGGCGAGGCCGAGCGCGCGCGGCTGGCCCGGACGCTGGCGGGGGAGGGCGGGGCCTGCGAGGTGGCGCGCGCGGGCGGGCGGCGCGTGGTGATGCGCGGCACGCGGGTCGAGGGGGTCGGCACCGTCGTCACCGCCTCGGACGTGACGGCCCTGCGCGAATCGCAGGCGCAGCTCATCCATGCCTCCAAGCTCGCCACCCTGGGCGAGATGGCCGCCGGGATGGCCCACGAGCTGAACCAGCCCCTCGGCGTCATCCGCATGGCCGCCGCCAACTGCCGCCGCCGCCTCGCCAGGGGGCGGGCCGATCCGGACTACCTCGACGACAAGCTCGACCGCATCGCCGGGCAGACCGAGCGCGCCGCCCGGATCATCGACCACATGCGCATCTTCGGCCGCAAGGACGACGACCGCGCCGCGCGCTTCGACCTGGCCGAGGCGGTCGGGGGCGCGGTGACGATGATGCAGGCGCAGCTCTCGGGCGGCGCCGTGACCCTGACGGCCGAGATCGGCTGCGGCGAGGCGATGGCCGTCGGGCCGCGCGTGATGTTCGAGCAGGTGGTGGTGAACCTGATCGCCAACGCCCGCGACGCCATCGTCGCCCATGCCGAGCGCGACC
>JAHDDY010000064.1 GCA_020629115.1 Paracoccaceae bacterium | reverse complement strand
CGTCTCGATCGGCCCGGTCACGGCATCGAGCATCGCCCTGTCGTGGATCGTCATGGTTCCCTTCCTCCCCCGGTTTGTAACCGCTTTACGCTAGGAGCGTCGGGGTGAGGGTACCGAGCCATATGCGACTGACCGGATGTCGCATACGGTATACGGTGGGCAGCCTGACGACTATTTCATGCTGCGCAGTTTCGGTTTTTCGTGGAACGCGTTATACACGCACGTTTCCGACGTTTGCTGGATAACAGTATCGTCATGTCTGATATCGACGTCGAACGGGCCGACGATACCAGCGGGAAAAGCATAGCTGCTGTCTTTCGGACGCCGCCATATGCTGAAGTAGACCTTGTGATACTGCTTGTTTCCACCGATGTTGTAGAAGGCGAACAAGTCGCGTGGATTCTCTGTCGCCGGATGCATCTCGTTGGGGTCGTAAAGACTGAAGCTGACAACGGCGTTGAGGTTGTTCTCGACGTAACTTGCCAGGATCGGTGGCATGCCCGATACTGCGACAGCTTTGCTTTCTTCTCTGAGTTCCTCGTCGAGGGAATGCATCGTTGCCGATGTGCCATTCGTCACGTTGTGGCCGGTCAGGACGACGATCACCGTCCGCCACAAAATCCATAGGTCGAGGCCGAAGCTGGCATTGTCGACGTACCACAAATCCTGTTTGAACCGCTCCCGCCAGGTCACGCCGTTCCGACCCTGGACCTGCGACCATCCGCTGAGGCCGGGGGGTACACTGTACCGGCGTCGCTCGTTCTCGTTCATCAATTTGTAATATATATGCTTTTGGGGGCGTGGTCCCACGAAACTCATGTCACCGCGTATGATGTTGATGATCTGCGGCAACTCGTCGATGCTGGTCTTTCTGATAAAGCGTCCGAAGCGTGTCAGACGCGCTTCGTCGGAGTTGTCGGCACCGGCGATTTCGCAGCGCATCGACTTTATCTTGTATATCGAGAAGGGTTTTCCGTTGAGGCCCGTGCGTTCCTGAACGAAGAGGGAATTGGTCCTGTGAACCATCGCTGAACCGACCAGACCGAAGATCAGGAAGGGAAGGGACGCGACCGCGACCGCGATGCCCATGGCAATATCAAGAGATCTCTTGGTTACTCTGTACATAAGAACCTCTGCCAAGCGTTTGATGATCGTGGGCTGGGCGTATCGCCTAGCGCTAACCGGGGAAAGCTGTCAACAGAGGTTTGACGCGTCCGACATACGTATTACGCCCCTTTTGCCGGGTGCTGCATCCGATGGTTCCGCAGAAGCGGGCGCGGATTGCCAAGATGGCCATTCCCGCTCTTTTCCTGCGCCGCCAAGAGGCGTAGAGACGCCCCATGATCACTATCCGCAACATCTCCTTCGCCATCGAGGGCAAGCCGCTCTTCGAGGGCGCGAGCGCCTCGATCCCCCCGCGCACCACCGTCGGCGTCGTGGGGCGCAACGGCTGTGGCAAGACCACGCTCTTCAAGCTCATCCGCGGCGAGCTGGCCCTCGATGGGGGCGATATCGACATCCCCCGGCAGGCCCGCATCGGCGGCGTCGCACAGGAGGCCCCGGCGAGCGAGCATACGCTGCTGGAGACGGTGCTGGCCGCCGATACCGAGCGCGCCGACCTGCTGGCCCGCGCCGAGACCGCGACCGACGGCACCGAGATCGCCGAGATCCAGACGCGGCTCGTCGATATCGACGCCCATTCGGCCGAGGCGCGCGCCGCCTCGATCCTGCAGGGGCTGGGCTTCGATACCGAGGCGCAGAACCGGGCATGCTCCGAATTCTCGGGCGGCTGGCGGATGCGTGTGGCGCTGGCCGCCGTGCTGTTCTCCGCGCCCGATCTCCTGCTGCTTGACGAGCCGACCAACTATCTCGACCTCGAAGGCACGATCTGGCTGGAGACCTTCCTCGCCCGCTATCCGCATACCTGTCTCGTCATCTCGCATGACCGGGGGCTGCTGAACCGGGCGGTGAAGGGCATCCTGCACCTGAGCGACGGGACGCTGACCTACTACAAGGGCGGCTACGACGCCTTCGACGCCATGCGCCAGGCGCGGCTGGAGCAGCAGGTCGCGGCCAAGCGCAAGCAGGACGCCCAGCGCGCCCATATCCAGAGCTTTGTCGATCGCTTCCGCGCGAAGGCCAGCAAGGCGCGCCAGGCGCAGTCCCGCCTGAAGATGCTGGAGAAGATGAAGCCGCTCGCCGCGCTGACGGAGAACGCGGTCGCGGGCTTCACCTTCCGCACGCCGGAGGAACTGCCGCCCCCCCTCATCGCGGTGAACGGGGGCGCGGTGGGCTATGACGGCCCGCCCGTCCTCTCGAAGCTGGACTTCCGCCTCGATCAGGACGACCGCATCGCGTTGCTGGGTGCGAACGGGCAGGGCAAGTCCACCCTCTCGAAGCTCATCGCCGACCGGCTCGACCTGATGGACGGCGACGAGACGCGCTCGAAGAAGCTGCGCATCGGCTATTTCGCCCAGCACCAGCTCGACGAGCTGCACGAGGACGAGACGCCCATCCAGCATATCGCCCGGCACTTCCCCGACGAGACCCCCGCCAAGCACCGCGCCCGTCTCGGCGCGGCGGGGTTCGGGGCGGCGGTGGCCGAGGTCGAGGCGCGGCGGCTCTCGGGCGGGCAGCGGGCGCGGCTCCTGCTGATGCTCGCCACGCTCGACGCGCCGCACCTGCTGATCCTCGACGAGCCGACCAACCACCTCGACATCGAGAGCCGCGAGGCGCTGATCCACGCGCTCAACGATTACGGCGGCGCGGTCATCCTCGTCAGCCACGACGCGCATCTGGTGGAGATGGTGGCGGATCGCTTCTGGCTGGTCCACGAGGGGCGGGTGACCCCCTACGAGGGGGACATGGCCGATTACAAGCGCTTCCTCCTCTCCCAGCGCGGCGCGCCCGGACCGGCAGAGGAGAAGCCGAAGGCCAGGGCCAAGGCGGAAAAGCCCGCGCCGAAGCCGTCCGCCCCGCCCCGCCGCTCCCCCGCCAACCTGCGCGCCGATGCGGAGAAGTGCGAGGCGCGGGTGACGGCGCTTCAGGGGATGCTGGCGAAGATCGACGCGCGCCTCAACGAGGTGTCGCTGGCCGACCACATATCTCCGGCGGAACTGGAAAAGCTGGGCATCAAGCGCGCCGAGATCGTCGACGGCCTGCACCGGGCCGAGGAGATGTGGATGGCCGCGCTGGAGCAGATGGAGGCAACGGGGTGACCCGCGTCCCGTTTCGGGATGACATTCGTGCCATTCCGGAGCGGTCCACATGGTTTATGAAGCATTAACAACACTCTAAGGGGTTGTCCGGCAACGGAATCCTGTAAGTTGGCCTGTCTGGCCCGCCGATTGCGAGGGAGGGGGCACGACAGACACCGCAACTTACTGGAGAGATACAGATGAACCGCATCCTCACCGCCACCCTCGCCGCCGCAACCGCCACCGTGATGAGCGTGTCCGGCGCGTCGGCCACCATCTTCGCGAAGGACTACCACGGCCAGCATCAGGTCTGGAACGCCTACGACACCGATACCCAGACCTATTCGATGAAGTTCAAGGATGACGGTTCGAAGGACGGCTTCTGGCTCGTCGTCTCGCCCGGCCCGAACCCCAAGACCAACGTCGACGAATACGCCATCCTCTACGGCGACCGCGCCACCAACCGCATCACCGCCTACACCTATGACGGCCAGAACAGCGCCGACAGCTTCAGGACCGGCGACTATCTCGGCACCTTCGAGAATGCCTTCCAGGATGGTGGTAACGGTCGCACCATGTTCGCGCTCGACGTGTCGGACATCAACGCGGCGCTCGACACGCCCGAATGGGCCGGCGTGCAGTTCGGCGTCGAAACGGGCATCTGGTTCCACCAGTCCTCCGGCTCGAACTTCGCCTACAACGCCGACGGGACCATCGCGGATTACAGCTTCGGCGGGCAGATGTGGCTCGACACGGCCAACCAGCACACGAGCGTGCGCTCCTGCATCACGAACCCGAACGCCTTCTACTGCAAAGCCGGCACGCAGAGCACCGGCGGTGGCAATGGCAACGGCGGATCGGTTCCCGCGCCGGGCGGCCTCGCCCTCGTCCTGATGGGCCTCGCCGGGTTCGGCCTGCGCCGCAAGAAGTAACGCTTTCGCTTTCGTGGACGATGAAGACCCCCGGTTCTGCACCGGGGGTCTTTTTTCGCAACGAGAATGCAAATCGGCGTCGCGCGGCAAGAATTCGATGTCGTGCAATGAAAACTTTTGCTTCACAAATCCGATCTTCATCCTCCGATGGTCAAATACCCCCAAGATCGACGCCTCTTCCGTTCGGGAAGAGCGCCAGGAACCGATACGGGAGACACGACCCATGAAGAATCGCCTCATCCGCACGCTCGCCTTCGCCCTCGGCATGGCGACCCTCGCCGCCCCCGCCTCCGCGACGGTCTTCACCAAGGATTATCACGGTCCCGGCGTCTGGAACTCCTATGACGACCAGAACCAGACCTATACGATGAAGTTCAAGGACGACGGCTCGAAGGACGGCTTCTGGCTCGTCGTCTCGCCGGGCGCGAACCCGAAGCAGCATATGGACGAATACGCCATCCTCTACGGCGACCGCGCGGCCAACCGCATCACCGCCTATACCTATGATGGCCAGAACAGCGCGGGCAGCTTCCGCACGGGCGACTATCTCGCCACCTACGAGAACGCCTTCAGCACCGCGGGCGGCATGACCATGTTCGCCCTCGACGTCTCGGGCATCAACGACGCCTACGATTCGGCGGCGTGGGCCGGTGTCGGATTCGGCGATCAGCAGGGGATCTGGTTCCACCAGTCCAACGGCTCGAACTTCGCCTACGACGCGAATGGCGGGATCACGGACTATACCTACGGTGGCCAGATGTGGGTCGACAACGCGTTCCAGAATACGCAGCGACGCGAATGCACCGCGGCGACCGCCCATCGCTATTACTGTCAGGACGGCGATACGCCGACGAGGACCGGGGGCGGTTCGGTCCCCGCGCCGGGCGGGCTGGCGCTCGTGCTGCTCGGGCTGGCCGGCTTCGGGATGCGCCGCCGCGGCTGACCGTGCGGCCGGGAGCGTGCCGTCATACCTGCGGCACGCTCTCCCGCGCCTTGGTCCAGCGACCGCCATCCTGTTGCCAGTAGGTCGCCTTGACCCGCTCGCTCGCGCGCTTCCATTGCGTGCGGGCGAGCGCCAGCGCGTCCGGGTCCTCGCCCGAGAAGAGGATCACGACCCGCTCGAACCCCTCGAAATCGCCCGTATCCGCCCCGTCGACCAGAAAAAGGGCATCGGCCCCGTTCGGCACCTCGTCGCCTGTCGTCAGGTAGATCGGCTGACGCTCCGGCTCGGCCACGCCCTGCGCGGCATGGGGCAGGAAGCTCTCGTCGCGATAGGTCCACAGATGCCGGTCGAGCGCCTCCATCCGCTCGGCCCCGCCGCAGCGCACCACCGCCCGCCACCCCTTTGCCAATGTGCGCTCCAGCAGGTCGGGCAGGGCGCGCTCCAGCGGATGGGCGGTCAGGTGGTAGAACAGCGCCTCGGCCACCGTCAGGACCCGGCGGTCTCGAACTGATCCCGCACCAGCCGGTCGAGCGTCGCGACGCCCCAGCCGGATGCGCCTTTCGGGTGCAGGGGCTTGGCCTCCTTCAGCAGCGTGACCCCCGCGATGTCGATATGCGCCCACGGGCTGTCGTCGACGAAGCGCTGCAGGAACTGCGCGGCGGTGATCGAGCCTGCCGCCCGGCCGCCCGTGTTCTTCATGTCGGCGAGGGACGACTTGATGAGATTGTCGTAATCCTTCGAGAGCGGCAGCCGCCAGAGGCCTTCGCCTTCGGCCTTCGCCGCGTCGGCGAGCTGCTCGGAGAGCGCGTCGCTGTTCGAGAACAGGCCCGCATGGTGATGGCCCAGCGCGATGATGATCGCCCCCGTCAGGGTGGCGAGGTTCACCGTCGCGGCGGGCTTGAACTCGCGCTGTCCGTAGGTCAGCAGGTCCGCGAGGACGAGGCGGCCTTCGGCGTCGGTATTGATGACCTCGATGGTCTGACCCGAAAGGGAGGTGACGATGTCACCCGGACGGGTCGCCTTGCCGTCGGGCATGTTCTCCACCAGGCCGACGATGCCGATGACGTTCGCCTTCGCCTTGCGCAGCGCCACCGTCTTCATCAGGCCCGAGACGACGCCCGCGCCGCCCATGTCCATCGTCATCTCCTCCATGCCGCCCGAGGGCTTGATGGAGATGCCGCCCGTGTCGAAGGTCACGCCCTTACCCACGGCGAGGAAGGGGGCGGCGTCCGCATCGTCGGCGCCCATCCACTTCATCACGACGACCGTGCTCTCGCGCTGGGAGCCTAAGCCCACGCAGAGGAGCGACCCCATGCCGATCTCCTCCAGCTCCGCCTCGCCCATCACCGTCACCTCGATACCGTGCTCGGACAGCGCCTGGAGCCGCTCCGCAAAGGTCTCGGGGTAGAGCTTGTTCGCCGGCTCGCTGACCAGATCGCGGGTGAAGGCGGTGCCCTGGGCGAGCGCGTCGGCATCCGTATGGGCCGCCCGCACGGCATCCCCGTCGGAGGCCGCGACGGCGATATCCCCCTCCTTCGGCTTCCTGTCCTTCGTCTTGTAGAGGTCGAACGCGTAGCGGCGCATGGTCATGCCCGCCGCCATCTGCGCGGCGAGGGCCGGGTCCACGTCCTGCGCCAGGACCGTCGCCCCGCCCGCGTCGAGCGCGCCGAGCGCCGCGGCGATCTTGCCGCCCAGGAGCCGCGCCTGCGTCGCGTCGAGCGCGTCCGGCCCCGTGGCCGCCACCAGCACCTTGGACGCGGCCAGCCCGCCGGGAAAGGGAAAGGCGAGGGTCGCGCCGTGCTTGGGCTTGATCGCCTTGGCCTCGACGGCCCGCGTCAGGGCACCGCCCATCGCCTCGTCCACCTCCCGCGCCGGGCCGGACAGCGTCCCGTCGCCGGTCAGCAGGACGACGAGCGCGCCTCTCGTCTCCGTGAGGGCGGCGGGGGCGTCGATGAAGGTGATGGTCATGCGGAACATCCGTGGTTGAGTGGGTGACGCCCTATAGTTAACGCGCCGGAGGCCCGATGACGAGGGGACATCACGCCGCCGCGTCGTCCAGTGCCGTCTCCGCCGCGACGTAGGCATCGGCGCAGGCCTTGGCCAGCGCCCGCACCCGCCCGATATAGGCCTGCCGCTCCGTCACGGAGATGACGCCCCGCGCGTCGAGCAGGTTGAAAAGGTGACTCGCCTTGATGCACTGGTCGTAGGCCGGGTGGGCCATGATGATCGTGCGCGCCGTCTTCGGGTCGGCCGGCTCGGCGGCGAGGATGCGCTCGCATTCGGCCTCGGCATCCTCGAAATGGCGCAGCAGCGTGTCGGTATCCGCGACGTCGAAGTTCCAGCGCGAGTATTCGCGCTCCATCTGGAGGAACACGTCGCCGTAGCTCAGGGCGATGGGCGCGTCCGGGTCGTTGAAGGGCATGTCCATCACATGATCGACGCCGAGCACGTACATGGCCAGCCGTTCGAGACCGTAGGTCAGCTCGCCCGAGACGGGGCGGCAGTCATGGCCGCCGACCTGCTGGAAGTAGGTGAACTGCGAGACCTCCATCCCGTCGACCCAGACCTCCCAGCCGAGGCCCCACGCGCCCAGCGTCGGGCTTTCCCAGTCGTCCTCCACGAAGCGGATGTCGTGGAGCGAGAAGTCGATGCCGATGGCGCGCAGGGAGCCGAGATAGAGATCCTGGAGGTCCGGCGGGGAGGGTTTGATCAGCACCTGGTACTGGTAGTAGTGCTGGAGCCGATTCGGGTTCTCGCCGTAGCGCCCGTCGGTCGGGCGGCGCGACGGCTGCGCGTAGGCCGCCGCCCAAGGCCGCGAGCCAAGCGCGCGCAGGGTCGTCGCCGGGTGGAACGTGCCCGCGCCGACCTCCATGTCGTAGGGCTGGAGCACCGCGCATCCCCGGTCCGCCCAATAGGCCTGCAGGCGCATGAGGATTTCCTGGAACGAGCGGGGCGGGGCGGGGGCATCGGTCATGGGGCGGCTCCGGTGAGGTCGCCACAGGCGATAGCCAAACCGGGCCGGGGGGTCAAATGCCATCGCCCGAAACGGACGGCGATCACTTGAATGTATTTTCCCCTCCGTTCCCGGCACTGCGCGCGGCACGAAGACCGGGAACCTCGATGGAATAAAGTGCAAACTTTTTGATCGCAGCCTGCTCGGCGAGGCCCCCGGTCTCCGCCGGGGGCGGGGAACAAGGTTTCACCCGATCACCTTGGCCCGAAACGGCACCTGTCGTCTTGCCCCATCCGTCCGGTCTGTCTATACGTCGTCGGGTCGGGGTAGAGGCAGCGGCGGGTGGCCATGGTCAAGGGCAAGAAGAAGCGCGACAGCCAGCTCGTCATCCGAATCCACAAGGAGGAGCGCGACGCCTTCGTCGAGCTGTGCGAGGCGCTCGATACCTCCGCCTCCCGCGAGATTCGCGCCTTCATGCGGTCCTTCGTCGAGAAGAACGCCAAGAAGAAGAAATAGCCTCCGCTATCCCGCGAAAAGCTGCGTCGCGCTGATGGTCTCGCAAAGCTGCGTGGTCGGGTCGATCACGCCCGACGCGCCGTGACGCGTGTAGGTGGGGTTCATCAGGTTCCTGCGATGCCCGGGCGAGGCGATCCAGCGGTCGACGACATGCTGCGCGAGACTGCCGTAGGTGCGCACGCGCACCACGGGGCCGCCGGGCGTACGGCTGTAGGCGCAGCGATCGTAGCCCAGGGGATAGACGACCGTGCCGTTGCCGAGGTTGAGCCGCTTCGCCGTGGCGAGATTCTCGGCCGCGCCGGCGAAGGGCACGCCCCGGTTGCGCAGGCGGTCGCTGACCGTCGTCTTGCCGGGCAGCGGAGAGGCGTGCCCGAAGAACTTGAACTGGACCATATCCGCGCTGTGCCCCGTCGCCACCGCCGAAAGCCGCGCATCCGCGCGCAGCGGCGACAGGCCGGCCCGGCACCGGGCGATATTGGTATAATGGAGCACCGCGCGGTCGAAGAGGGCGCGGTCGAGATTGCCCTTCGGCACCGGACGGCGGAACGCGTCGTCGGCGCGGGCGTCGCACAGGTCGGCGGAGGCATCGACGAAGGGCAGCGGCATCCGGGTCGAGGGCATCGCGGACAGGCGCATCGGCGCGGGTTCGGGGGTCGCCAGCAGACCCGTGACGGGCTGGAAGGACGGAGCGACCGTGTCGGCACACCCCCCGAGGGAGACGAGCGCGGCGATCAGAAGGGAACGGAGCATGGAGCGGATCTTCTCGGTAGAAACGTACACTGTCCATTATCCCGAAAGGCGAGCGAGATAAACAGGGGATATTTAACTGCGCATCAAAACTGTTCGTGAAGAATGGCGGGCGAAGACATCATTTGCGACAACAGGGACGAGGCGGACATCATGCACCGGAAAAAGACGACGGCTCTGCTTGCGACCCTGGCCATGGCGGCTGCGACGGGCGGTTTCGCCCCGGATGCCCATGCCGGATCGTCCAACGGCTATTCGAACGGTGCGCCGCAGCGGCCCAGCGTCACCACCTTCATTCCCGCCCCGCCCCCGGTCATGGAGACCTACGCGCCCGCCACGGTGCCCATGGCCGCGCCGGAGCCGGTCAAGGACGGCTACTACGACGAGAGCCGCTACGGCGGGAACGCGGAGTTCGGCTACCAGCAGCGCCATGCCTGCGGCGGGGCGACGACCGGCGAGAAATGCCTCGTCATCCTCTCGGATCACATGCGCCGGGTCCGGCTCGACGCGCCCGCGGGCACCATCCTCGTCGGCAACCCGCTCATCGCGGACGTGACCGTGCTCGGCAACGACACGATGTTCGTCTCCGCCCGCTCCATCGGCTCGACCAACATCATCGTGCTCGACAAGAGCGGGAACGAGCTGGCGACCTACGAGGTCTTCGTCCGCGAGCCGCGCATCAAGCGCGTCGTCCTCAACAACGCGGGCGTGGTGGAGAACTACCAGTGCGCCCCCCATTGCGAGCGGGCGCTGACCCAGAGCGATTCGCCCGCGCCGTACAACACGCGGGCGGGGATCATCTCGACGGATCTGGGCCTCGACCGCACGGCCATCGGCCTCCAGAGCGGTCCCAACCCGAATACGGAGGCCCCGGCCCCGCAGCAGCCCGCCTTCGCGCCCCAGGGAACGCCGGCAGCGGCCCAGCCCGGTGCGGGATTGACGGGATCGGTGGGGGGGCTCGGCGCGAGCCTCGGACCGGCCCTCGGCATCGCGGGCGCGGCGAACGGTCTTCTGAGCGGCGGTGGCGGCCAGCCCGCCGCCCCGGCCCCCGCCCGCGTCGACGCCCCGCCGCTCGACAGCGGTTTCTGACCCGGGGCCGCCTGCCCCCCGTCAGCCGGGCGTCAGTTCGATGCGCATCCCGTCATAGGCCGGCTCGACGGTCGGGGGCAGGTAGGCGGCCAGTTCGGCGTAATCGAGGTCGTTGTGCAGGTTGGTCAGGATGGCCCGCTTCGGCGCGACGGCCGCGATCCATTCGAGCGTCATGTCCACATGGGCATGGGTCGGATGCGGCGTCCAGCGCAGGGCATCGACGATCCATACGTCCAGCCCGGCCAGCTTCTCCGCCGTATCGTCCTTAAGCGCGCTGACGTCCGGGGTGTAGGCCAGCCCCCCGAAGCGAAAGCCCCGGGCATCGAAGCCCGGTCCGTGGGCGACGACATGGGCGCGGGCTTCCACGATCCCGCCCGCCCCGTCCACGACCACCGTCCCGTCATGGATGCGCAGGTTGTAGATCGGCGGGTAGGAACTGCCTTCCGGCTGCTCGAAGACATAGGCGAATCGCTCGGCCAGCGTCGCGCCGGTATCGGGGTCGGCCCAGACGTCGAGCCGCTCGCGCCGGTTCAGGACGATGGGGCGCAGGTCGTCGATGCCGTGGACGTGGTCCGCGTGCTCGTGCGTGATGAGGGCGGCATCCACCGTGCCCACCCGCGCCGAGAGCAACTGTTCGCGCACGTCCGCCCCGGCATCGACCAGCACCCGCGTCGTCCCCGCCGGCCCGATCCGCTCGACCAGCAGCGCGCAGCGGCGGCGGCGGTTCCTCGGCTCGGCGGGGTCGCAGCGGCCCCAGGCCCCCGCCCCGTCCTCGCCCCCGAGGCGCGGCACCCCGCCGGAGGAGCCGCAGCCCAGGATCGTCGCGCGCAGGATATCGCTCATGGCACGGTCATCGTCGGCGGAACCTTGGTGAACAGGCGGTGGAAGTTGCGCGTCGTGGCCTCGGCGAACGCCTCGGTCGTCACCCCGAAGATCTCCGCCCCGACGCGCGCGGTATGGGCGACGTAGGCCGGCTCGTTGCGCTTGCCACGCTTCGGGACGGGCGCGAGATAGGGCGCGTCGGTCTCCACCAGCACCCGGTCGAGCGGCGCGTCGGCGAAGATGTCGCGCAGGCCCTGCGCGTTCTTGAAGGTCGCGACCCCGGACATGGAGAGGTAGAACCCCATTCCCAGCGCGGCCTCGGCCAGCGCCCGGCCCGACGAGAAGCAGTGCATGACGCAGGTATACGGCCCCTCGTCGTACCCCTCCCGCAGGATGGCGGCCACGTCCGCGTCCGCGTCGCGGGCATGGATGACGAGGGGCAGGCCCGTCTCGCGCGCCGCCACGATATGCCGGCGGAAGCTTTCCTTCTGCATGTCGGGCGGCCACGTGTCGTAATGGTAGTCCAGCCCCGTCTCGCCGATGGCCACCATCTTCGGATGCGCGGCGAAGGCGATCAGCTCCTCCACCGTCGGCAGCGGGGCCTCGCCCACGTTCAGCGGATGCGCGCCCACGGCGTAGTAGACGCCCTCGTAGGCCTCGGCGATGGCGCGCACGGCCGGCTCGGCGCTCGCCCGGGTGCAGATCGTGACCATCCTCGTCACCCCGGCGGCGCGGGCGCGCACCACGAGGTCGTCGCGGTCCCCATCGAAGTCGGGAAAGTCGAGATGGCAATGGCTGTCGACGAGCATGGCGGCCTCCGGGCGGTCAGGACGCGGCCCGTCTCGCCGCCTCCCCGATGCGGGCGAAGGTATCGAGCAATGCCTGCCTGCGGTCAAGGTTGAGCGCGCGGGTCCGCTCGGCATCGGCCTGGATGGCCATGGCCGCCTCGGCCCAGCCCGCCGCCGCGGCCCGCCCGCGCGCATCCGTCGCCCCGGTCGCGGTCGCCCGGTCGGCGGCGATGCCGGAGAGGATGCGGATGGCGATGGCGAATCCCTCGTCCCTGTCGGCGGGCGCGACGGCATCGGCGAGGCGATGCACGGTCGCACCGTCCACGGCCCCGGGCAGCGGGGCGAGCGCCGCCTCGACCGCCTCCAGGATCGCCGCACCCCCCTCGGCGGCCAGCCGCGCCGCCTCCCCCGGCGACCCGCGCGCGATTGAGAGAAGGGCGGGCGGCAGGGCGATGTCGAGCGCCGCCGTCACGCGCGCCATCGCCTCCCCGTCGAGCGGTCGGAAGTCGAGCACCCGGCAGCGCGAGCGGATGGTCGGCAGAAGGCGCCCCGGCGCATGGCTGACGAGGAAGAAGACGACCCGCCCGGGCGGCTCCTCCAGCAGCTTCAGCAACGCGTTCGCGGCGCTGGGGTTCATCTCCTCGGCCGCGTCCACGATCACGCAGCGCCATTCCCCCGCCCCGGCCGAGAGCATCAGCCCGGCGCGCAGGTCGCGGATCTGCTCCACGTCGATCTGCACGCGCAGCTTGCCGGTCTTCTCGTTGACGCGGCGGGCGATGGTGACGAGGCGCGGCTCGTTCCCCTCGGCGATGCGCCGCCAGCCGTCGTCCCGCGCCTCCGCGTCGAGGCGGTCGCGGCCCGTCAGCAGCGCATGGGCGGCCCGCCGCGCGAAGGTGGCCTTGCCCACCCCGCGCGGTCCGCTCAGCAGCCAGCCGTGATGCATCCGCTCGGAGGCGAGCGCGCCGTCGAAGGCGGCGAGGGCCTCGTCCTGCCCGGCGATCATGCGAGCGCGGCCAGCGCGTCCGCCAGCACCGCCCCGGGCGCACGGGTCGCGTCGATCACCGCGACGCGCCCCGGCTCGGCATGGGCGATGTCGAGGAAGGTCTCGCGCAGGGTTTCGTGAAAGCCTTTCTCCATCCGCTCGAACCTGTCCGGCCCCCGCCGCGCCTCGGCCCGGGCGAGGCCCGTGGCGGGGGGCGCGTCGAGCAGGAGGGTGCGGACGGGCGACAGGCCGACGACGCTCTCGTGCAGCGCGTCGATCGTCTCCCGCGCCACGCCCCGCGCGCCCTGATACGCGCGGGTGCTGTCGAGATAGCGGTCGCAGATCACGTCGCGCCCGGCGGCCAGCGCCGGCTCGACGGTGCGCAGCACATGGTCGCGCCGGGCCGCGTTGACGAGCAGCAGTTCCGTCAGCGCGTCCCACCGCTCCGTCTCGCCGGAGACGAAGAGGGCGCGGATATCCTCGGCCCCCGGCGAGCCGCCCGGCTCGCGGGTGAAGAGCGCCCCGGCGAAGGCGGGGGCCGCGCGCAGGCCTGCGACGAGGGTGGACTTGCCCGTCCCCTCGCCGCCCTCCACGGTGATGAAGCGCCCCCGGGCGGTCATTCGGCCGCGGCGTCGGTCGCGGGGGCGGGCCGCAGGGCGGACAGCGCGGTCTCGGCAAGGTAGAGCGCGCCCGCCTTGAGCTTCTCCTGCATCCCGCCGCGTTCGACCGCCGCGCCTGCATGGAGCGGCACGCGCACCTCCCTGATGCCCGGCGCGGACAGCAGGAGCGTCGCGACGCGCTGGCCCTCCGCGATGGGGGCCTCCACGGGGCCGGGATAGACGATGCGGCCCGTCACCTTCCGGATGCCGCCGAAGGGCGTCGTCATCACCACCGGCTCGCGCACGACCAGCGGCACGCGCGGCTCGGCCCCGATCCAGGTCGCCGCCGAGCCGACCTCGGCCCCCGCCGGCAGCAATTCGCGCGTCTCGAACTCGCGAAAGCCCCAGCGGATCAGGCGCTCGGCCTCGATGGAGCGGTCCGACGCGCTCTCCAGCCCTGCGATGACGAGGATGAGCCGCCGGTCGCCCTGCACCGCCGAGCCGACCAGACCGTAGCCGGCGGCCTCCGTATGGCCGGTCTTCAGCCCGTCCGCGCCGAGGTTGAGGCCGAGGAGGGGGTTGCGGTTGCGCTGGCTGATTCCCTCCCATTCGAAGCTCTGCTCGGAATAGATCGTGTAGTATTGCGGGTATTCGGCGATGATGTGCTCCGCCAGAATGGCGAGATCCCGTACGCTCATCGCGTGATCCTCGTCGGACCAGCCGGTCGCGTTGCGGAAGCGGGAGTTCTCAAGCCCCAGCTCGCGGGCGCGGATGGTCATGCGGCGGGCGAACTCCTCCTCCGACCCGGCCAGCCCCTCGGCCACCACGATGCTCGCGTCGTTGCCCGACTGGACGATGATGCCGCGCAGGAGGTCCGCGACCTTGATCCGGTCGCCGACCTTCACGAACATCTTCGAGCCGCCCTTCTTCCACGCCTTCTCGCTGACCACGAACTCGTCGTCCATCGACAGGCGGCCCGAGGCGAGGGCCTCGAACACCATGACGACGGTCATCAGCTTGGACATGGAGGCGGGGGGGACGGGGGCGTCGGCGTCCTTCTCCATCAGCACCGCGCCGGACGTGGTGTCGACGAGGATGGCGTTGCGGGCCTGGGTCGCGAACTGCCGTTCGGTGTCGGCATGGGCGGGCAGGGCGACGAGCAGGGCGAGGGCGGCGAGGAACCGGCGCAGCATGGATGGAGTCTCCCGGACAAACGAGGAATGCCGCACCCCTGCGGGGGCGCGGCATGGAACAGTCTAGGCGATTCGCCCCGCCGGGGCGATGGCGGATCAGCCGCGCACGATGCGCGCTTCGTAGAAGTTCAGGCCGCGCACCTGGTTCAGCACCAGCTCGGCGTCCTGCTTGCTGGCCGCGCCGATGCGGACGCGGTGGTAGAGCTTGCCGCGCACCTGGGCGGGAACGACGAAGGCCTGCACGCCCGACGCGCCGAGCGTGCCGACGAGGTTGTTGGCGCGGTTCGGGTCGAGGAACGCCGCGACCTGCACGAAATGCGTCCCGGAGGGCGCGATCGACGGGGCGGCGATGACGGGTGCCGTGATGACCGGGGCGACCGGCACGGCGACCGCCGCCGGGGCGCTCGGCTCGCCGAGGTTGTAATAGTCGACCGCGGGGACGTTCTGGAACTCGTAACCGCCGACGGTGACCGGCTCCTGCGTGGCCGGTGCCGGAGCGGGCACGGCGACGGCGTAGGCGCCGCCCTGCTGCGGGGCCGGAGCGGCGACGGTCGTGTCATAGGCCGGCGTGTAGCTGGGCGCGACGGCCTGGTAGGGGTCGGAGCCGGTCGAGAGCTGCGTCGTGCTGCCGACATAGGTCGCGCCGGTCGGGTTCGCGGGGACAGCTTCGTAGGTGTAGTCCTGCGAGACGACCGTGGTCGAGGCGGCCTCGGCCGTGGTCACCGCGGGCTGCGCCGGGGCGGCGGGCACGGTGGCGACGGAGCGGCGGGGCGGCTCGTGCGGGGCGTAGTTCGGCTCGGAGGGCGCGAAGGTCGCCCACTGCGACGGGGCACCGATGCCGCCGTAGCCGTCGAATGCCGGGGCCGGTGCGGGGAAGCCGCCGGGCACGCCGTAGCCGGGGAAGGGCTGCGGCGCGGGCAGCGGCTGGGGCAGGGCCTGGACGGCCTGCGGCGCGGCGACGGGCTGCGCGGGGATCTGCTGGCCGTAACCGGGAATACCGTTGAAGGTGGAGGCGGGCTGGATGCCGTAGCCCGCGAAGGGGGCCTGCGGCGCGTACCCGTAGCCGGCGGGCAGCTGGCCCTGGAAGCCGTAGCCGGCCTGCGGCTGGGCCTGGGCGAGCGCGGCGGTTGCGCCGAGCGCCGTCAGGGCGGCGGCAGCGGCGGCGATGACGGCACGCGAGGGTGCCTTGCGGTTCGATGCTGGCAGAGACATGACCTGGTCCTCTATCAAAATTATGCGCCCCGGTTTGCTCGACAGGTTTCTGGGTCTTTTTATGGGCGCTTTTCGGTGTTCCGAAGGCGGGCCTTCGCAACGTGTGGCTCACGATAGGCGAATCGCGCGGAATCGTGCAACTGTTTTTTGCGCACGGGATGCAAAAAAATGTCGACTCTATAGGAGTCTACCGGAAAACCTTCATGTCGTTTGGGACCTTAGCCCCTTTCCATCCCCCTCCCGCCCGCGGGGTGCCGTCGCCGCACCCGCTTGAGAACCGCCCCGCGAGCGCGTAAGTGCTGGCGCGGATCGTCCCTAACACGCCGGAGCCTCGCCATGATCGGACGCCTCAACCATGTCGCCATCGCCGTGCCCGACCTCGACGCGGCCTGCGCCCAGTACCGCGATGCCCTGGGCGCGCGGGTCGGGGAGCCGCAGGACGAGCCGGAACACGGGGTGCGCGTCGTCTTCGTGGAACTGCCGAACACCAAGATCGAGTTCCTGCATCCCTTGGGCGAGGACTCCCCCATCACCGGGTTTCTGGAGAAGAACCCCGCCGGGGGCATCCATCACATCTGCTACGAGGTCGACGATATCCTCGCCGCGCGCGACCGGCTGACGGAGACCGGCGCGCGGGTGCTCGGGAGCGGGGAGCCGAGGATCGGGGCGCATGGCAAGCCTGTCCTGTTCCTGCACCCGAAGGATTTCGCCGGCACCCTCGTCGAGCTGGAGCAGGCCTGATGGGTATCGTCTCCGCCTTCGTCGTCTTCTCCGTGACGTGGTTCCTCGCGCTCTACTGCCTCCTGCCCGTGCGCATCCGCAGCCAGGAGGAGGCGGGGGACGTGGTGCCGGAGGGGTCGATGACGGGCGCGCCGTCCAACCCGAACCTGCGCATCAAGATGATCGGGGCGACGGTCATCTCCGGCGTCATCACGGCCGTCGCGTGGTATCTCATCACCAACCGCATCGTCACGCTCGCCACGCTGGAAGGCGTCCTTGGCTGAGGCCGCCGCGCGGCGGGACGTGCGGCTGTGGGTGGAGTTCGCCGCCTTCTACGCGCTCGCCCCCGCCGCGCTGTTCGTGGCGCTGCCCTACGTGAACCTCTACGCCGCCATCGCCGCGACCATGGCGCTCGGCCTCGTGCTGCTGCACGTGACGCCGGGGTGGCGCTGGCGGCACCTGTGGGACCTGCGCAGCCTGCGGGGCACGGGCCGGACGATCCTGTGGACGAGCGCGCTGACGGCCGTTGTCCTGACCGCACTGACGCTGTGGCTGATCCCGGAACGGTTCCTGATCCTGCCCCGGCAGAGGACGGAACTGTGGCTCGGCATCCTCGCGCTCTACCCGTGGTTCTCGGTGCTGGGGCAGGAGGTGATCTTCCGGCCCCTGTTCTGGTTCCGCTACGGGCACCTCTTCCCGTCGGGCCGCGCGCGCATCCTCGTCAATGCGACCGTCTTCGGGGCGGCGCATCTGTTCTTCCTCAACTGGATCGCCCCGCTGGCGACCTTCGCGGGCGGCCTGCTCTTCGCCTGGGCCTACGAGCGCAGCCGGTCCTTTCCGATGGTGTTCCTGATGCACTGGATCGCCGGCGGGCTGGTCTTCACGCTGGGTCTGGGCCTCTTCTTCTATCACGGCGCGATCCCCCGCTGAACGGAGCCTCCGACCATGGCCAAACTGCCAAGCCCCTGCATCGACGTGTGCAAGTACAAGCGCGCGGGCCACTGCATCGCCTGCTCGATGACGAAGGACCAGAAGAGGGCGTTCAAGGCCCTCAAGCGCGAGCCGCAGCGGCGCGGCTTCGTGCAACTCGTGATCGCGCAGCAGGCGGTGATGGGCAAGTTCCGCGCCTGGCCGGACGTCTACGCGAGGAAATGCCGCAAGCGTGGCGCGCCGGTGCCGGGCCTGCCGGAAGGCTGAGCGCCGGTCACATCCGCCGGTCGCGGGCGACATGCTCCCGGTCCATCTCCAGCAGCTTTCCCGCCCCGGCGTTGAGCGACACCAGGATATCGAGCACCATCAGCCCCAGCGCGATCCCGGCGAAGTAGAACGCCTGGAACGACACGTTCGCGCCGTAGACCTTCAGCGTGATCAGGTGGGCGAGCACGGCAATGCAGACCCCGAAGAAGACGAAGTCGATGGTCACGTCCATCACGAACTCGTTCTTCGATTCGATGTCGAAGCTGCGGAAGGCGGTCGCGGCGATGGACAGGGTGCCGACGATCAGGATGCCGACGACCACCTGGAGGAAGCTGACATAGCTGCCGAACAGGCCGTCATATCCCGAAAAGCGCACGATGAACGCGAGCAGCAGCGTCAGGGAGACGATGGCGCGCGGCGAAAACAACGTCCTGAACATGAACCCCCGTCCCCTGTCGACGTCGTCCCGTGGTCGCATATCCCGGCCCGGCCCGCAAGCGCGGGGGCGGCGGGTAGGGTTTGACCGGGTGCTCCGGAGCCATTCGGATCGGTGCCTGTCACCTTGAACCGCCCGTCTCGCCCGGCATGAGGAATCAGGCGGTGCACGGTGTGGAAACCTGCACCGCAGGGTATTCGGGACAGCGCAAGACCGGCAATCGTCGTTTCAAGGGTCTCAGACCGCCTCGCTCGCCGCCCCCACCTCGACATGCACCGTCGATTTCGGCGCGGTCGATTCCACCGCGCGCAGGTCGGTGAACTGGAGCCGGGCGAGGCGGGCGTAGAGGCCGCCCTGCTCGACCAGCGCGTCGTGCGTTCCCTCGGCCACGATCCGCCCGCCTTCCATGACGAGGATGCGGTCGGCGCTCTTCACCGTGGCGAGGCGGTGGGCGATCACGAGGGTGGTGCGGTCCCGGGACAGGCGTTCGAAGGCGTCCTGCACGTCGCGCTCGCTCTGGGCGTCCAGCGCCGAGGTCGCCTCGTCCAGCAGCAGCACGGGCGCGTCGCGCAGGATGGCGCGGGCGATGGCGATGCGCTGCTTCTGCCCGCCCGAGAGCATCACGCCGCGCTCGCCGACCTCCGTATCGTAGCCGTCCGGCAGCGCCTCGATGAAGTCGTGCGCCGCTGCCGCCCGCGCCGCCGCCGTCACCGCCGCATCGTCCGCGTCGGGGCGGCTGAAGCGGATGTTCTCGGCCACGCTCGCCGCGAAGATGGCCGGCTCCTGCGGCACCACGGCGAGGCGCGCGCGCACGTCCTGCGGGTCCGCCTCCGTCAGCGGCACCCCGTCGAGCAGGATGCGCCCGCCCGTCGGGTCGTAGAAGCGTTGCAGCAGGTGGAACAGCGTCGTCTTGCCCGCCCCGGACGGGCCGACGACGGCCACCGTCTCCCCCGGCGCGATGCGCAGGGATATGCCGTCGAGCGCGCGCTCCTCGGGCCGCGACGGAAAGCTGAAGGAGACCGCGTCGAACACGATCTCGCCCCGCGTCTCCTCCGGCAGGGGGAGCGGGTCGTCGGGGGCGTCGATATCGGCCTCGGCATCGAGGATCTCCACCAGCCGCTCGGTCGCGCCCGCGGCCTGCTGCGCCTGGGTCCAGATCTCCGTCAGCGCGCCCACAGCGCCCGCGACGAGCACGGCGTAGAGGATGAACTGCCCCAGTTCCCCGGCGGTCATCGCGCCCGAGATGACGTCGCGCGCGCCGATCCACATGACGCCGACGATGCCGGTGAAGATGAGGAAGATGACCACCGCCGTCAGCGCCGAGCGCGCGACGATGCGCTTGCGCGCCGCCTCGAACGAGCCTTCGGTGGCCGCTCCGAAGCGCAGGCGCACGGCCTCCTCCTGCACGTAGCTCTGCACGTCGCGCACGCTCGACAGCGTCTCCCCCGCGATGGCCGAGCTTTCGGCGAGCCGGTCCTGCGCCTCGCGCGAATACCCGCGCACCTTGCGCCCCGCCATGACGATGGGGACGATGACGAGCGGCACCAGCAGCAGCACCAGCCCCGTCAGCTTGGCGCTGGTGACGAACAGCATGACGATGCCGCCGATCAGCAGCAGCAAGTTACGCAATGCGATGGAGACCGACGAGGAGACGAGGCTCTGGATCAGCGTCGTGTCCGTCGTGATGCGCGACAGCGCCTCGCCCGTGCGGATCGTCTCGAAGAAGCGCGGCGACATGCCGATGGCGTGGTCGTAGACCGCCCGGCGCAGGTCGGTCACCACCCGCTCGCCGAGGCGCGAAACGAAATAGAAACGCAGGGCCGTGGCGATGGCCAAGGCCCCGGCCACGCCGATGAGGGCGATGAAATACTGGTCGATGAAGGCCGCGTTCTCGGCGTCGAACCCCATGTCGATGACCCGGCGCAGGGCGACCGGCATCGCCAGCATGAACCCCGCCGCCGCCAGCAGCGCCACCACCGCCGCCCCCGCCTGCCACACATACGGCCCGAAGAAGGGCAGCAGGCGACGCAGCAACCTGAAATTGCGGCTCTTCTCCCGCTCCTCGCTCTCGCTCGTCCCGGCCACGCGCGGCTCTCCCCTGGTCCCCGTTTTCCCCGGTCGTAGCAAGACGGGGGCCGGTTGCCAACGGGACAGATGGTCCGGGATGTCACGGACGATGTGCGGCTCGAAGTGTCACCGGATGGGCATTGCATCCGATTTGCAAGGGGCGGATGGGTTTCGTGCGCGGCATGCCCGCCACCGTATCTATTCTCATACGCTCACAACCCCGACCTTGTCGAAAGGCTGCGGAGCTTCTCGCGACCGACCTGCCGGTCAAGCTCAAACCGACTACCGAGCAGGCCCACGTCCAGCGCAAGCGCGTCCCGTCTTCGGCAGGTTCCGGTACCGATGCAGAAACCACCCCGCACCCGTCGAAATTGCAGCTATCGGGTATGGATGCGCATCATGGATCCATGACCTGAGCCATCACGAAAAATGCCCGCGCGCGGCGGGCATTCGCGCGGCGGGCATTACAATCCGTCGTCGATAGGGAGCGCGGATCAGGCGTTCTCCTCGATCCACTTCACGATCTGTCCCTTGGGCAGCGCGCCGACGCGGGAATCGACCAGTTCGCCGTTCTTGAACATCATCAGCGTCGGGATGCCGC
>JAHDDY010000212.1 GCA_020629115.1 Paracoccaceae bacterium | reverse complement strand
CAAGGAAACCATCCAGCGCATCGCATCCAACAAACGCTACGCAGACTGAGGGACGAAGCACGACGCCGGGCCAACCGGCGCGACGGGGAGAACGGCGAGAGGGGGCGGCGCACCGGGGGGAGCGCCGCCCCCTCTCCGTTCCCGCCGCCGGTCAGCGCGTGAGGATGCCGTAATGGTGGGGCGCGCGGTCGCGGAAGACGCCCCATTCGTGCCGCTGCCGCCGGGCGGCGTCCAGGTCGAGGGTAGCCGTCAGCACGCCGGGCGCATCGTCCATCCGCCCCAGCACCTCCCCCGTCGGCCCGGCGATGAACGAGCCGCCGTAGAAGCGCATCTCGAAATCCCGCCACGGCTCCGCGCCGACCCGGTTGCTCGCCAGCAGCGGCACGAGGTTGGCCCCCGCATGGCCGCGCATCACCGTGCGCCAGTGCGCCTCCGAGTTCAGGTCCGGGTCCTGCGGCTCGCTGCCGATGGCGGTGGGGTAGAGCAGCAGCTCGGCCCCCATCAGGGCCATCGCCCGCGCGCATTCGGGGAACCACTGATCCCAGCAGATGCCGACCCCGATGCGCCCCACGGCGGTGTCCCAGACGCGGAAGCCGGTATTGCCGGGGGCGAAATACTGCTTCTCCTGGTAGCCGGGACCGTTCGGGATGTGCGTCTTGCGGTAGACCCCGAGGAGCCGCCCGTCGGCATCGGCGATGGCGACGGAATTGTAGTAGGTGTTCCCGTCCCGCTCGAAGAAGCTGAGCGGCAGGACGACCCGCAGCTCGGCGGCCAGCGCGGCGAAGCGGGCGAGGACGGGGTTGTCCTCGAAGGGGCGGGCGAGGGCGAGATGGCCGTAATCCTGCTCGGCGCAGAAATACGGCGTCTCGAACAGCTCCTGAAGCAGGATCAGCCGCGCGCCCGAGGCCGCCGCCTCGCGGACCAGCGCCTCGGCCCGGTCGAGATTGGCGGCGGCATCGGGGCCGCATGACATCTGCGTCACGGCGACGGTGAGGTCGGTCATGGGTCTCTCCTATTCCGCGGCCAGCGCCGTGATCTCGCGCCGGAAGGACAGCGCGTCGCCCCGGTCCGGTTCGTCCAGTTCGCGGGCGTAGCGATGCCCGGCATAGGTGGCCCAGGCGATGGGACCGGGGGCCTCGGCATCGCCGAAGACCCGGATCGTGCGGATGCCGTGGTCCGCCCATTCCTCCCGCCGAGCCTTCAGCGCCCGCCACAGTGCATCCTCCGGCGCGCGGCAGGTGACGAGGACTACGGCATCCGCGTTGATGGACGTCCGCGCGCCGGTATAGACGCACGCGCTCTCCACCCCGTCGGCCCGCACCGCCTCGACCGAGCGGTTCAGCACGATCCCGACCCCCATCCCGGCGAGGCGGGCGTGGATGGCGTGCTGCTCCAGCGTGTTGCGGGTCCATTCGGAGACGAAGGCGGCGGGGGTCACGAGCGTCACCCGCGCGCCGCCCTGCACCAGCAGCTCGGCCAGCACGCCGCCCATGTAGTAGTGATCGTCGTCGAAGATCACGACATGCCCGCCGGGCACCGTCCCGTCCATCAGGTCGTCGGGTGTCAGCACCGTCATGGCCGGGTCGACGGGGATGGGCACGACGTGCTGCCGCGCCACCCCGTCGCGCCGCCAGCGCGAGCCGGTGGCGAGGGCCACGTTCTCGAAGCCGAACTCCAGCACCTGATCCGCGTCGAGCGCGCTGTCCCTGTAGACCTCGACATTCGGCATCTGCCCGATCTGGTATTCGCGGTAATCGGCTACCCGGCCCCAGGCGGCGAGGCCGGGTAGGGCGCGCTCGCGGGCCACGCGACCGCCCAAGGTCGTCCCCGCCTCGGCCAGCGCCACGTCGTAGCCGCGCATCCCCAGCGCACGCGCCGCCTCCAGCCCGGCGGGGCCGGCGCCGACGACGAGGACGGTGCCGGATGCGCCCTTCGCGTTCATGCGCTCGGGGTGCCAGCCCTTGCGCCACTCCTCCATGAAGGTCGGGTTCTGGGTGCAGCGGGAGGGGGACATGGTCATGTCGCCGGTGATGCAGATGTTGCAGCCGATGCACTCGCGGATGTCCTCGGGCCGGCCCTCCTCGATCTTGCGGGGCAGGAACGGGTCGGCGATGGAGGGGCGGGCGCAGCCGATGAGATCGAGCGTGCCGGAACGCACCATCCGCGCCATCGTGTCGGGCGAGGTGAAGCGCCCCACGCCGACCACGGGCCTGTCGGTCAGGTCGCGGATGCCGCGCACCAGCGCCTCCTGCGCCGCCTCGTCCTTGAAGCGCGAGGGGCCGGAGCAGTCGTCCCAGGTGCCGTGCGCCAGGTCCCACAGGTCGGGCAGGTCGCGGTGCATCGCGATGAAGTCGCGCAGCTCGGCGTTCGAGAAGCCTAGG
>JAHDDY010000211.1 GCA_020629115.1 Paracoccaceae bacterium | reverse complement strand
GGGTATCGTCTGGAGAGGCTGTTTGCCTCGGGCGGGTATCGTCTGGAGGGGCTGTACGTGACACCGCCCGGCAGCAGCAGCGGAGAGAGCACGACGAACGCCGCCGACTCACCGCCGGCCGCCGCGCGATACCCATCTCGCGTGCGCGCACAGCCAGCACGACTGGGGGAGGGAGACGCTCACCCCGCGGTGGCCCAAGAGTTGGACGACACCGACGAGGTTCCCATCTGGACGGGAGCCGCACTGGCTGCCCGCGCGGTGCTGCCCAACCCAGACAAGATGACGCTGGCGCAGGCACGCCTGGAGCCCGACTGGGACCAGTTCGACCTGTCAACAACCAAGGAGGTCAACTCACTGTGGGACAACGGGACCTTCGAGCTGGTGAAGCCCCCACCCATGGGACCACTCCCCCCACTTTTACCAGTGCAGATCTTGTGCAACCGGAAACGCGGCGATGTCGGGCAGATCGTGAAGTGGAAGAGCCGCGGCGTAGCACGCGGCGACCTGCAGGTCAAGGGGCGGGACTACACTGACGTGTGGGCACCGGTTGTCCGCAAAGCCACCCTTCTGGCAATGCTGGCGCTCGCAGCGGCGGAAAGGCTGCTTCTTTACCAGCTCGACGTCGAGACCGCCTTCCTGAACGGACCAGTGGAGGAAGAACTGTATGTCAGGCAGCCCAAGGGGTACGAGCGCGGCGACCCGACGATGCTCTGCCGCCTGCGTAAGGCCATCTACGGACTGAAGCAGGCGGCGCGACAATGGTACCTGGAGCTCGTCAAACTGATGACTACCATGGGCATGACCCAGAGCGACGCGGACCCATGCCTGTTCTACAACATCGGAACCAGCCACGGGCGCACGTTCATCATTGTGTACGTTGACGACATCCTCATCCTGGCTAAGCGGCAGGAAGACATTGACGCCATGAAGCAGATGGTCATGAGGGCGTTCAAGTCCACTGACGTGGGGCCGCCGACGTTCTTCCTCGGCCTTCACATCAAGTGCGACCCGGAGCGGCAGACGATCACGGTGTCGCAGCAGCAATACGTACGGACACTGCTGGCACGCAGCGGCATGGAGAACGCCAACAGGGTGTGCCTACCAATGACGGTCGGCGCTCAACTGCAGAAGGCGGGGACACCTCTGGACGGGCCAGGACGGGAGGACTACCAGACGCTGATCGGGGGGCTGCTCTACCTCGCTTCCTGCACACGACCAGACATCTCGTTCACCGTCGGCAAGCTTGCCCGCTACGGCGCGGCACCCACCGTGGCACATCAAGCGGCGGCAAAGACTGTACTCCGATACCTGAGCGGGACTGCAACATGGGGACTGCAGTACGGGACGCGGTCACCTTTGGTCGGCTACACGGACGCGGATTATGCTGGCGACACTGACACCCGGCGCTCGACGACGGGGTACGCCTTTATGATGAACGGCGCGGCGATCTCATGGCAGAGCAAGGTGCAGCCGACAGTGGCGACGTCCACCACTGAGGCAGAGTACATCGCCACTGCGCAAGGAGCGAGGGAGGGGGTATGGCTCAAGCTGCTGTTGAAGGACCTGACCGGAACAGATGAGGCAGTGACCCTGCGATGCGACAACCAGAGCGCCATCAAGCTCATCGATAACCCGGCGGGGACGGCGAGGAGCAAGCACATTGACGTCGCTCACCACTTCGTGCGGGACCGAGCTGCTCGCGGCGACCTGTCCATCGAGTACGTGCCCACCACCTCCATGACAGCTGACGTCCTCACCAAGGCGTTGCCAAGCATGCTACTCGCGAACTGCATGAAGGGGCTCGGCATGGTCAACGTCGATCCCCTCGGGGGTCTGAAGGGGAGTGTTGAGCGGGACGAGGACGCCAAGTCCACGCCCGGGAAGTCACCCCCCCGCTGTGATTCGACATTGACGCCGCAGGGGGGAATGGGCAATTCCACCACGTCGCCGCCGGACGAGGGAACGGTGACACGGCGGCTGGGCGCCAAACGAGCCGACCAGCTCGCTGGCGGCGAGATCACGGGCGGGACCGACCGAGGGGGAGGAGGGCAGACCGAGACGGACGGACGGCACCTCGCGGGCGACGAGGGGGTCGGCGGGAGCGACGACGATGGCGGCCGTCCCGCCGGGGCGAGCGGCACGCCATCCGGGGAGCCGGGGGGGGCAGCCACGACGAGCTAGGGGCGAAGGGAGAGGGGAGCGGCGGGACCGGCCTTCCATGTATGTTGGCGGGGGAGCCGGGGGAGGCGGCGGCGGGGGTGCCTGCGCTTGACGACGGCTGGAGGGGGGGGGGGCACAGTGGGAGGGGGGGGGGGGGGGGGGGGCCCCCGGTGCCCCCCCCGCCCCCCCGGCCGGGAAGGGGGGTGGGACGGGCGCGACGGC
>JAHDDY010000210.1 GCA_020629115.1 Paracoccaceae bacterium | reverse complement strand
GCTGCCTTTCATGAGGGGGATGCGACGCAACCGGGCGTCCCTCGGACTGTTCCCGTCGAGACGAGGATCAATCGTCGGATCTCGATCTCCGACCGCTCCCGTACCCGCCAGCGTCAGGTGCTGGCTGCCTCGTCGACGCCGGCATCGGTCGCCGGGACCTCGATGCTGCCCGACGACCCGAGATCGGGAACGGCGCCGGCGAGTCCCGCCCGCGTGAGCTCGATCATCCGCTCGAGCAGGTTGTCCGACGCCCACCACTCGACACGGTCCACGACGAACCGCAGCGCCGCCGGTTCGGAGCCGGTGTGCCCGTGCTCGGTGGCCCCGCGGGCGTCGAACCGGGCGAGGGTGTGGTCGTTCGTCAGCACCTCGAGGCGGCCGGCGAAGGAGAGCCACCGGTCACCGGCGCTCACGGACGAGTTGGCGGCGGCGCCATGCGCTGGTTCGACCCAGGCGGCGTGTCGATCGGCGACGAACCAGACGTCACCGTCGGGATCGGTGGCCTTGACGGTCATGGGTCGACTGGACAACGTTCCGCGCTCGTCGATCGTGGTCAGCATGCACACCCCCTCGTCTTCGAGGACGGAGAGGGCGCTGCGGAGGTCGTCGATGGAGGCCATGGGTCCGGCCCTACCCGGTCCAGACAGCGGTAATCCTCGTCGCTGCCGTGTGGTCGAGCCGCCCGAAGATCGGCGGCCGAAGGTCGGATCCGCTGTCGGTCAGGCGAGCGTGCCAGAGCATGCGTAGGACGGCCGACCCGCGCCCGTGCTCGATCCACCGCCGCCACACGGCGAACACGTCGGGATCCGCCTGGACCCGACGGACGACGACGTCGCCGGTCGGCCAGACGTCGGGACGTCCGATCACCTGGAGGTCGACCATGGCAACGGTCCACGGTCCGATTCCGGGTGTTCCGAGGATCTCGGTCCGCAATCGGTGCGGGTCCGTCCACGACTCGAGGCCGGGCGAGTCTGCGAGTTGCCGGAGACACCGCACCTTCGAGCGTGGCAGGCCGCAGGCCCGCAGCGTCTGGTCGTCGAGGCGACGCAGTCGATTGGCCAGCTCCGACCCGTCGACCAGGGTGGTCGACTCGACCCCCTCGGGACGAGGTGGATCGACGAGAGCGGCGAGGCGATGGCCCGTGACCCGGGCGGAGGCCTGTGATACCGATTGCTCGAGAACGAGCGTCACGACCGCACGGAGTCCGGACGGTCGCAGCCACCAGGGGGGTGGCCCGTGCCGAGCCACGAGTCTGGCGGGCGGGCCCGGGGTCGTCCGCATCTGCTCGACAGCCTCCCGGAACCAGGCGGGTCCGTCATGGGGACCGTCGACGCCGACTGGCCCGCCGTCGAGCGTCACGACGAGTGCCTGCTCAGGGGGCGGGAGCGTTTGCGGTTGAGGGCGGGGTGTGTGCCGGATCGACGTCGAGGAGCGCAGCGACATCGTCCGCGTCGGCGGCGAGGGGCGCTGGATCGATGTGATCGGCGTCGACCCCGAGGTGATCGAGGTCGACGTCGAGCTCGGTGGTTCGGGGATGCACGGGTCGGTCGCTCATGACGTTGACCTACCCCGCGCTGTGCCGGGCCAATCGTCCGATCGCGAGCGCTCGCCGAGCACACCGTCCGCCCACGTCGAGCTCGACCTCGTCGCTGCGATCGCCGCCCGCCTCGCCGACCTCGCAGCGAGGTCAGCACTCGGCGTGCGCACGCTCTGCACGATGGCCGCGGCCACGTCGAAGACGTCCTGTCCGTCCACGAGCCGACTCACGTCACCGAGCGCCTCGGCGGCCCCGGCTCCGGCGCCGAGCACCAACTCGACCGCTCGATCACCGTTCAGCGCGGCGTGTTCGAACGCGACGAGGTTCATGCCGTCGCGGACGGGCGTGACGAGGGCGACGTCTCCCGCCCGCAGCAGACCGGCGACCTCGGTCGGGCTGCAGGGATCGGTGACCAGTTCCACGACCGGCCGCCCGTCGCGGCGGCGCCACGTGCGGTTGATCTCTTCGGTCGTTCGGGCGATCTCGGCGCGCAGACGCCGGTACACCGGGATGTCGCCACGCGTGGGAACGGCAATCTGGACGAGGCGGACCTCGTCCGGAGTCAGGGCGCCGTCGGCCAGCGCCAGGTCGAGCGCATGGAGTCGGTGGACGATGCCCTTCGTGTAATAGGCCCGATCCACCGCCACGAGCAGGGCACCCTCGGACGACCGGTGACGGCGGGCGAGCGCCGCAACGGTTGCGTTGTCGCGTGCCCGCTCCCACCACGACGGGTCGAACCCGACCGGGCGGGCGGCGATCCGAGGACCCGGTCGCTCGAGGTCGAGCGCTCGGAGCAGGCGTTGCAGCTCCTCGGCGTCCCGCTCCGTCTGCACACTGATGGCGTCGGCGCCCGACAGCGCACCGAGGAGGTGCCGTGTGTGCACGGGCGATCCGACGCCGACGCGATCGATCGGCGTGTGGGCGGTCCAGA
>JAHDDY010000209.1 GCA_020629115.1 Paracoccaceae bacterium | reverse complement strand
AGGTTGACCACATCGCCGCCGCCGGGCGTGACCGTCTTCAGGATCGTGCCCGGCCCCTCGCCGGTCAGCGTCAGGTTCCGGCAATCGAACAGGTCGGTCGTGCCGATCACGGGGTCCCCCGGCGCGATGAGGCGCTGCCGGGCCATGTATGTGCCCTTCGGGAAATGCAGGGTAGCCCCGTCTTCCGCGAGGCAGAAATCGAGCGCCGCCCTGACCGCCGCGTATTGGTCCGACCCGTCCCCGAGCGCGCCCCACATCCGCACGCTGTAGGGGGGCAGGGGCGCGATCCGACCGCCGCCGGGATGGCGCGGATCGTCCGCCGCCGTGACGACGCCCACGAACCCGCCGCCGTCGCCGGGGGCGGTATGACCCTGAACCGCGATCACGGCCCCGACCCGGGCTCCATCGAGCGCATGTCTCTGGGCGTCGGCCAGCGTCTCGTACCCCGCGCCGATCCGGACGATGGCTTTCAGAAGCTGTGCGCTGTCGGCGGGATCGACGGCGACCCCCGCCGCCTCGATCGGCGCGATGATTTCTTCCTGGACGGCGTTAAGCCACGTGTGATCCAGCCGGGTGCCCCGCTGTCCCGTCAGCGGGTTGCCGGACTGGAACAGGTTTCCGACGTGATAGTCGGCATCGGTGCGCTTCATGGGGAGGTCTCCTGCTGTCTGGCGGCTGAACGGTCAATGTCGTAGGCCCGGTCGTGGGCGAGGAATGCGAGCAGCATCGCTTTCGACGGCCACGGCCATGCGGTACGCCCGAGATCGCCATCTCCGGCGCGGCGACGGCCACCGTCGCATTGTATTCGGCGAGCTTGAAGCGGTATTCGATCAGCGGATCGCCAACGTCGAGGAGAGGATCCGCAGCCCCGCCGGTGCCCGCCTCGACGTACGGGGCAAGGTCGACCGGGGCGGAGATCGAAAGCGCATCTCGGCTCTTTGCGGGGTGAGGTCCGAAAACTGGTACGAGGTGAATCGCGCGAAAGCATGCTACCGGGAAAGCCGGCACATGCCCCTCAGTTCTGTGCCATGTTCGAGCTGCGGCCGTTCTACCGCCGGGACGTCGTGTCGCTAGGCGCTACCACGTCATTTTCCGCCTGCGTCGCCGCACCCCTCTCACATACCCTCCTTCCCCTCGAAGGTCAGACGTCGCGGCGGGGGGACAGGGTCTTCGAGCATGGCGCGGTAGCGGGCGCGCAGGCCCGCGTCGGTGTCGTCCGTCAGGGTGTCGGCCAGGTCCTTCAGCGAGGCGATGTTGTGCGTCGCGCGGAAGGCGTCGACCTCGCGCAGCAGGGCGCGCACCCCCTGCGCCCGGGGCGTGAAGCCGTCCCAGCGCAGGAGCGGATTGAGCCAGATGAGGCGGCGGCAGGAGAGGCGCAGGCGTCTGGCCTCGGCCTCCAGCAACTCCGGCTCCTCCCGGTCCAGCCCGTCGGTGATGAGCAGCACGGTCGCCCCCCGGCCCAGCACCCGACGTCCCCACAGGCGGTTGAACGCGTGCAGCGACGGGCCGATCCGCGTGCCGCCCTCCCAGTCGAGCGCCTCGGCCCCCGCCGCTTCCAACGCCTCGTCCGGATCGCGCTTCTGCAGAGCGCGGGTGATGTTGGTCAGGCGGGTGCCGAAGGTGAAGGCGTGAACCTTCGACCAGCCGTCCCCCTCGCGCCGGGCGGCGGCGTGCAGGAAATGCAGCAGCATCCGCGAATAGCCGCTCATGGAGCCGGAGATGTCGCACAGCGCGACGAGCGCGGGCCAGTCCTCGCGCCGGTCGCGGACAGGCAGGGCCATCGACCCGCCGGGCCGCATCATCCCGCGCATCGCCCCGCGCCAGTCCGGCGTGCGCCCCCGGTGCGAGCGCACCGTGCGCCGGGTCGGCAGCGGCTTGACCGGCAGGCGCAGCGACGCGATGGCGCGCTGGGCCTCGCGCAGTTCCGCGCCGGTCATCTGGTCGAAATCGCGCGCCTCCAGCGTCTCGGTGCCCGAGAAGGTGAGCGAGGCGTCGAGCTCGATCCTGTCCTCCTCCTGCTCCTGCGGCGGCGGGATCGGCGTGTCGGCCCCGTCGAGCAGGGCCTCGGCGGCCCGCGTCTCGGCGGCGCGCTTCTCCTCGTTGCGGGGCGCGCGGATCTGCGGCATGAGCGCGCCCATCATCTTCTCGATGAACTGCGGGTCGCGCCAGAACATCCGGAAACACTGGTCGAACAGGGGGATGTGGTCGCGCCGGGTGACGAGGCAGGCGCGCAGGGTGTGGTAGAAATCCTCCCGCCGCGAGAACCCCGCCGCCTCCACCGCATGCACGGCGGCCAGCACATGCGCCGGCCCGACCGGCAACCCCGCCTTGCGCAGGGCACGGGCGAAATGCGCGATGTTGTCGGCCAAGCGACCGGGCGTGTCGGGGAGGGGGTAGGTGGTCACCGGCGGCGCTCCCATTCCAAAAGGAGAAAGAGCCATGTTTTTTCGAACCAGCGCTCGAACCTACT
>JAHDDY010000208.1 GCA_020629115.1 Paracoccaceae bacterium | reverse complement strand
CCAAACCTGGCTACCCAACCGGACCCGCATACGCAGCTGCACTACCTTCGCTGCGCAGGCCGGGTGGTGGATGTCCGGGTGGGACCCAGGAGGGGTAGCGAGTGACCATCGCGGGCACGCCGAACGAAGCGTTGTCGTTGATCGCGGTCGGCACACAGGTCGTCGTCCGCGACGAGGAGTGGCTGGTCCAGCAGGTCACGAAGACCCCGGCCGACGGCCTCATGGTCCGGTGCCGCGGCACCTCCGGCTTCGTTCGTGACACCGAGGCCACGTTCCTCACCGGCATCGACCATGTCGAGCCGCTCCGCCCAGAAGACACCCTCTTCATCCCGGACAACTCCCCCGCCTTCGCCGGCTCCCGTCTCTACCTCGAGGCCCTGCTCCGGGCCACCCCCGTCGCCGCCTCCGAAACCGGCCTCGCCGTCGCCCAGCACCAGCTTCTCCGCCGCCTCGAGTACCAGCGCCGCGCCACCCACAAGGCCCTCACGACCCTCCGGCCCCGTCTCCTGATCGCCGACGCCGTCGGCCTCGGCAAGACGCTCGAGGTCGGGATGATCCTGTCCGAGCTGATCCGCCGCGGCCGGGGAGAGCGCATCCTTGTGGTCACGCCCCGCCACATCCTCGAGCAGTTTCAGCACGAGTTGTGGACCCGCTTCGCGATCCCGCTCGTCCGCCTCGATTCGCAGCGCATCGAACGCATCCGTCGTGAGATCCCGGCGAGCCGCAATCCGTTCACGCACTACAAGCGGGCGATCGTCTCGATCGACACGATCAAGAACGCCGGCCGCTACCGCCACCACCTCGAGGGCATCCGGTGGGATGCCGTCGTCATCGACGAGTGCCACAACCTGGTCAACAAAGGCACGCTCAACAACCAGCTCGCACGCACCCTCGCTCCCCGCACCGAGGCGCTGCTGCTCACGTCGGCAACGCCACACAACGGCGACCCGAAGAGCTTCGCCGAGCTCGTGCGCCTCCTCGATCCGACGGCGATCGCCAACCCCGACGACATCAAGTCGTCCGACATCGAGCATCTCTACGTCCGCCGGCACAAGCACTCCGACGATGTCGCCGCCGAAGTGGCCGGCAGCTGGGCCGAGCGGGTCGAGCCGATGCCGCTCCTCGTGAATGCCTCGGCCGAGGAGAACGCCCTCTTCGCCGAACTCGCCGACACGTGGCTCCACCCGGCATCGGGTGAGTCGCCGGTCTCGGGGAAAGCCCGCAGCCTCTTCCCCTGGACGCTCTTCAAGGCCGCCCTCTCCTCCCATCGGGCGCTCGCCGAGACGGTCGACTCCCGCCGCAAGACGCTCGCCCGCAACGCCGACGACACCACCGGTCTCACACCCGGGCAGCGCACCGAGGACGACGCGCTCGAACGTCTCGCCGCCGCCTGCGAGCAGATCACCGACGAGTCCGCCTCGAAGCTGGCCCGCCTGATCGCCGAGCTGAGGACGATCGGTGTCGGCCCGAAGTCGAAGGCCCGTGTCGTCGTCTTCTCCGAGCGCATCGCCACGCTCGACTGGCTCGCCGCCACCGTCCCCCAGGCGCTCGGCCTGAAGGACGACCAGATCGAGGTCCTCCACGGCGGCATGGCCGACGTGAAGCAGATGGACGTGATCGAACGCTTCGGCCTCGCCGATGCGAAAGTCCGCATCCTCTTCACCGGCGACATGGCGTCGGAGGGTGTGAACCTCCACCGCCAGTGCCACCACCTCGTCCACTTCGACCTGCCGTGGTCGCTCATCACGATCGAGCAGCGCAACGGCCGGATCGACCGCTTCGGCCAGACGGAGTCGCCCGAGATCCGGGCGATGATCCTCGAGCCCGATCATCCGCACCTCCACGGCGACGTCCGGGTGGTGACGAAGCTGCTCGAACGTGAGCACGCCGCCCACAAAGCCTTTGGCGACTCCGCCTCCCTGCTCGGCCTCCACGCCGCCGAACTCGAAGAGGAGGCGATCAGCCAGGCCCTCCGCGAGGGCACCGCTCCCGACGACGTCGTGCCCGAGGCCCCAGCCGACGCAGGCTTCGACTGGATGACCCTGATGGCCGGCGCCACCGTCGACCTCGAGGTCCCAGAGTCGCCGGCGATCACGCTGTTCGAATCGACGACCGACTTCGTCGACGAGGCCCTTCAGGTCGGCTTCGAAGACAACTACGAGGAGCTCGACCTGCGGCGAGACAACGACGACCCGGAGTTCTGGTCGCTCATTCCACCCCGAGACCTGGTCAACCGGTTCCGGTCGCTCCCCCACGAGTACCTCAGCGAGCAGAAGATCGCCGAGCGGCTACTCCTCACCAGCGACCACGACCAGGCCGAGGTGCACCTGGAGCGAGCGAGAGAGTCGTCCAAATCCTCGTGGCCGACCGTCGGCTTCCTCTCACCACTTCATCCGTTCATCGGCTGGCTGGGAGACCGGGTGCTGGCGCGCATCCCGAGGGGCAACGCGCCGGTGCTGCGAGCCGCCGTCGATCGCAACTGGTA
>JAHDDY010000063.1:1791-21854 GCA_020629115.1 Paracoccaceae bacterium | reverse complement strand
CCAGATCGAGGCCCCCCGCCGCATCGACCCGGATGCCGCGCGTCAGGGCCTCGTCCAGCGCCGCGTCTCCCGTGGCCAGATCGCGCGCGGTCAGGTCAACGGAGAAGGGCGCGAAATCGCCGTCGCGCGGGTCGAGCGCGACCGTGCCGTCCAGCGCGCCGATGCGATAGGCGTCGTAGCGCAGCGTCTGTCCCGAAAGGGTCAGGTCGAGCGTCGGCTCGGACAGGTCGCCCCCGGCGGTGCCCCGCGCCGAGACTGCCCCGGCGAGCGGCACGCCCGCCAACCCCTCGAAGGCCGACAGGTCGTCCGCCTCCAGATCGAAGGCCACGTCCAGCGCCCGCGCGGCGATGTCCACGTCGCCTGACAGGCTCGCCTCCGCGCCCGCCGCGCGCAGGGTCGCCGCCTCGATCCGCACCCGCTGCGCCGAGGCATCGAAGCCGCCCCGGGCGCGCAGGGACGCCTCGCCCTTCAGCACGTCGTCGAGGGCGGGGTCGCCGGTCTCGATCCCGCTCGCCGTCACGTCGACGTCGAAGGGCGCGAAGCCCGTCTCGGCCTGACGCACGTCGATATCGCCCGCGATGGCGGCGACGGCATAGGTGTCGTAGCGCAGGCCGCGCCCCTCCAGCTCGATATCGAGCTGCGGCGCGGTCAGGTCGCCCCGCGCCTCGCCCGTCGCCGAGACGCTCCCCGCCAGCGGCACGCCGACCAGTGCCTCGAAGGGGGCGAGGTCCGCGGCGGACACGTCGAAATCCACGTCCACGAAGCGGCGGGCGATGTCGATCTCGCCCGAGAGGTCCGCCTCCGCTCCGGCGATCCGCGCGCTCGCCGCCTCGATGCGGACCTGTTGGTCCGCCTGGTTGTATTCGCCCTTCGCGCGGAGGGTGGAGGCCCCGGCGAGCAGGTCGTCCAGCGCCGGGTCGCCCGTGGTCACGTCGCGCGCCTCGATATCCACGTCGAAGGGCGCGAAGCCGCTCGCGGCCTGCTCCACGTCGATGCGGCCCGCGATGGCGCCGACGGCGTAGGTGTCGTAGCGCAGGCCGCGCCCGTCCACCGTCGCATCCACCTGCGGCGCCTCGAAGGAGCCGGACGCGCTGCCCCGCGCGGTCACGGCCCCGGCGATCTCGGTGCCGAGGATGCCGGACAGGCCGTCGAGCCGCTCGGCCTCCACGTCGAAGGTCAGGTCCAGAAGGCGCGTGCCCAGATCGACGCTGCCCTGCGCCTCGGCCTTGAGCGCCGCGAAATCGGCGTCGAAGCTCTCCAGTTCCACCGCCGGCCCTGCCCGGTCGAGGGTGCCCTGCGCGCGCAGGGAGGGGCTGGTGCCGATGAGGGCGTCGAGGTCGGGGTCGCCCGTGCGCGGATTCGTGGCGGTCACGTCGAGGCGGAAGGGGGCGGGGCCGTCGGCGGCCGAATCCATCTCGATGTCGATATCCGCGGCCTCGACGGCATAGGTGTCGTAGCGCAGGTTCCGCACCGACCCCTTCGCGGTCACGAAGGGCAGGGTGAAGGCCCCTTCCGCCGAGCCGGACAGGTCGACCGACCCCGCCAGCGGCACGCCGGCCAGCCCCTCGAACCCGCTGAGGTCGCCCGCATCGAGGTCGTAGGTGATATCGAGCGTCTGCCGCCGGAGGTGGATATCCCCCGCCAGCCCCACATCCGCATCCGCCAGATCGACCTGCGCCGTCTCCAGGCTCAGGAGGCCCGTCGCCGTGTCGTAGAGGCCCCGCGCCGCCACCTCGGGCGCATCGCCCAGCACCCGGTCGAGCGCCGGGTCGCCGGTGGTCACGCCGGTCAGCGCCACGGTCGCGTCGAAGGGCGCGCGGCGGTCGAGGCGGTACTGCACGTCGCCCTCGATCCGCGCGGTCTCGGCGGCATAGGCCTCGAAGCCCAGCCCCGTCGCGTTCGCGAACAGGCGGACCTCCGGCTCGGACAGGGTGCCGGTCAGCACGGCATCCCCCCGCGCCGAGGCGATGCGCCCCGGCTCGACCAGCGCCGAGACCGCCGCGGCGTCGCGCAGGTCGAATTCGACGGCCAGATCGACCGCGTCGTTCGGCACGGAGACCGTCCCCGACGCCTCGACGCGCAGGACCTCGCTGTCGAGGATGCCGCGCTCGACGCGGATCGTCTCGGCCCCGCTCTCGGTCAGCAGGACCTCCAGCACCGCCTCCTCGCCGAGGGCGGCGGCGATGTCGGGGTCGTCGGAGGACAGATCCGTCATCCGCGCCTCGAGCACGAGGCGGTCGAGCGTGCCGCCCTGCAGGCCGTCCAGCTCGAAGGACAGCGCCGCGCGCCCGTCGATGGGCAGGCCCGCCGCCCGGAAGAATGGCCCCAGTTCGCGCGCCTCGCCCGACAGCGCCGCGTCCGCCGCGCCGATGGCGATGTTGTAGGCCGCCGACCCGTCGAGCCGGACCGACCGCGCGTCGATGGCCAGCGTCTCCAGCGTGACCAGTTGCGCGATGCCGTCGAACCTGCCGCTGCCGGTCAGGCTGGGCGTCGGGCCGAGAGCGCTCTGGATGCCGGCATCGGCCAGCGCCAGCCCCTCGGCGCGGGCCTCGAAATCGAAGCCCTGCTGCTTGCCCACCGCGCCGATCTCGCCGTCCACGGGCTGCGAATCGATGCGCAGGAGGATGGCGTCCGCCGTGCCGAAGCCCGCCTCCAGCCCCGCGACCCGGGCGTTCACGTCGAGCTTGGGCGCGGTCAGCGCGCCGGTGGCCCGCGCCGTGCCCGTCAGGTCCGTGACCTTGGCGGGGGCGATGACCTGGTTGAAGGCGGCCACGTCCTTCACGTCCCAGTCGAGGGCCATGTCGATGGCGTTGCGGCCCACGTCGACGACGCCCTTGCCGCTCAGCTCGAAGGCCTCGCTGTCGATGCCCAGCGTCTCCAGCGCGTAGGTGCCGTTCGCCGTCTCCTCGAAATCCACGGTAATGCGCGCGGCCTCGCCCAGCGCGCGCCGCCAGTCCGCGCTCGTCTCCTCGCCCGGTTCGACCGTGCCCTCGAAGCGCGCGGCGATGCGCTCGGCCCAGCGCGCCTCGCCCCGGCCGGTCGCGATGCCGATCTGGCCGATATCGGCGAACAACTCGAAGGGCAGGGCCTCGGGCGTGCCCTCGGCATCCAGCCGCATCTCCAGCGCCTGATCGGGGGGCAGGTTCGCCACCTGCGCGACCAGGCCGCCCGGCTCCTCGGTTGCCTCCAGCGTGAAGGCGATGTCGAGATCGTCGAAGTCGATGCGCGAGGACAGCGCGATGCGGTCGCCGGGGCGGTCGGTGCGCTGGATGGCCAGCTCGGCCTCCTGCACGTCCCCGATATCGGAGAATCCCCCCTCCACGCTGGCTTCGAGGTCCTGCGGCAGCAGGCCCCCTTCGAGGCGCAGGCGGTCGATGCGCAGGGTGTCGATGGCGATGGGCACGGGCGCGCGGGGCCAGGCGAAGGCGATGTCGGGCGCGTCCTCGGCGGGCGGCGCGCCCCGGCCGATGGGCGCGCGCAGGACCGTGATCTGCTCGGCGCTCAGCGTCTCGAAGGTGAAGCGCCCGCGCAGGAGGGCCGAGGCGCTCCAGTCGACCAGCAGGTTGTCCGCGTCGAACCACACCCCGTCGCTGTCCTTGATCTGGAGCGTGGAGATGAGGGCGAAGCCTTCCTCGGGCTTGGTCACCTCGCCGAGGATGATCTCGAACTCGCCCGGGGCGTTCACCTGCCGCACCGCGAATTGCAGCACGTCGTTCCACGCCTTCTGCGTATCCCAGAAGGCGTGCGCCGGGGCCGGGGTCAGGGCGAGTCCGGTGCCGAGGGCAAGGCCGGTCAGCGCCCGGCGGGCGCGGCTGATGCTGGTGCGGATCATCGGGAGCCTCGTCCGGTCGGGCGGGTGGGGGAGCGGGTCATGGCGTCAGAACGCCTGCCCGATGCTGAGATAGAACTGGAAGGCGCCGTCCTCGTCGCGCGGGTCGACGGGCACGGCCACGTCGAGGCGGATCGGCCCCACGGGGCTGAAATACCGCACGCCGAGGCCCGGCCCCCAGCGCAGGGTGCCGTAATCGTCGAGGAACTCGTTCGACACGATGCCCGCGTCCACGAAGGGCACGATGCCGAAATTGCCGAAGCGCACGCGCAGTTCCGCGCTGCCCTCGACCACGCCGAGCGCGCCGACCGGGTCGCCCCCCGAATCGAGGTCGTTCACGTACTGGGTGCCGTAGGCGCGCACCGATCCCCCGCCGCCCGAATAGACGCGGCGGTTGGCGGGAATGGTCTCGGCGTCGTCCGAGAAGATCTGCGCCACCCGCCCGCGCAGGGCGAAGATGAAACGCGCGTCCCGGTCGAGGGAGATGTAGGTCGAGGCTTCGAGATCCGTCTCAAGGAACCCGATCGCCGCCTCGTCGAAATAGCCGCCCCAGGGCGCGGCCTCGGCCGTGATGCGCAGGCCCTCGGTGGGGTTCAGCAGGTCGTCGGTCCGGTCGTAGACCAGCGAGGTCGGGATGCCGATGAGGTAGCTCTCGTTCGTCTCCCCGTCCGCGTCGGTCACCTGCGCCACCTCGAACCCGAGGCCCACGGTCGCCGTCAGCCAGTCGCGCAGCCGCTCCTCGAAGCCGACGGAGCCTTCCGCGCCGACGATCTCGAATGCGTCGCGCTCCTCGCGGAACAGTTCCAGCGCGGCGATGAGGTCGCGCCGGGTCCGCGTCCAGCGGGGCTTGCGATAGTCGAGCCTGACGCGCTGCTCCTCCAGCGACACGTCGACCACCGCCTGGAGCGTCTCGTTCTGGCCAAAGAGGTTGCGGTGCTCCCACGTGACGACGGTGCCGGGGCCGTCCACGGTCGAGAAGTTGAGCGAGGCGGTGGCCTTGCGGTGTTTGGATTCCTCGACCACGATGCGCACGGGGGCCTCGAATCGCCCCGTCGCCTCCCACCCCTCGGGCGGCTCGTCCGGCAGGACGACGGAGACGGCGTCGAAAAGACGGGTGGCCGATATCGCGCGCTGCATCTCCGCGATCTCGGGGCGGGAGACGGGCCGCCCGCGCTCCAGCGTGATGAAGGATTCGACGTAGGGCCGCTCGACCGTCTCCAGCCCCTCGATGGTCACGGGGCCATAGGTGGTGTAGGGGCCGGGGGCGAAGGGGGTGCGCACGTCCAGCGTGTCGAAGTCGAAATTCGCCTCGGCCCGCCGCTTGCCCCGGTCGATGTAGGGATAGCCGTTGCGCCCGAGGATGCTCGCGGCCTCCACCTCCCCGTCGATCACCGCGCGGCCCTGGGCCGGGCCGCCCACGTTGACGCTGATGGCGTTCTGGACGATCTGCTCCAGCTCGGCGTTGATGGGCGTCGCGAAGGTGGCGAGCTGGCGGGCCAGCGCGTAGCGCGGCCCCTTGCGCACAGCGATGCGCACGGTGGGGGTGCCGACGATTTCCTCCCCGGCGGTGGCGATGTCCGGGTCGCTCTCGGGCACGTTCCCCTCGCCGTCCAGCGCGGTGTCGAGGACGGTGATGGTCGCCTCGCCCTCGTAGTAGCCCTCGGATTTCAGGGCGCGCTCGACGATGTCCACGTCCGCCGCGGCGCGGCGCTTCAGCAGGGCGACGCTGGGCGGGGGCTTTTCTTGGAGGCGGTAGAGCCGCGTCGCGTTCTCCAGGATGGCGGCGATGCGCTGGTTCTCCGCCGTCTCGTCCATCGTCTCGCCCACGCCGAGGCCGCGCAGCTCGATATCGTAGTCGAGGCCGGCCTCCTGGGTCGGGTCCGCGCCGAGGGCGAGCTTGTCGTCGTCGCCGAGGAGGAGGTTCAGCCCCGGCGCGTTGCGCACCGAGGAGGGCAGCGCCGAACACGCGCCAAGGGTCGCCGCTAGGGCGAGGAGCATCGTTGCCCTTGCAAGGGATCGGTGCGAGCGTCGCTCCGGCATCATACGGTTCCTGCCCGCTTCGTTGCGTCTGCGTCGGGCGACCATACCGTACGGGTATGGTGTACTGTCAACGGCTTAGGCAGGCGATGGGGTCGCGGCCCCGAGGCGGGGGCGGGGCGGGACGAAAAGGGGGGAGAGGCCATGCGGTGGACCGCTTTTCCGGCGTTTCCCGGGGGGAAACCGCAGGAGACGCGCGGCCTTTTCGAGGCCCAGCAGCGCAGGAGCCGCGTCCAGCTTTCGGAGGGCGCTACGGGGCATGGACGACGTCCGCATCCCCGGCCCCGCGGCCTCGGAGCATGAGGCGTCGGGACGGGGGCGGCATCGTTCAGGTGACGGTCTCGATCTCGTTCGTGACCGTCTCGATCTGGGCCGCCGCGCGGTCGAGCATCTGGGCGACGGCCAGCTCCATCTCGGCGATGCGCTCGTCCGGCGCGCCGCCCGCCCCGCCGGCCTTCAGCTCGGCGACCTCGGCTTCGAGCGCCGCGACGCGCTGTTCCTTCTCGTGCAGCTCGTCCGCGACCATGAGCGCGGTCAGCAGCATGTTGCGCCCCTCGTTGGCGGGGGACTTGTTCAGCTCGATGGAATTGGAGTGGCGGTCGATGCGCTTCGACAGCGACTGCACGTGCTCCTGCTCACCCTCGCCGCAACTCAGGCGATAGGCGCGGCCGTTGACCTCAACTGTGACTTGCGGCATTCGACCCCTCCTCGCCCAGCACCCGGCGCAGGGCCGTGATCGCCTGGTCGATGCGCGTCACCGCCATCGCCCGCTCCTGCTCGTCGAGCGGCTTGGTCGCCTTCAACCGCTCGGCCGCGACCTGCAGGCCCGACAGCGCGGTGTTGAATCGTTCAACCGCCGCCTCCAACTCATTGGCATGCATCGACGACTCCTTCCGACGCGAATCACTTCCCATAAGGAGACGTAACACATTATCGCCACGGTTTGGCAATCGACCGTGGCACATTCGCACGGAAGGCGTGGATCGGGGGCAACAGGGGGGCGGCGGGCACTGTCGCCACGGTTGAGTCGCCGGGGCCGAGGCCGTAAGACGAAGCGGTAGGCGCATCGAGCCGCATCGAGGCGGACGGCCAGGCCCATACGAGAAAGGACGTCGTCCCGTGAACCCGATGGAGAGACACGCGGTCGAGCTCGTCGGTCAGGGCGAGGTTCCCCTCGTCCTCGCCCACGGCTACGGCTGCGACAAGACCATGTGGCAGCGGCTCCTGCCCTTGCTGACCGACGACCACCGCGTCCTGCTCTACGATCTCATGGGCTGCGGCGGGTCCACGCTCGCCTTCTACGACCGCGAGCGGTACGCCACGCTCGAAGGCCATGCCCGCGACCTGATCGACGTCCTCGACGCCGCCGGGCTGGAGAAGGCGGTCCTCGTCGGCCATTCCGTCAGCGCGATGACCGTCGCCCTCGTGGCGACCATGCGGCCCGACCTCGTGGACCGCCTCGTCATGGTCTGCCCGTCGCCGAGCTTCATCAACGACGGGGACTATGTCGGCGGGTTCGAGCGATCCGACATCCACGCCCTGCTGGAGACGCTCGACGCGAACTACCTCGGCTGGTCGAGCGAGATGGCCCCGGTGATGATGGGAACCCCCCACATGCCCGAGATGGGCGAGCGGCTGTCGAACAGCTTCTGCCAGGCCGACCCGGATATCGCCCGGCATTTCGCCCACGTCACCTTCCTCGCCGACCACAGGGAGGATGTGCGCAAGGTCGCGCAGGAGACGCTGGTGATCCAGTGCAAGGACGACGTGATCGTGCCGCCGGGCGTGGGCCTCTGGCTGGAGCGGAACATGCCGGACGCGACCCTCGTCGTCCTGGATGCGATGGGCCATTGCCCGCATATCAGCTATCCGGCCGAGACGGCATCGGCCATGCGCGCCTTTCTCGGCGCGCGATAGCCCGGTCCCGTGAGCGCCGCCGCCATGCCGCCCGATCCCGACCGCGTCCCGGCGGGCATGGTGACCTGCGACCCGGCGGGGCGGGTGACCTACCTGAACGGGCGGATGCTCGCCTGGCTGGAGGCGGAGGACGCCGCCGACTATCTGGGGCGTCCCTTCTATGCCATGCTCGCCCCGGCGGGGCGCATCTACTTCGAGACGCATCTGCGCCCGATGCTGATGATCGAGGGGCGGGTGAGCGAGATCTCGCTCGAACTCGCCGCCGCCTCCGGCGCGCGCCACCGCATCTATCTCAGCGCCGACGTCGAGACGGACGGGGACGGCGCGGTCCGGGCCATCCACGCCGTCTGCTTCGAGGGCACCGAGCGGCATGCCTACGAGCGCGAGCTGCTCCTGCGCCGGCGCAAGGCCGAGGCCTACGAGGCCATCGTCGCCGCCTCGTCGGACGCCATCGTGAACGTCGACGCGCGCCTGACGATCCTGTCCTGGAACGCGGCGGCCGAGCGGCTGCTGGGCCATACCCGCCGGGAGGCCATCGGAAAGACGCTGCCGACCCTCATCGTGCCGGAGGACCGCCGGGGCGAGCTGGACGCGCTGCTGCGGCGGGTGGCGGCGGGCGAGGCGGTGACGGTCGAGACCGTGCGCCGCCGCAAGGACGGCACGGAGATCCCCGTCGAGGCCGGCATCTCGCGCATCCGGAACGAGCGCGGCGAGTTCATCGGCTCGGTCGGCATCCTGCGCGACATCACCGAACGCAAGCGGTCGGAGCGGATCATCGAGACGCTCAACCGCGAGGTGCTGCACCGCTCGAAGAACCTCCTGTCCGTCGTCGGCGGCATGGCCTCCATGACCTTCCGCCACACCGGGCCGGACAGGTTCATCAACGTCTTCAGCGAGCGCCTCACCAGCCTCGCCAACAACCTCACCCTCCTCGTGGAGCGCAACTGGGGCGAGGTGGCGCTGGACAGGCTGATCACGCAGCAGCTCGCCCATCTCGGGCCGGAGGCGATGGCCCGGGTGGTCCTTGACGGCCCCGCCGTCAGCATCGCCCCCGACAAGGCCGAGGCGCTGGGCATGGCGATGTTCGAGCTGTCGACCAATGCCGTCAAGTACGGCGCGCTCTCCGTCCCGACGGGCCGCATCCTCATCCACTGGCGCCGGATGGAGGACGGATCGGGCAACCTGTCGCTGACCTGGCGGGAGAGCGGCCTGTCCGAGGTGACGCCGCCGTCGCGCGAGGGGTTCGGCTCGCTGCTGACGGGGCGGATGCTGGAGATATCCCTGTCGGGCAAGGTCGAGGCGACCTACGCGCCCGGCGGCCTGTCCTGGCACTGCGCGTTCTCGCCCTGATCCGGGGCAGATGACGACGGCCCTTTCCGGGGGCTTTCGGACCGGTCCGCTCCGGGGGAGTCGCGAAACCTTTGCTCCCCGTCGCGTTCATGCTACCTGACGCCGCATTCGGGCGCGGCGGTTGCGCCTGTCCTGGTTTTCGGAGGATCGAGAATGGCCGTTCGCGTCGCAATCAATGGGTTTGGTCGGATCGGGAGGAACGTGCTCCGCGCGATCTACGAATCGGGGCGCACGGATGTGGAGGTCGTGGCCATCAACGATCTCGGCCCCGTCGAGACCAATGCGCATCTCCTGCGCTACGATTCGGTCCACGGGCGCTTTCCGGGTACGGTGGCGGTCGACGGCGATACCATCGACCTCGGGCGCGGCCCGATCAAGGTGACGGCCATCCGCAACCCGGAGGAGCTGCCCTGGAAGGAGCATGGCATCCAGATCGCCATGGACTGCACCGGCATCTTCACCGATGCGGACAAGGCGAGGATGCACCTGACCGCCGGCGCGCAGCGCGTGCTGGTCTCGGCCCCGTCCAAGGGCGCGGACAAGACCATCGTCTACGGCGTGAACCACGACACGCTGACCGCCGACGACCGCATCGTCTCGAACGCCTCGTGCACGACGAACTGCCTCGCCCCCATCGCACAGGTGCTGCGCGACACGGTCGGCATCGAGATGGGCTTCATGACCACGATCCACGCCTACACCGGCGACCAGCCGACTCTCGACACGATGCACAAGGATCTCTACCGCGCCCGCGCGGCGGCCATGTCGATGATCCCGACCTCGACGGGCGCGGCCAAGGCGGTGGGCCTCGTGCTGCCCGATCTCGACGGCAAGCTGGACGGCACCGCGATCCGTGTGCCGACGGCGAATGTCTCGGTGGTGGACCTCAAGATCGTCGCCGAGAAATCCGCGAGCGTCGAGGCGATCAACGACGCCATGCTGGAGGCCGCGAACGGGCGTCTGAAGGGCGTGCTCCAGGTCGCCGACGAACCGCTGGTCTCGATCGACTTCAACCACGACCCGCACTCCTCCTCCTTCGCGTCGCCACAAACCAAGGTTATGGACGGCAAACTCTGTCGCGTCCTGTCGTGGTACGACAACGAATGGGGCTTCTCGAACCGCATGAACGACACGGCGGTCGCGATGGGCAAACTGCTCTGAGGATACCGATGCGAAAGACCCTGATCGGGGCGGCCTGCGCCACGCTGGCGCTCGCCACCCCCGCCCTCGCGGCGAACTGCGTCAAGCCCGTCGCGCCCCCCGTGGCGGACAAGAATTCCCTGACGCTCGAAGAGCGCAACGCGATGGTCGCGCGGATCGACGCGTATATCGCGGCGATGAACGTCTATCTCGAATGCCTCGAACAATCGGACGAGACCGCCCGCGCCGAGGCCGAGGCGATCCTCCGCGAGTTCGAGGCCCCCGTCGCCGATCTGGAAATCGTGCAGTGACCCATCGCACCCTCGACGACCTCGATCTGGACGGCAAAACGGTCCTGACCCGCGTCGACATCAACGTGCCGGTCGAGGACGGGCGGGTCACCGATGACACGCGCATCCGCCGCATCCTGCCCACCCTTGACGCCATCGTGGAAAAGGGCGGCAGGCCCGTCCTGCTCGCCCATTTCGGGCGGCCCAAGGGACAGCGGGTGCCGGGCATGTCGCTGTCGGTCGTCACCGGCGCGCTGGAGACGCTGTCGGGCCGGACCGTGCGCTTTGCCCCGGACTGCATCGGCGAGGCGGCGGCGCAGGCGGTCGCGGCGCAGCGGAACGGCGAGATCGTGCTGCTGGAGAACACGCGCTTCCATGCGGGCGAGGAGGTGAACGATCCCGATTTCGCCGCCGCGCTGGCCGCCCTGGGCGATGTGTACGTCAACGACGCCTTCTCCGCCGCCCACCGCGCCCATGCCTCGACCGAAGGCATCGCGCGCCTGCTGCCCTCGGTGGCAGGCCTGGGCATGGCCGCCGAGCTGGTGGCGCTGGAAAAGGCGCTGTCGGAGCCGGAGCGGCCCGTCTTCGCGGTGATCGGCGGGGCGAAGGTGTCGACGAAGCTCGACCTGATCGGCAACCTGCTGGAGAAGGTCGACACCATCGTCATCGGCGGCGGCATGGCCAACACCTTCCTGGCGGCGCAGGGGCACCCGGTCGGCACGTCCCTGTGCGAGCACGACATGCTGGACACGGCGCGCGATATCATGGAGCGGGCGGAGGCGGCGGGCTGTTCGCTGCTCCTGCCCGTCGACGTGGTGGTGGCCGAGGGCTTCGCCGCCAACTCCCCCCATCGTACGGTCCCCGTCGATGCCTGCCCCGACGACATGATGATCCTCGACGCGGGCGAGGAGACGGTCGCCGCCCTCGCGGACGCGTTCGGGGAGGCGAAGACGGTCGTGTGGAACGGGCCGCTGGGCGCGTTCGAGATCGAACCGTTCGACCGCGCCACCGTCGCCGCCGCGCGCAGGGTCGCCGACCTGACCGATTCGGGCGCGCTGCTGTCGGTCGCTGGGGGCGGGGATACCGTCGCCGCGCTCAATGCCGCCGGGGTGGCGGAGCGCTTCTCCTACGTCTCGACGGCGGGGGGCGCGTTCCTCGAATGGATGGAGGGGCGCACCCTGCCGGGGGTGGCCGCGCTCTCGGACGGGTGAGGGATATCGCCGCGCGCTTCGTGCCCCACGAGACGCTCGCGGCGGCCCTGCTGCCGCTGGTGGAGGCCGGGGACGCGGCGCATGACCTGTCCCACATCCTGCGGGTCTGGCGAACCGTGCGGATCATCGCCGCAGACGAGGATGCCGATGCGGAGATCCTGACGGCGGCGACGCTGCTGCACGATTGCGTCGCCGTGCCGAAGGATGCGCCGGAGCGGGCATCGGCCTCGCGCCTCGCCGCCCGCAAGGCCGCCGGGGCGCTGCGCGCGCGGGGCTGGCCGGAGGCGCGGGTGGCGATGGCGGCCCATGCCATCGAGGCGCACAGCTTCTCCGCCGGAATCGCGCCGCAGACCGTGGAGGCGTGCATCCTGCGCGATGCCGACCGCCTCGACGCCATGGGCCATGTCGGCATCGCCCGCTGTTTCGCCGTCGCGGGCGCTATGGGCCGGGCGCTCCACGATCCCAACGACCCCGCAGCGGCGCGCCGCGACCTCGACGACACCCGCTTCGCCCTCGACCATTTCCGCACCAAGCTCCTGACCCTCGCGGACTCGTTCGGCACGCGGACCGGGCGGGCGATGGCGGCGGAGCGTCATGCCGTGCTCGAAGGGTTTTTCGACGGCTTCCTCGCGGAGGTGGCCCGCGACTGAGCGGCATCCGGCGAGGAAGCCCTTTGCCGCGCGTGGCGCAGCGTGCCATGATCGCCGTCTGTCTCGTATCCCGTACGGAAGGAATGCCCATGCTCGGCGTCTCGATCTTCGCCACGCTGATGAGCAGCGTCGCGCCGCTCTTCATGTTCCAGATGGCGGGCATGCCGCCCGAGCGCATCGCCCGGGGGACGGTGCAGGCCGTGGTGCTCGGCATGCGCGGGGCGGTGGACCTGCGCTACGACGGCATCCTCTACGACGAGCGCAGCCGGGGCGTCTCCCTGCGCGGCGTGACCGTGGTGCCGCCCGACTCCGCCGGGATGAAGGGCTGCACCATCCGCATCGACGCGGTGACCCTGACGCCCACCCTCGGCGAGGATCGCGCGGGGGTGGGGATCGAGGCGGACGATATCGAGGCGTCGGGCGGCTGCGCGGCGGGGCCGGGCATGGTGGCCGTGGCGATGCTGGGGCCGGGCGTGCTGACGGCGGACCGGCTGAGCCTCGATCTGGATTACGGGATCGGGGCGTCGGTCCTGACGATGACCGGCCATCTGGAGACCCCGCGCACCGGCACGCTCGACATCGCGATGGCGGCGAGCGGGCTGCACGCCACGCGCGAGCCGGTCCTGGACGACGACGGGATGGAACTTTACGCCGAGGACGGGCTGGGCGGCACGCTCGACAGCCTGGAGATCACGCTCGCCGATATCGACCACCTGCGCAGCCTGATGCCGATGATGGGCCTCGGCGAGGAGGAGGCGGGCGAGCAGGCGGCGGGCTTCCTGCGTGACGCCCTGGGCGACGTCGCCGAGACGCCGGAGGGAGAGGCCTTCATCAAGAGCGCGGAGCGCGAGGTCGCGCGCTTCGCGGAGGAGGGCGGCACGCTGGGCCTGCGCATGACCGCGCCCGCGCCGGTCGCCTTCGGGGATCTGGCCGACACGTCCGGGCCGGAGGATACGGTCCCGCTGCTGCACCCCGTCATGGTCTCCCGCCCCGAGGCGGCGGAGACGATCTTCGCGTTCGGGTCGCTGGAGGAGGCGGTCGAGGGCGCGGCGGCGGACCGGCGGCGCGCCTTGGCGGCGGCGCTGGAGGAGGGGCGCGGCCTGCCCCGGTCCGAGGCGCGGGCGGCGGAGATCTACGCGGAACTGGCCGGGGAGGACGACGCGGAGGCGGCGCTGTCGGCGGCGCGCCTGCTGGCCGGCTCCGACCCGGCCCGCGCCTATGCCCTCGCCCTCGACGGCGGCGCGGCGGGGGCGGATGGCGCGCGCCTGCTGCTCGACCGGATCGAGGGAGGGATGGCGTTGGCCGAGATCCTGGCGTTGCAAGGTGCCGGGGATGCGCGGGAGACGGACCCGCCCGCCGACGTCGCCGCCCTGCGCCGCCGGGCACGGCAGGCCTTCGACGGGCAGGGGGCGCGGCGGGACTACGCCTCGGCGCTGTTCCACGCCTCCCTCGCGGCGGCGGCGGGCGACCGGGCCTCGCGCCACCTGCAGGACCGCCTCGCCGGGCGCTTCGCGGACGAACCGCTCTGGGGCGAGGTGGTGAGCGATGCCGCCGAGCGCGCCCTGACGGCCTGGACCGAGGGCGGCCTCGGCGCGGCCTTCGCCGAATAGGGCCGCCGCCCCTCGAAGAACCGGGGGGCGCGTCTCGCCCGCCGCCATAGCCAGCCTCTCGAACACGTCCGTCATGCCGCGCCAAGGGGGAAAAGGGCCGCGCGGCGACGAAACCGGGAGGCCTCCCCCGTCGCCGCGCCCGAACGGGCATGAATGTTGCTTGGAGGCCGTTCGACACCTGATACGGCATCCGGGGAAGAGGGAGACGACGGCCCGTGAGCGACCCGACCAAGGATACGTTCCGCGACATGCTGCTCGAAGCGCGCATCGAGGAGGCGGTGCGCACGCGTGCGAGCCTGGGTGGGCTGGACGGGCGGCTCGACCGGGTCGAGGCGCGCTGGGAGGAGGAGGCGCTCCGCGAGACCGTGGCCGCCATCCTGGCCGACGCCCTGCGCGAGGCGGGACACCGGGACCGCGACGCCCTGATACGGGCCATCGCGCCCAACATCCTCTCGACGGTGCGCAAGGAGATCGGCAGCGCCCATCCCGAGATCATCGAGGCCCTGTCCCCGCGCATCGGCGAGCTGATCCGCGCCGCCGTCGCCAAGGCCATCGCGGGTCTCCAGCGCCAGATCGACGAGGCGGTGCCCCTCGACCTGTGGCTCGCCTCCCTGCGCGCGGCCCTGACCGGCACCTCGGCGAGCGGCTGGCTGCTGAAGGGGGAGGGGAGCTTCCGGGTGATCGAGGCGTTCCTGATCGAGCGCGGCTCGGGCCTGATCCTGGCGCAGGACCGCCCCGGCGGCGAGGAGGGGGAGGAAGCCTCCGCCCTCGACGACGACCTGATGGCGGGCATGATCGCGGCCCTCGATTCCTTCGCCCGCGACGCCTTCGGCGGCGACGGCATTGACGAGCTGCGCCAGCTCACCCTGTCGGCGGGCACCATCTACCTGCGCGCCAGCCCGACCAAGATCCTCGCCCTGCGCTGCACCGGCACCGCCCCCCCGAAGGTCGAGGAGAAGATCGACCGCCTGCTCGACCGGGTGATCCGGCGGCTGAGGGAGGAGGGGAGCGATGCGGTGCCCGCCCGTCTCCTGGCCATCGAGGCCGACGAGGAGGACGAGGCGCGGGGCGGCGGCTCCGGCGCGGGGGCGCTGGTCGGCAAGGCCGTGCTGGTCCTGATCGGGGTGCTGGGGCTTTTCTGGGTGCACGGCGCGCTGGAGGAGGCCAACCGCGAGCGGTGGCGCGAGGCGGCCCTCGCCGCCGTCCGGGACGATCCGGCGATGACCGGCTATCCGGTCTCGGCCACGCTGGAGGACGGGACGGTCACGCTGACGGGGCTGGTGCCCGATGCCGGGGCGCGGGCGTCCATCGCCGCGCGGCTCGACGCCCTCGCCCTGCCCGTCGAGGTGGTGCTGGCGATGCCCGAGGCCGGCAGGAGGCTCGATCCATGAGCGCGAAGACCTACAAGATCGTGGTGCTAGGCGATTTCGGCGTCGGCAAGACCTCGCTGATCCGCCGCTACGTGCTGGACGAGTTCTCGGAGGTGTACCGCGCCACCATCGGCGTCCATCTCTACAAGCATACCGACGCCCTCGCCGCCACGGCACTGCCGGTGAACCTCGTGGTCTGGGACATCGAGGGCGCGCCGCTGCCGAGCGAGCAGACCCGGCGCTACATCGTCGGCGCCTCGGGCGCGCTGATCGTCGGGGACGCGACGCGGGCCGACCCGTTCAGCGCCATGTGGGAGGCGGCGGACATGTTCGAGGACGTGCTGCCCGGCCGCCCCCTGTGCCTGGCACTCAACAAGAGCGATCTGGGCACGGAGGCCCATCCCGAGACCGTAAATCGCATGACGCGGCGCTACGACTGCCCCGCCTTCGGGACCAGCGCCCTGACGGGGGACGGGGTGACGCCCGCCTTCCGCGCGCTGGCACGTTCCATCCTGTCATTGGGGCTGTGACGCCATGGGTCTCGATCCTTCCCTGCTGCTCGATACGTTCGGCGTCATGGCCTTCCGCCTCGACGACGACCTGCGCGTGCGCGAGGCGCAGGGGACGCAGGGACCGCCCTTTATGGGCGAGGACATCCGCGAGACGATGCCGGTGCTCTACGGGCTGGAGGACGCGCTGGCCGCGCCGGATGTGGACCTGGCCATGCCCTTCATCCAGACGGGTCGCGACAACGACGAGCCGATGGCCCTGCGTGTCCGGCGCGATCCGGCGACCGGGGACCTGTGGGTGCTGTGCCGCGACGTGAGCGAGGAGAGCGCGATCCACCGGGAGCTGGTGCAGAAGCACAACTCCCTCTCCCTCGCCCAGGCCGCGCTGGTGAAGGCCCGCGACGCGGCGCAGGAGGCGGACCGCACCAAGACCGCCTTCCTCGCCAATGTCAGCCACGAGCTGCGCACGCCGCTGCACGTCATCATCGGCGGGGCCGCCATCCTGTCGCGCACCGGGGCCAAGCGGCTGACGCCGGACGAGGTGCCCGGCTACGCCGACGACATCCACGAGAGCGGCGTGCTGCTGCTGCAACTGGTGGACGATCTCATCGACCTGTCGCGGTCGGAGACGGGCGACCTGACGATCTACGAGGAGCCGTGCGACCTGCGCGCCATCGTGTCGGGCATCGTGTCGCTGTCGCGCGAGCTGCCCGAGGCGCGGGGCACGCGCATCGCCGCGACCTTGCCGGACGGTCCGGTGCCGATGCTGGCCGATGCGCGGCGGATCAAGCAGGTGCTGCTCAACCTCCTGTCCAACGCGGTGAAGGCCGTGGCCGGGCGCACGGACGCCGCCATCCTCTTCGAGATCGACCCGGACGGGCCGGTCCTCACCGTCTCCGACAACGGCCCCGGCATGACGGCGGCGGAACTGGAGATCGCGCGCAAGCCCTTCGGCCAGCCCCGCGCCGCCGTCCGGGCCAAGGGGGCGGGGCTGGGCCTGGCCATCGTGCATCGGCTGGTCGATCTGCACGGGGGCCGGGTTGAGATCGAGACGGCCCCGAACGAGGGCCTGACCGCCCGGATCGTCTTCGCCGCCCCATCGCGGCCACCGGTTCCGACAGGATGACGGCATAAAACTCTTATCGTTTCGAAGAAATATTAAAAGGGTTTATATCATGCCCATAATGCTGACGTTATTATCAATATGAAACTTACTCTGAGAATCTTTCTGTAGAGCGGACGCATCTCATGACCGACGATACGACGCCAACCCTGATGGATACGGGCCGTATTCTCCTCGTCGAGGACACCCCCGCCCTCGCACGGACCTACAAGGGGTTCCTGCGCGGCGAGGATTTCGTCGTCGACCATGTCGAGACGGGTACCGCCGCGCGTGAGGCCCTGAAGAAGGGCGAGCACGATCTGGTGCTGCTCGACTTGCGCCTGCCCGATATCCCGGGCGAGGAGGTCATGGCCGGGATGCGCCGCGACGGCATCGATCTGCCGGTGATCGTCATCACGGCACAAGGCTCGGTCGGCGTCGCGGTCGAGGCGATGCGGTCGGGGGCGGTCGACTTCCTGATGAAGCCCTTCACCGAGGAGCGGCTCCTCCATTCGATCCGCGCCCATCTCGACCAGAGCCGCTTCCTGAAGGCCGCCGCCCGCCGCCCCGCCGAAACCGCGGCGGGGGCCGGGACCGGGTCCGGCGGCCCCGCGCCCGCGGCGCGCGACGAGACCGCGACCCACGACTTCACCGGCTTCATCGGCGATTCGGTCCCGATGCAGGCCGTCTACCGCCTCATCCGCAGCGCCGCCTCGTCCAACGCCACCGTCTTCATCACCGGCGAGAGCGGGACGGGCAAGGAGGTCTGCGCCAGCGCCATCCACGACAGCAGCGCCCGGGCCAAACGCAAGCTGGTGCCCATCAACTGCGCGGCCATCCCCGGCGACCTGATGGAGAGCGAGATCTTCGGCCACGTGAAGGGCGCCTTCACCGGGGCGACCGCCGACAAGGTGGGGGCCGCCCAGCTCGCCGACGGGGGCACGCTCTTCCTCGACGAGATCTGCGAGATGTCGCCCCATCTCCAGACGAAGCTGCTGCGCTTCATCCAGACGGGCACGTTCAACCCGGTCGGCAAGGCCGACACGGTGACGGTGGACACGCGCTTCATCTGCGCGACCAACCGCGACCCGCTGGAGGAGGTCGCCGCCGGGCGCTTCCGCGAGGATCTCTACTACCGCCTGCACGTCATCCCCATCGCGATGCCCGCGCTGCGCGACCGGGGCGCGGATGTGGTGCGCATCGCCGAGGGTTTCCTGCGCGACTACGCCGCCGAGGAGGGCAAGTCGCTGGAGAAGTTCTCGGACGCGGCGCGGCAGGCCCTGCTCGATTACGGCTGGCCCGGCAACGTGCGCCAGTTGCAGAACATCGTGCGCCACGCGGTCGTGTTCGGCGAGGGGGAGGAGGTCACCGCCGCGATGCTGCGCGCGCCGGTCGGGCAGGCGAGCGGGGCGCAGCCCCCGCGCAAGGCCCCCGCTCCCGCCCCCGCCGGGGCGCGGGGTCCGGCATCGACCTCCGCGCCCGATCCGGGCGACCTGAATGCCCTCGCGGCGGCGATTCGCCCACTGGACGACGTGGAGCGCGAGGCCATCGAACAGGCGGTCTCCCTGTGCGGCGGCGACGTACGCAAGGCCGCCGTCTTCCTCGGCGTCTCCCCCGCCACCATATACCGCAAGCAGAAGTCCTGGCGCGAGGCGAAAGGCTGATCTCCTGTCGCGGAAATAGTTTTCCGAAAGGACGGATCGCGCCGCCCGACGCGGGGCCGGAACCGTCTCCGGACGGAGAGGTTAAAAACCCTTCGTTTAGCTTTGGCCCATAGGGTTACCGACGGGTTCAGGGCGACCCGTGTCCCTACGGCACGCTCCCGGCCCGAGTCGATTCCCGGGGTCCGGGCCGCCGTCGCGGCCCGCGCGCCCACCGAGCCGGAGCCTTGCCCATGTCCGCATCCGAGTCCCGAGACGACGCCGTCGATATCGAGACGAACAGCCCGTTCTACTTCAATCCCTCGCACTGGAGCGCGGTGGACGGGATTCTCGAAGGCGTGCGCGAGCGCGCCGGGCTGATGCTGCTCACCGGGCCGACCGGGTCGGGCAAGACCATGATCATGCGGGCCATCTCCGAATCGCTGGAGCAGAACACCCCCGCGCTCTTCCTCCAGTACCCGAGTCTCAACTTCCGCGAATTCGTCAACTTCCTGCATACGACGCTCCAGGTCGAGGACGAGATCGTCGACGCGGCCAACAAGGCCGTCGCCCTGCGGGAGTTCCTCTACGTGCAGGCCAAGCGCGACGAGACCGGCGTCGTCTTCATCGACGAGGCGCACAACCTCGAACCGGACGTGCTGCGGATGCTGCCCAAGCTCTCGCGCTTCGACACGCTGGAGGACGGGCGCGTCGTGGGCCTGCAGTTCGTGCTGATCGCGAGCGAGGACATGCGCGAGATCATCGCCGATCCCGAGTTCGACGCGGTGCGCGAGAAGATCGTGATCGACCATACGCTGCGCTTCTTCAGCCGCGCCGAGCTGAAGCAGTTCCTGCACAAGCGCCTCGCCCCCATCGCCCGGATGACCGACGAGCCGATCACCGAGGACGGCATCGCGGAGATGGAGCGCTATACCGGAGGCAGTCCGCGCCTGATCGGCATGATCTGCTCCCACGCCATGCTCTTCGCCGCCGAGAACCCGGGCCGCTCCATCGACGGCGCGATGATCCGCGAGGCGGGCGAGGCGCTGATGCTCTCGCCCGTCGACGGGGCCTTCTCGGGCGAGGGGGAAGGGGCCGCCGACGCGCCCTTCTCGGAGGCCGAGATCGACGGCGACGCGCCCCCCGCCGCCCCCGCCGCTCCCGCTACCGCCCCCCGGACCGAGACGATCTACGCGGAGACCCAGGAGGAGGACGAGACCATGGATTCCACGCTCAGGGTCGAGGATGACGACGCCCCCGATTCGGCACCGCGCCTCGAACCCGACGACGCCCCCCGCGAGGAGATGCCCCCCGGCGTCTTCGACCCCGCATCCTTCGACCGGACGCTGGACGACGATCTCGACGACGCGTTCGACGATCTGGAGGCGTTCGACGACGATGATGACGA
>JAHDDY010000063.1:0-1691 GCA_020629115.1 Paracoccaceae bacterium | reverse complement strand
ACGATCTCGACGACGCGTTCGACGATCTGGAGGCGTTCGACGACGATGATGACGACGACGATGACGATGACGACGAGGACTACGGGGACGGGTCGTCCGCGAAGGACAAGGGCAAGAAGAAGCGGGGTGCCGTCCTCGCGGGCGGTGCGGCCTTCCTGTCGCGCATCGGCCTTCGTTCCCGCCAGGGTCCCACCAAGATCATGGGGGCCGGCCGCAAGCGCGCGAAATCCGTCGGCGCGGCCCCGAAGCCGGCGGCCCGCGGTCCCCGCACGCGCGTGCCGGGCGCACGCAAGGCCGTGCTGCGCAAGGCGGGCGTCGCCGCGGCGGTGGTCGCGGTGCTGGGGCTGGGCTACGCCCTGCATCAGCCGGTCGTCAGCGCCGTCGGCGGCCTCTTCTCCGTCCCCGCCCGGACCGCCGACGCCGCCCCGTCCCTGCCCGAACAGGCCGCCCCGCCCCCCGTCTTTGCCGCCGCGTCCGACCCGGAATCCTCCGCCCGCCCGGCGGGCGACACTGTGGCCGTCGATATCCGCAACGCGCCCCGGTCCTCCTCCGGCGGATGGGGGTCGCGGGTGACCGTGCAGATCGAGAACGCCTCCCCCCTGCGCGATGCCCAGATGCCCCCCGTGATCCCCGACAGCATGACCGGGGTGGCGAAGGGGGCGCTCGATCTCGTCGACCGGGCGCTCGGCGCGGGTCAGACCGGAGCCAAGAGCGAGAAGATCGGCGGCCTGCTGGCGGCGGCCTCCGACACGGTCGCCGACATGCGCGGCCGCGTGACGCGCAACGGGATGAACTCCGAGCAGGCGACCGGCAAGGCGCTGGCGCTGCTGGAGAAGGGCGCGGCGCATTTCGCCGCCGGACGCTACATCGCGCCGGTCGGGGACAATGCCTACGACGCCTATCGCGAGGCGCTGACCCTCGATCCGGACAACGCCGCCGCCCGGGCCGGCATCGCCTCCCTGCGCGAGCATTTCGCGAAGAAGGCCGAGGGCGCGCGCGACGCGAAGCAGTGGGAGAGCGCCAACAGCTTCTTCGAGATCGCCATCGCCATCAGCAACCTGCGCGCCGTCAACTGAGACCGCGCGCGCGGCGGCCGGGGAAGCGCGCCGCGATCCGCTCGTCCAGCGCGCGCAGGTGGTCCCGCCCGTAGGGACCGTTCTCCAATCCCTCGATCAGCGCGGCCGGCAGCGACCCCGTCACGTCGCGATGGGCCGACGCGACGGCCATGGCGATGGTGGCCACCGTGTCGACATCGCCGGTGAAGGCGATGGAGGCGCGCAGGATCGCGCCGATATCGCGATGCGCCCCGAGCGCGGTCACGGCGGCGCGCACGCTCATCCAGCCCTTCTCCCCGACCGGCTCGTCCCACGGCGCGTCCCACGCGCCCGGCACCGTCTCGGCCAGGAACGCCCCCAGATCGGAGAGGCTCCCGAGGTCGTGCAGCGCGTAATGCGCCGCCGCGGCGCTGGCCTGGGCCGCGTGGATGCCGTCCGGGGTGTCGTGGGTGATCGCCGCCTGCATCGCGGCCTTGTCGAGCACCTCCGCGAGATCGGGATACCACCCCAGCGGCGTCGCCCGCATCGCCGCCCCGCTGCGGTCGCTCGCCGCATTCATGGTGGCGAGGAAGGTCTGCGCATCCGGCGTCGCGCTCAGGAAGGCGTGGAACCGCTTGGCGTATCCGAGGCGCGGAT
>JAHDDY010000062.1:15873-21963 GCA_020629115.1 Paracoccaceae bacterium | reverse complement strand
AAACTGGGGAATTTTACTTCGGCACTTCTGGGGAAATTTGAAACGGCATTGACACCCCGGAAGGAAACCGCCATCTAACCGGACCGATCAAGACCACGAACAGGCCCTTCTCGAAGGCGCAACGCGGATTTGGGGCCTCTCCAGTCGGGCTACGCCCTCCCTCCAAGCCCCCAAATCCGCGCTCTCATCCTGATTGTCGCGCGATTCTCACCCTGATTGTCGCGCCGCACGGGGGGCAGGTCAGATCGTCTTTCTCCCTCACATCAGTTTTCTTCTTCAGGTCAAAAGGGATGCCAAGGTACAGCCTGTGGAACAGATAGGGAAATTCAGAGCCAGCAACATAGGTTTGGTACCCCAAACCGTCCCGCTGATATTCGCGCACAACGTCAACTTCAGTTCTCAAAAGCACATCTGGTAGCAGGGGGGCAAGACGCGCCGCCTCTTTCAATAAGGCTTCAACATCTGTGGCGATTTTTTCTCCCAAATCATCATAGACGCTGCCGAGTAATGCGTCCCGTGCCGCTTTTGATACCGGATCGTCTTTGTGCGCAATCTTGCACAAAGTCAGGATTTGGTTGTGTACACGGCGCAGGGCTTCATCCACATGGTCGCTTCGTGGGTGCTTGTACTCCGCCTCGAATGACGCCCGCCCTTCACCTGCTGGCGACAGATCGCGAAGGTATGTTGCTAAATCGGCGCATGACGCTTCATCCAGCAACGGCACTTCATAAGCCAGCGTTACATCCGATGAGATTTCTATGGCCTTCGCGTCGAAGTCATCCATTCTGAGCGCGTGCCAGCGTCACGACATTCGCCCCGCTCGACGCCTCCAGATACCCCGCCCATGCTTCCAGCAGCGCCCACCGTTTCTCCAGCGCGTCGGAACGCCGATAGGCGCGTTCCGTCTCGTTGCCGACCACATGCGCCAGCACGCCCTCTGCCACCTCGCGGGGGAAGGCGGTTTCATCGCCCGCCCAATCGCGCAGGGCGGAGCGCATTCCGTGGACGGTGGCTGTCTCGCCCATCCGGCGCATGAGTTGCGTCAGGGTCATATCAGACATCGGACGCCCAGCGCGTGCGCCGGGAAAGGCGTAATCAGACAGCCGCGTCTCGTAGAGAGGCCGCAGGATCGCCATAGCCGCCTCTGTGAGCGGTACACGATGCTCCCGCCGCGCCTTCATGCGTTGGGCAGGTATGACCCACAGGGCGGCGTCCAGATCAATCTCTGCCCATGTTGCGCCCAGCACTTCGCCCGACCGCGCCCCCGTCAGTATCGCGAATTCCAACGCCCGCGCCGATACCGCTTTCGTCTCCTGCAACTGAGCCACGAAATCCGGCAAAGTCGCATAGGGCATCGCCTCCATGTGCCCGCGTGTCAGCTTGGCGCGCGGTGGCAGGATCGCATCGAGATTGCCTCGCCATTGCGCCGGGTTTTCCCCTTGTCGCCAACCGCGCACCTTGGCAAAGGACAGCACCCGCTCGATACGCCCCCGCAGCCGCGATGCTGTCTCAGGCTTTTTTGCCCAATGCGGTTTCAGAACGCGCAGCACGTCATCCAGCGCAATCTCCGAAACCCGCATTTTGAGCAGCGGCTTACAATAGGAGGGGCCAAGGGTCATGCGCCATTGGGCGCGATGTTTGGGATTGCTCCATTGATCCTCCATCGCGCCAAGGAACATCTCCACGACTTCCGCGAAGGTCGGCACCGTCTCTTCATCGGCCACCTTGTTGGAAGGCGTGCCCCCGACGGCGACCGTCTCGCGGTGGGCCGTCGCCATTTTGCGCGCAGCGGCAAGGCCAAGGGCGGGGTATGGGCCAAGGCCCATCTCCCGCCGCTGTCCATCCCGATTATACATGAAGGACCACGACCGCCCCCCGGATGAGGAAACCCGCAAGTATAGCCCGCCGCCATCGCTATGCCGCCCAGCGCCCAGCGAGCGTACCTTCAAATCTGACAGCTTATGGAGTGCCCGCGCCATATCATGCCTACTTCTTTGCCTACTTTAGAAGTTGGATCGTAGCGGATAATGGCGGATGGCAAAAGACGGAAACACCGAAAAACCATAATTATCAAAGGCAATTACGGATTAGAGCGGAAGGTAGAGAACAAGGTATATACGGACTGTCTCTCCGCCCTAGACCTATTTCATCATTAGCCTCTAAACAATAATCGTCTTGCTGGGCTTCGTTGCGCGAATGGGCAGGACTCCCGCGGCGCGGTTCTCTGACGATTTGATTTGATCCGCAAATGGCATGGGCAGCTGCCACATCAGGCAAGCGCGGTCGTTAGCAGGCTTATAGCGATGCGGCGATCCAAACGTGTCTGACGCTGAAGACCTGCCCCGGACTTGATCCGGGGTGGTTTTCGGGATGGTGCTGCGCCAGACGAGAGGGTTCGTGGCGAGCCTGCTGAAGCTGGCAGGCCCAGATTGGTCGGTTCCCGATTTCAGCACGCTGAGCCGCCGCCAGAAAGACTTCGCAGTCAGCATTTCCTACCGGAAATCAGCGGAACCACTGCACCTGTTGATCGACAGCACTGTGATCAAAGGGGGGGGTGACGGCGAATGGCATGCCCGCAAGCATGGCCCTTCCAGACGCCGCCAATGGAGAGAGCTACGTTTGCCCGCTGCACGGGGCAATCGACGAAGAGACACTGGAAACCCGGGCTGTCGAGGTCACGGGCGCAGAGGTCGGCGACGCCCCTGCGGCGGCCCCCCATGCTTCCAGAACTGCTGTCGCAGATTCCGCCCGGCGAGGACATCGCCACCGTGACGGCAGATGGCGCGTATGACACCCGCAAGCGCCATGACAGTATTGCGCCGTGCAGCGGGCAAAATGCGGAACCGCTGCGATCATACCGCCCCGTAAAAAACGCCAAGCCGTGAAAGCCTGTCACTAAAGGGGCTATCGCCGGGAACGAAGCTCTCCGTGCGGGGCACCCCGTGCTTGCAAGAGCTTCGGGCGCGCGTTGTGGAAGCGGTTGACCGGCTATCATCGGCGATCCCGCGTGGAGACCAAAATGCACTGCGTCAGGCTGCTTGGCAACGGTATCATGACTCGCGATCTGGACCGACAGGTCGCAGAATTGCAAATCCACGCTGGTGTTCTCAACAGGTTCACCGCGCTTGGAATCCCCAAAACTGTCGCCGTCGTGAAATCATGAAGTCAGAAAACGTAAGAGAAAATCCGCCTCGAAGATGATCCATGCAACAGAACCGAACGACGACCTCGCGCCGCTCGATGAAACGCGGCTCGGCGAGGGTCATGATCCGGCTGCGATCTACTGATGGTTGGAACGAGAAGTCGAAGCTTTCGACGGTCTTGACCGGCAGGAGGCACGATGTCCTGGGCGCCACGTCGATCCGACGGGTCTTGCGGGTCGTGAACTCCTCGGCGAGAAGCTGGTCGATGGCCTCGATGACGGTGACCTCGCCCCGCTCCAGTAGTGTGACCGTATGATCGAGCGCTTCGGGGGGCACGGGGCATCTTCAACCTGATGAGGCTGCCACGGATGCTGTCGAAATGTGGCGGACAGGGTGGGATTCGAACCCACGGTGCGGTTTCCCGCACGCTGGTTTTCAAGACCAGAGCCTTAAACCACTCGGCCACCTGTCCGGTGCGGCTTTTCCTAGCGTCCCCGGCGGCATCCGTCTAGGTTTCCGGCGAACGGGATTTCGCATTACGGGGGGACGACCATGCTCGATCTGACGCATTACATCGGGGGCGACCATCGCGAGGGGGCGAGCGGGCGTTTCGCGGACGTCTACAATCCGGCGACCGGGGAGGCCGAGAAGCGGGTGCCGCTGGCCAGCACGGCGGAGCTGGACGAGGCCGTCGCCATCGCGAAGGCGGCGCAGCCGGCCTGGGCCGCGCAGAACCCGCAGAAGCGCGCGCGCGTCTTCATGCGCCTCGCCGCCCTCCTGGAGCGGGACAAGCGGTCGATGGCCGAGGCCCTGTCGCGCGAGCACGGCAAGACGGTGGTCGATTCCGAGGGCGACATCCAGCGCGGGCTGGAGGTGGTCGAGTTCGTCATCGCCGCGCCGCACCTGCTGAAGGGCGAGTTCACCGAAGGGGCCGGACCGGGGATCGACATGTATTCGATGCGCCAGCCGGTCGGCATCGGCGCGGGCATCACACCGTTCAACTTCCCGGCCATGATCCCGCTCTGGATGGCCGCCCCCGCCATCGCCTGCGGCAATGCCTTCATCCTCAAGCCCTCCGAGCGCGATCCCTCGGTCCCGCTGCGCATAGCGGAACTGTTCGAGGAGGCGGGCCTGCCGAAGGGCATCTTCCAGGTCGTGCAGGGCGACAAGGAGGCGGTGGATGCCATCTGCGCGCATCCCGATATCGGCGCGATCAGCTTCGTCGGCTCGACCCCCATCGCGGCGAGCGTCTACGCGAACGCCACCGCTCACGGCAAGCGCGCGCAGTGCTTCGGCGGGGCGAAGAACCACATGATCATCATGCCCGACGCCGACCTCGACCAGGCGGCGGATGCGCTGATCGGCGCGGGCTACGGTTCGGCGGGCGAGCGCTGCATGGCGATCTCGGTCGCCGTGCCGGTGGGCGAGGAGACGGCCGACAAGTTGATCGACAAGCTGAAACCCCGGGTCGAGGAACTGAACGTCGGTCCCTATACCGACGAGAAGGCCGATTTCGGCCCCGTGGTCACGGCTCAGGCGAAGGAGAAGATCCTCGGCCTGATCGACACGGGCGTGAGCGAGGGCGCGAAGCTTGTGATCGACGGACGCGGCTTCTCGCGGCAGGGCTACGAGGACGGCTTCTTCGTCGGCGGATGCCTCTTCGACGAGGTGACGCCGGACATGGACATCTACAGGACGGAGATCTTCGGCCCCGTCCTCTCGGTCGTGCGCGCGAAGACCTACGAGGAGGCGCTCGACCTGCCGATGAGGCACGAATACGGCAACGGCGTGTCGATCTACACCCGCGACGGCGATGCGGCGCGCGACTTCGCGGCGCGGATTAATATCGGCATGGTCGGCGTGAACGTGCCGATTCCGGTGCCGCTCGCCTATCACAGCTTCGGCGGCTGGAAGGCGTCGAGCTTCGGGGATCTCAACCAGCATGGCACCGATTCCATCCGGTTCTGGACCCGGACGAAGACGGTCACGGCGCGCTGGCCCTCCGGCGTGAAGGAAGGCGCGGAATTCTCGATTCCCGTGATGGAGTGACGCGCGGCCCCGGAGCGGCGTCATGAGCGGCGCCGTCTTCGCCATGGTCATCGGCGCGGCGGTGCTGCACGCCGTCTGGAACGCGCTGGTCAAGGGCGGGTCGGACAAGGTGCTCGGCATCGCGGCGGTGGTGCTGGGACAGGGGGTGGCGGCGCTCTTGGTGCTTCCCTTCGTGCCCGCGCTCGACTGGGCCTGCTGGCCGTGGATGGTCGCGGGGGTCGGGCTGCATATCGGGTATCAAGTCTTCCTCGGCAGCGCCTATCGCATCGGCGACCTCACGCAGGTCTACCCCATCGCCCGGGGCGTCGCGCCGCTCCTCGTCGCGGCGGTCTCGGTTGCGCTGCTCGGGGTTGCGCTCTCGCAGGCGGAGCTGCTCGCCATCGGCGTCATCGCTGCGGGGATCATGAGCCTGAGCCTCGTACGCCGGGGCGACGGGATGCGCAACGGCAAGGCGGCGTTGCTGGCGCTCGTCACGGGCTGCTTCATCGCCGGGTATTCGCTGGTGGACGGGCTGGGCGCGCGGATCGCCGGGACGGGGCTGGGCTTCTACGCCTGGTCGTCGCTGGCGAACACGGTGCTCTACATGGCGGGGGCGGCGGTCGTGCGCCCCGGTCTCGTGCGGGCGCTGGGCGGGATGGGGCGCATCGTCGCGATCGGCGGGGGCGCGTCCTTCGTGGCCTATGCACTGGTGGTCAACGCGTTCATGCAGGCCCCCATCGCCCTGGTCACGGCGCTGCGCGAGACGTCCATCGTCTTCGCGCTGCTGATCGGGGTCGGGTTCTTGGGCGAGCGGCTCGACCTGCGCAAGGTGGTCTCGACCATGATGACGGTATGCGGCGTGGCGCTGCTGCGCCTGTCGCGGGGATAGGAGGAACGGAATGAACCGGATCGACGTGGA
>JAHDDY010000062.1:0-15773 GCA_020629115.1 Paracoccaceae bacterium | reverse complement strand
GCTGCTGCGCCTGTCGCGGGGATAGGAGGAACGGAATGAACCGGATCGACGTGGAAGGCCGCCGGGCGGTGGTCACGGGCGGCGCGCAGGGGATCGGGCGGGCGGTGGCCGAACGGCTGATCGCCGGGGGCGCGACGGTAACGCTCTGGGACCGCGACCGCGGCCTCGTGGAGCGCGCGGCGGAGGAGACGGGCGCGAGCTTCGTGGAAGTGGACCTGACCGACTGGGCCGCCGTGCGCTCGGCGGCGGCGCGGACCGAGGCGGAGATGGGCGGGGTCGACATCCTCGTCAACAATGCCGGCGTGGCGGGCGCGAACGCGACCGTCGCCGAGTACGACGTGGCGGAATGGCGGCGCGTGATGGCCGTCAATCTCGACGGGCCGTTCCATTGCTGCAAGGCGCTGGTGCCGGGGATGACGGCGCGCGGCTACGGGCGCATCGTCAACGTCGCCTCCATCGCGGGCAAGGAGGGCAACCCGAACGCGAGCGCCTATTCCGCATCCAAGGCCGGGGTGATCGCCCTGACGAAATCGCTGGGCAAGGAACTGGCCGATCAGGATATCGCCGTGAACTGCGTCACCCCGGCGGCGGCGAAGACGGCCATCTTCGACCAGATGACGGAAGAGCATATCGAGTACATGCTCTCGAAGATCCCGCGCGGGCGCTTCGTGACCGTCGAGGAGGTCGCGGCGATGATCGCGTGGCTCGCCTCGTCGGAATGCAGCTTCACGACGGGCGGGGTGTTCGACCTCAGCGGCGGCCGCGCGACGTACTGACGCCGGATCGCCGCCCCCCGGCCTCGCGCCGGGGGGGGGGGTGCCCTACCCCCGCGGCAAGCGGAAGGTGACCCGTTCGGGGGGCAGGCACAGCGAGTCGTTGCAGATCTGGATCGTCAGGTCGGCGGTGCCCGCGCCGGGCAGGCTGCGCGCCTCGATCACCGCCCGGCCCTCGATCACCGAGAGCGGCGCGTCCTGGAAGCCGAGCGAGATCATGCGCGCCGGCGGATAGCGCACGTCCGTCACGCCGGGGCCGCTCAGGCGCGTGGGGACGAGGTTCTCGTCCAGCGGCGCATGGGAGTTGGCGTGCCAGCCGGGGCCGAAATCGACGGCGACGCGCAGGGCCGGGCCGTCCGTCGAAAGCCGCGCGACGGCCGCGCCGTTGCCCAGGGGCCGGACGGGGCCGGTCTCGCCGTTCAGGTGCATCGCGGCGGCGTCGATGGCCGACATCTGCGCACCGGGCGCTTCCTGCAACGATACGGCCAGCGCGCCGATCAGGCCGTCCGCCCTGTCGCGGAAACCGACGGCGCGGGCGTCGTCCGGCACCCGGCGGGCGAGGCGGGCGTAGAGCGCGAGCGCCGAGGCGTTGCCCGTCGGCACCGCGCCCTCGATCACGTCGTAGCTGCCCCCGAGCGGGCCGGGGTCCTGCGACAGGCGCAGGGCCGCCGTCCCGCCATCCGAGAAGCGCGGGCCGATCTCGTCGGCGAGGCGGGTGGCGGCGTTCAGGTAGCGCGGCTCGCCCGTCGCATCGTAGAGCGCCAGCGCGCCGAGGCCGAGCCAGGCGTAGTCGCGCAGGGACCCCCTCTCCAGTGGCCCGTCCGCATAGGCCCGGGCCAGCTCGCCGTCCGCGCCCAGCATCCGCGTCGCGACGAAGTCGTAGGCGCGGGCGGCGGCGGCGAGGTAGCGCGGCTCGCCGAACGCGACCCCCGCATCGGCCAGGGTGCGGATCATCAGGCCGTTCCACCCGGCGATGATCTTCGTATCGACGAGCGGATGGGGCCGGCCCTCCCGCGCCCGGCGCATCCGCTCCAGCAGCGGGTCGAGCCGCGCGGCGTCGACCCCGCCACCCGCAGGGTCGAGATGGACGATGGAGCCGGTGGGCATGGTCGGCGGGCGGTCGAGGCCCAGCATCGACGCGGCGGTGATGGCCTCGCCGCCGAGTGCGGCATCGAGCTGGTCGGGGTTCCAGGTGTAGAAGGCGCCCTCCTCCATCTCGCCCCCCGGCGCGATGCGGCTGTCGGCATCCTCCGCCGCGTAGAACCCGCCCTCCGGCGCGGTCATGTCGCGCAGCACGTAGTCGAAGGCCCGGCGCGCGGCCCGCTCGAACACCGGATCGCCCGTGATCTGCCACGCCTGCACCAGCGCCTGTCCGACGAGGGCCTGGTTGTAGAGCATCTTCTCGAAATGCGGGGTGAGCCAGGCATTGTCGGTCGCGTAGCGGTGGAAGCCGCCGCCCACATGGTCGTGGATGCCCCCGGCGACCATGTGCCGGAGCGTGCGCGTCGCCGCCTCCAGCGCGGCGCCGTCGCCGGTGCGCTCGTAGCGGTCGAGGAGCGACAGGATCGTCGTCTCGTTCGGGAATTTCGGCGCGCGGCTGAAGCCGCCCTCGAAATCGTCGTGCAGGGCGAGGGCATCGGCGGTCGCCTGGGCGAAGACCGTCTCGTCGACCTGCCCCGCCGCCGTCCGCCGCAGCGAGATGAGGCGCACCAGTTCGGCCACGGACGCCGCCTGATCGGCCATCGCCGTCCGCCCCTGCGGGTCGCGCCAGTCGGCGGCCATGCCGAGGAGCGCGCGGGCGAACATGTCGGGCGGGGCGTAGCCCATCGCCACGACCGGCTCTCCGCCCGGCATCAGGAACACGTTGTTCGGCCAGCCGCCCCGCTGGTCGAGGATCTGGGTCGCCAGCATGTACTGCGCGTCGATATGGGGCAGCGTCTCGCGGTCCACCTTCACGGCGACGTAGTGGCGGTTGAGGATCTCCGCGACGTCGGCATTGTCGAAGCTCTCCTCCTCCATGACGTGGCACCAGTGGCAGGTCGCATAGCCGACCGACAGGAAGATCGGCACGTCCCGCCGCGCCGCCTCGGCCAGCGCCGCATCGCCCCAGGGGAACCAGTTCACCGGGTTGTGCGCGTGCTGGCGCAGGTAGGGCGAGCGTTCGAGGAGCAGGCGGTTGCGGTAGATCGGCCCGCCGCCCGCATCGAGATAGCGCGTGCGCGGCGGCGAGACGGGGGGCAGGCCCGCGATGCTCTGCAACTCGGCCGCCGGGGCCGCGCCGGGAAGCGGGTCGGCGTGGACGGCGGGGGCCGCCGCGATCAAGGCGGCGGCGAGGGCGAAGCGCGATAGCATGGCCGGGTCTCCCGTTTCGGAACGGGAGGGATGCTAGGCCGGAGCGAGGCCGGTTTCGAGCGGGGCGGGGGGCTGTTGCCGGGATCGTGAAGTATCGCCGGCCGAGGCCGCGGTCCTGCAGAAGGCATCCTTCACGTAGCGCGCCAGCTCCTTCGCCAGATCCGCGTTCTGCGTATCGGTCGCGCGGTAGAGGTTGCAGGAGATGAGCGGCAGCGGGGGCAGCTTGGCGCAGGCGGGCACGGGGGCGATGCGCACCGCTTCGCCGCAGCCGAGCAGGGTCGTCACGCACAGGTCGGCGCTGGTGGCCGCGAGGGCGGCGTCGTCGTTCTCGGTCGCCACCCCGTTCTCCCACGGGATGCCCGCCTCCTCCAGCGCCCGGATGGAGATCGGGCGGAAGGAGCAGTGCGTCGCGGAGGCGAAGCGCAGGGGCCGCTGCGCATGCGCCCGCCCGCCGATGGCCCCGAACCATTGCAGGGGCAATTCGTCCAGCGTCTCCGCATCCGGGTCGGGATGATCTTCGGTCGTGACGATCACGTCGAGCTTTCCGGCGCGGAAATCCTCCAGCAGGCTGGTCGTGTAGGAGCTGACGAAGCGCACGTGCACGCGGGGGAAGTCGTTGTCGAAACGGCGCAGGATGTCCGGCGCGTGGGGGTAGATCAGGTCGCAGGGCAGGCCGAGCGAGACCTCCCCCTCGAATTGCGGCGCGACCATGCGCTCGACCGCCTCGTCGTTGAGCGCGATCATGCGCCGGGCGTAGGCGGCGAGCTGCTCGCCCTCGGCGGTGGGCGTGACGCCGCGCCCGCCCCGGTCGAGGAGGCGCAGGTCGAGCGCGTCCTCCAGCCGCTTGATCTGCATCGACACCGCCGATTGCGTCAGATGCAGCCGGTTCGCCGCCCGGGTGACGCCGCCCGCGTCGATGACGGAGATGAGGCTGCGCAGGGTCGCGATGTCGAGGTTGCGATACATGACGCTCTCCATGTCGGGACGTGATGCGTTCGATCACATCAATTCGTTTCCCTTATGGAAGGTGCCGGAGCATATTCATTCCGTCAAGTGATGACATGATAACGGTACATTCATATTTGTGGAGGCGACGATGCCCGTCCGTCATGCCTGGTTCACCCCCCTGCTCTCGACCGCCCTGCGCGGTACGCTCGACCGCTACGCCCTCTCCCGCGAGCGGGCGCGGCTGCGGGAGATGAGCGACGCGCAGCTCTCGGATCTCGGTATCACGCGCCCGAGCGCGCTGGCCGAAGCCCGCCGCCCCTTCTGGGACGGGACGCGGTGCCGGTGAGGCATGGCGGCGCGCGCTACCCTTTCCTGAACGGCGTGTAGTCGTTCAGCAGTTCCATCTCCTCGCCCACCATCTCCGCCTCCTGCTCGACGTACTGGCGCACGGCTTCGCGGAAGCCGGGGTCGGGGATGAAATGGGCCGAGTGCATCTCGGTGGGGACGTAGCCGCGGGCCAGCTTGTGCTCGCCCTGCGCCCCCGCCTCGACGGTCCGGAGACCGTGCTCGATGGCGTAGTCGATGGCGCGGTAGTAGCACAGCTCGAAATGCAGGCAGGGGTGATGCTCGGTGCAGCCCCAGTAGCGCCCGTAGAGCGCGTCGCGCCCGATCACGTTCATCGCCCCGGCCACCCATCGCCCCTCCCGCTCGGCCAGGACGAGGAGGATGTCGTCGCGCAGCCGGTCCTGCGCGATCTCGAAGAAGGCGCGGTTCAGGTACGGCGTGCCCCATTTGCGCATCCCGGTATCCTGGTAGAAGACCCAGAACGCGTCCCAGTGTTCGGGGCGGATATCCTCGCCCGTGAAGGCGCGGACCGTCACCGCCGCGTTGGCGTCGCGCCGCTCCTTGCGGATGTTCTTGCGCTTGCGCGAGGCGAGATCGGCGAGGAAGGCATCGAAATCGGCGTAGTCGCGGTTGCGCCAGTGGAACTGCTGCGCGCTGCGGGGCAGGAACCCGGCGGCGGCGAGGTAGTCGCGCTCCCCGGGGGTGCAGAAGTTCACATGGACGGAGGAAAGCCGGTTCTCGGCGGCCACCTGCATCAGACCGGCGGTCAGCCCCCCGCGCGCCAGTTCCGGGTCGGCATCGGGCGCGAGCAGCATCCGCCGCCCGGTGACGGGGGTGAAGGGGATGGCCGACAGGAGCTTCGGATAGTAGTGCCCCCCCGCCCGTTCGTAGGCCTGCGCCCAGCCGTGGTCGAAGATGTACTCGCCGTAGGAATGGCCCTTCGCGTAGAGCGGCATGACGCCGAGCAGGGCACCGTCCGCATCATCCTCGGCGACCAGGTGCCTGGGGTCCCATCCCTCGCGCCGCGCGGCGGACCCGCTTTCCTCGAAGGCATGCAGCCAGCGATGGGTGGCGAAGGGATCGTGCGCCCGCCCCCCGTCCGCCGCCTCGGGCGCGGCGCAGGCGTCCCACCGGGCCGCGTCGATGCCGTCGATGCCGTCCAGCAGGCGGATGCCGATGCGCGGTTCGCTGTCCAAGGCCATGTCTCCCCTTTGGGATGCAGGTGGCGTCAAGGGACGGGGATTCAAGCCGCCGCGACGACACCGCGCCGGACGCGCGATCAAGCGCCTCGTGACGATTGGCCTAGGTGGGGGGTTCTTGGTTGCGGGAGTAGGATTTGAACCTACGACCTTCAGGTTATGAGCCTGACGAGCTACCGGGCTGCTCCATCCCGCGCCAAGAGCCGTGTAGATAACGGCGCGGTTCGGACTTGGCAAGGGGATATTCGACGGAACCGCGACTTTCTCAGAAATTGGTAACCCTTGGTGCGGCATGACGGGGGGAAATACGCTCAGCACTGGAGAATCCCTGTCATGTCGTTGTCGGACATCAAAGCGGCGGCCCGCCCGCTGAAGCCCTATCTCCAGCCCGCCCTGACCTGGCTCGAACAGCAGCAGATGCCGCCCTCGGCCAAGGCGATGCGGCGGCGCGACCTGTCGGGGGAGGAGCGGCCCGACGCGGGGGCGGAGGCGACGATGCGCGCCGCGCTCGACTGGCTGATGGTCGCGCAGAAGCATTCGGCGACCAACGACGCCGGCGCGGCGCGGGACTACAGCCACACGACCGGCTGGGCGGCGAGCTATCCGGAGACGAGCGGCTACATCGTGCCGACCCTCCTGGAGCAGGCCGAGCGGCGCGGCGACGACGCGCTGCGCGATGCCGGGCGGCGGATGCTCGACTGGCTGGTCTCGATCCAGTTCGAGGAGGGCGGGTTCCAGGGCGGCACGATCGGCCAGGTGCCGCGCCTCCCGGTGACGTTCAACACGGGACAGATCCTGATGGGGCTGGCGGCGGGGACGCGGGTCTTCGGCGACGCCTACGCCCCGGCCATGCGCCGCGCCGCCGACTGGCTGGCCGCGACCCAGGACGAGGACGGATGCTGGCGCGCCCACCGCACCCCCTTCGCCACCCCCGACGACAAGGCCTACGAGACGCATGTCTCCTGGGGCCTGCTGGAGGCGGCGCGGACCGAGGAGAACGTCGTCTGGTCCCGCGCGGCGCTGCGGCAGGTGGATTGGGCGCTGACGAAGCAGGCGGCGAACGGCTGGATGGCCGAATGCTGCCTGTCCCGGCCCGACGCGCCCCTGACGCATACGCTCGGGTATGCCCTGCGCGGCATCGTGGAGGCCTACACCTTCTCCGAACGCCCCGAATACCTCGACGCGGCGCAGAAGCTGGGCGGGGCACTGGTCGGATGCCTCGGGGAGGACGGCTATCTCTGCGGGCGCTTCGACGCGGCGTGGCGCGATTCGGCGGATTGGGTCTGCCTGACCGGCACGGCGCAGATCGCCCATTGCTGGCTCATGCTCTCCCGGATCGACGATTCGCGCGGCTATCGCGAGGCCGCCGCCCGCGCGCTCGCCTACCTGCGCCGCCGCATCGACACGGACGGCCCGGAGGAGACGCGCGGCGCGGTGGCCGGCTCCTTCCCGATCCACGGCGACTACGTGCCCTACGGCTATCCGAACTGGGCGGCGAAGTTCTACGTCGACGCGCAGCAGCTCGCGCTCGACCTGGGGGTGTGAATGCGGCCCACCTTCCTCTTCGGCTTCGAGCGCAGCGGGACGACGCTGCTGACGATGATGACCGGCGCGCATCCGCGCCTGTCCTGCCCGCTCTCGGTGACGGGGACGTGGTGGCACTTCCTCGACCGGCTGGACGCGTTCGGCGGGCTGGCGACGGCGGACGATATCGCCCGCATGGTGGCCGAGGTCGCGGCGCATGAGCGGCTGAAGCTCTGGAACGTGCCCTTCGACGAGGCGGCCATCGCGGCGGCGGTGACGCCGGGCGACTATGCCAGCCTGGTCGACGCCTTCCACGCCGCCGCCGCCCGGGCCGAGGGCAAGGCGCGGTGGGTCAACATGGACATCCCCACCCTCTTCCGCTTCGAGGACGTGGCGCGCGCCTTCGGCGATGCGCGCTTCGTGCAGATCGTGCGCGACGGGCGGGACGTGGCGCTGTCGTTCAAGGGCTATCGCTTCGGCGGGCTGAACGCGCTGGAGATCGCCGACCGCTGGTCCCGCGCGACCGTCGCCGCCGACCGCATCGGCCACGCCCTCGGCCCCGACCGCTATCTGCGCATCCGCTACGAGGACCTGATCGCCCTGCCCGAGCAGACGCTGGACCGCCTGTGCGATTTCATTGGCGAATCGTATCATCCGGGCATGCTCGACTACGCGGGCGACGTGTCGCGCAAGGTGCCGGATGCAACGCGCGACCTCTGGCCCGTCCTCGACCGCCCACCCCAGACCGACCGGATCGACCGCTGGCGGCGCGAGATGAAGACGTCCGAACGCTACGTCATCGAGGAGGCGGCGGGCGAGGCGCTGGACCGCTTCGGCTACGAACGCGGCGGCACAGGCTTCTCCGCGCCGGGCGAGTTGCGCGGAGCCTGGTGCTACCTGACGCGCGGGGCGCGCCTGAAGCGGCTGGCGCGGCGCTAGCCGTCGGCGTGACATGCGGCCATGCTCCGAACCGTCGTCACCCGGCCTGACCGGGTGACGACGCTCATGCGCGGACGCCACCGCTTGCCATTCCGGCGCGGGAATGGTTGAAAGGCCCGAAATCTCGCACAGGGCCATACCATGGACAAGTTCACCAAGCTCGACGGCATCGCGGCGCCCCTGCCGCTGATCAACGTCGATACCGACATGATCATCCCCAAGCAGTATCTCAAGACGATCAAGCGCACCGGCCTCGGCGTCGCGCTGTTCTCGGAGATGCGCTACGAGGAGGACGGGTCGGAGAAGCCCGAATTCGTGCTGAACAAACCCGCCTACCGCGATGCCGAGATCCTCGTCGCGGGGGATAATTTCGGCTGCGGCTCCTCGCGCGAGCACGCGCCGTGGGCGCTCCTGGATTTCGGCATCCGCTGCGTCATCGCACCGAGCTTCGCGGATATCTTCTACAACAACTGCTTCAAGAACGGCATCCTGCCCATCGTCCTGCCTCAGGAGGACGTGGACAAGCTGATGGACGATGCGGAACGCGGCGCGAATGCCCGCCTCAGCGTCGATCTGGAGAGCCAGACCATCACCGGCCCGGACGGCGGCACCATCGCCTTCGAGGTCGACCCCTTCAAGAAGCATTGCCTGCTCAACGGCCTCGACGATATCGGCCTGACCATGGAGAAGGAGCAGTCGATCTCCGACTTCGAGGCCAAGCGCGCCGACGCGATGCCCTGGCTCAAGCGCGCGGGCTGACCGGCGTGGCAGTCGTCTTCGTCCTGAACGGCCCGAACCTCAACCTCCTCGGCAGGCGCCAGCCCGAGATCTACGGGCACGAGACGCTCGCCGACGTGGAGGCGGCCTGCATCGCGCGGGGCGGGGCGCTGGGGCTGACGGTATCCTTCCACCAGTCGAACCACGAGGGCGAGATCGTCGAGACGATCCACCGGGCGCGGGACGAGGCGGCGGCCATCGTCATCAATCCGGCGGCCTACACGCATACGTCGGTCGCCATCATGGACGCGCTGCTCGCCTTCGACGGGCCGGTGATCGAGGTCCATCTCTCCAACGTCCATCGCCGCGAGGAATTTCGGAGCCATTCATGGGTTTCAAAAGCGGCGACCGGCGTGATATGCGGTCTGGGGTCGCATGGTTATCTTCTGGCGCTCGACGCGGTCGCGCGGCTGGTCGATGCGGAGGCCGGATGACCCGATGCAGGAAACAGACGAGGCCATGCCGATGAGCAGCGACAAGACCGATTCAGACGTGGCCTTCATCCGCGCGCTCGCCGCGATCCTCAAGGACAGCGACCTCGGCGAGATCGAGGTCGAGCGCGAATACGGCGAGAACGACGAACTGATGGTCCGGCTCAGCCGCACGGCCCCGGCAATGGCCGCCGCGCCCCCGGCCCCGGCCTATGCGCCCGCCCCCGCGCCTGCGCCCGCGCCGTCGGACCCCGCGCCCGCCGCCGCCCCGCCGGCCCCTGCAGCCGCGGCCGATCCCGCCAGCGCGCCGGGCATGGTGCCATCGCCCATGGTCGGCACCGCTTATCTCTCCCCCGAACCGGGCGCGATGCCCTTCGTCGCGGTCGGCGATGCCGTCACCAAGGGCCAGACCGTGCTCATCATCGAGGCGATGAAGACCATGAACCAGATCGCCGCCCCCCATGACGGCACGCTGCGCACCATGCTGGTGGCCGACGGCGACCCGGTCGAGTTCGGCATGCCGCTCATGGTCATCGAATAGCGCCCATGTTCGAGAAGATCCTCATCGCCAACCGGGGCGAGATCGCCCTGCGCATCCAGCGCGCCTGCCGCGAGATGGGCATCCGTACCGTCGCCGTGCATTCGACGGCCGACGCCGACGCGATGCACGTGCGCCTTGCGGACGAGAGCGTGTGCATCGGCCCGCCCTCGGCCACGCACAGCTATCTCAACATCCCCGCCCTCATCACCGCCTGCGAGATGACGGGCGCGCAGGCGATCCATCCGGGCTACGGCTTCCTGTCGGAGAATGCCGGCTTCGCGCGGATCGTCGCCGAGCACGAGCTGACCTTCATCGGCCCCACCGCCGAGCACATCACCATGATGGGCGACAAGATCACCGCCAAGGACGCGATGAAGCGTCTCGGCGTGCCGGTAGTGCCCGGCTCCGACGGCGAGGTCACGACCGACGAGCAGGCGCTGGCCATCGCCGACGAGATCGGCTTTCCGGTGCTGGTCAAGGCCACCGCGGGGGGTGGCGGGCGCGGCATGAAGCTGGCGCGGAGCGCGAACGAGCTGTCCACGGCCCTCTCCACCGCCCGGTCCGAGGCGGGCGCGGCCTTCGGCAACACGGCGGTCTATCTGGAGAAATACCTCGGGAAGCCCCGCCATATCGAGATCCAGGTGATGGCCGACAGCCACGGCACCGTGGTCCATCTCGGCGAGCGCGACTGCTCGCTCCAGCGGCGCAACCAGAAGGTCCTGGAGGAAGCGCCCTCCCCCATGCTGACGCCCGACGAGCGGGCCGATATCGGCGAACGCTGCGCCGTCGCCCTGCGTGAGCTGGGCTATCTCGGCGCGGGGACCATCGAGTTCCTGTACGAGGATGGCGGGTTCTACTTCATCGAGATGAACACCCGGCTCCAGGTCGAGCATCCGGTGACGGAGATGGTCTACGGCGTCGATCTGGTGCGAGAGCAGATCCGGGTCGCCGCCGGGATGCCGCTGTCGTTCCGGCAGGAGGAGCTGGTCCCGAACGGTCACGCCATCGAATGCCGCATCAATGCCGAGAACCCGCGCACCTTCGCTCCCTCGCCCGGCACCGTGAACGGGTACCACGCGCCCGGCGGCCTCGGCGTGCGCATGGATTCGGGCCTCTACGCCGGCTATCGCATCCCGCCCTACTACGACAGCCTGATCGGCAAGCTGATCGCCCATGGCCGCGACCGGGACGAATGCGTCGCGCGGGTGCGCCGGGCGCTGGGCGAGACGATCATCGACGGGGTCGAGACGACGCTGCCCCTGTTCGAGGCGTTGTTGCAGGAGCCGGATTTCCTCAGCGGCGACTACGACATCCACTGGCTCGAACACTGGATCGAGGAGTCCTCGGCCAAGGCATGACGGACGAGCCGCTCGCGCTGACCCCGGAACTGCTGCTTCAGGCCTATGCCGCCGGCATCTTTCCGATGGGCGACGAGGGGAGCGAGCAGGAGCTTTACTGGGTCGATCCGCACGAGCGCGGCATCCTGCCCCTCGACGGCCTGCACATCTCGCGCAGCCTGCGCAAGGCCATCCGGCAGGGCGGGTTCGAGGTCCACGTGAACCGCGACTTCGCCGGGACGATGCGCGATTGCGCGGCGCGGGAGCAGACCTGGATCAACGACACGATCCACGACCTCTACGGCGCACTGCACGCCCGCGGGGCGGCGCATAGCGTCGAGGTCTGGCGCGGGGGGCGACGGACGGGCGGACTCTACGGCGTCAGCATCGGCGCGGCCTTCTTCGGGGAGAGCATGGTCTCCTTCGAGCCGAACGCCAGCAAGATCGCGCTCGTCTGGCTGGTCGCGCGGCTGCGGGCGGGGGGATATCGCCTGCTGGATACGCAGTTCACCACGGCCCATCTGGAGTCCATGGGCGGCATCGGGATCGGCCGGGCGCGCTACCACCGGATGCTGCAGGGCGCGATCACCGTGCGGGCGCGCTTCGACGCCCTGCCGGCCGACGCGGATATCGAGACGGTGCTGCGGTACGCTCAGCCCGCGTAGTGCGCCTCGAAGCGGATGCGCATGTAATCGGCGGTCCAGTTGCCGTCCGAATCGCACAGGACCGGGCGCAGCAGCGCCGCCGCCTCGTCCCGCACCCGCGCGCGCAGGTCCTCGGGGACGCTGGTAAGGATGGGGGCGGCGAGCGTCTCCAGCCATCCGGCCATGTCCGAAGGGATGGGCGTCGGGCGGGGGATGAGGACGATGCGATCCACCGCGAAGCCGCCCGCCTCCAGCCGCCCGCGATGCTCGGCGCAGGAGGGGAAGTACCAGATATCGCCGGGCGCATCGACCCTGCCCGTCAGCCGCTCGATCACCGCCGAGAGCGCGGTGCGGATGGCGGCCACGTTGCCCTGTCCGCCGAACTCGGCCACGAAGCGTCCGCCCGGGCGCAGCGCGCGTGCCACCCCGGCGATGACGGCGTCGGGCCGCGTCATCCAGTGCAGCGCCGCGTTGGAGAACACCGCGTCGAACGCGGCATCGTAGTCCAGCGCATGGCCGTCGAGGACCCGCGCGTCGAGGCCCCGTGCCCGCGCGCCCGCCACCATGTCGGGGCTGAAATCCGTGCCGGTCACCTCGGCCCCGGCGGCGACCAGCCGCTCGGTCAGCGCGCCGTCGCCGCAGCCCAGATCGAGAATGCGCTCGCCGGCCTGCGGGGCGAGCCAGTCGAGCACACCCGCTCCCAGATCCGAGACGAAGCGCGCGTTCGTCCCGTACCGGGCGGCGGACCAAGCGTCAGTCGGTTCCGGCAACGGCCTTGCCGATCAGGTCGAGCAGGCTGACGGACCCTTGCGTGTACTCGATCTCCTCGCCCGGTTCGAGGAAGTACTCCGACCCCCCCGGCTCGATGGCGACGTAGGAGCCGCCGAGCAGGCCGTCGCTCGCGATCTTGGCGGAGGAATCGCTCGGCAGCCTCACGCCCTCGCGCAGGACCATGGTCAGCTTCGCCTGATAGGTCGTCTCGTCCAGCGACACCTCGCTGACGGTGCCGACCTTCACGCCGGACACGCGCACCTCGCCCCCCGTGCCGACCCCGTCGGCCTTGAAGAAGTTCGCGGTGAGCGGATAGGTCGAGCCGCCGCCGAAATCGGCGGTCTGGCTCGCGTAGTAGAGAAACCCGCCCGCCACGCAGAGCACGACGGTCCCGACCAGCGTCTCGACGGCGTTATTGGCCATGTCCCGCCCTCCCCTTCGCGCCGGTCACTCGGGCGTCCACGCCGAATAGGGCTTCTGCGTCGCCGGAGCCTCGCGGCCCAGGGCGATCAGGCTGCCCGGCGGGCGATACGCCTCGTCGGTGCCGGTCCGGTTCGGCAGGCGATCCTTCTGCCACGGCCACGTGCGCAGGGGCGCGACGGTGGGCGGCTCCTCGAAGGTGTGGTGCAGCCAGCCGTACCACTCGGCGGAGACGTTCGACGCCTCGCTCTCGGTATCGTAGATGACCCAGCGGCGCGTATCGTCCGCATTGCGGTAGTACACGTTGCCCTGCCGATCCTCGCCCACCTTCTCGCCGTGGCGGGAGGTGAAGAGGCTGGTGCCGATGGTCGTGCCGTTCCACCAGGTGAAGATCTTCCGCAGGATCGCCATGACCGCTCCGTCCTTGCCGTGTTGCGTGCGCATCCTAGACGGACGCGCCCCCGGCGGCAATCGTTTCCCGCGCGGCGCGGCCACAACGTCGCAGGAGGCAGGCTCCCGGTCGCGCCGGGAGCCGGGTCTGTCACGCCGCCATCAGGTCGCGGATGAGGCGGGCCTTCTCGTCCGGATCGAAGAACCCGATCTTCTGGTAGGCGATGCGCCCGGCCTTGTCGACGATGGCCACCTCCGGCGTGCCGCGCGTGCCGTAGAGGATCATCGTGTTCGGCAGGCGCGGGTCGACGTCGTGGCGGTCGTGGCCGACCGGGTGGCCGAAGCCGGTCTCGGCGACGAACTTGCGCAGGCGGCTGACGCTCTGGTGGCGGTGCCCCTCGAAGACGGTGTGGATGCTCACGATCTTCATCCGGTCCTCGGCGATATCCTGCGCGAACTCCTCCTCCCAGCGCAGGGTGGTCGGGATCGAGAAGCTCTTGCAGCCCGGGCACCAGAGCTGGAAGAAGTCGATCACCACCACCTGCCCGCGCAGGTCCTGCAGGCGCAGGGGGGGCGAATTGATCCACTCGGCGATATCCCACTCGGGCGCGGTCGCCCCGACGGGCAGCGCGTGCAGCGGCGGAACGGGGACGGCGGCGGCGGCGGCGATACCGGCGAGCGCGCCGCGACGGGTCAGGCTGGGCATGGGCAGGTCTCCTTCGCACCCTTGATCGACGGCGGCGGCGGCGCGGGCAACCGCAACCGTCCCCCTCTCACGCAGAGGTGACATCGGGAACCTTTCGCGCGCGACCTCATTGCGAACATAGAACGAACAAGGGAGACCCGACCATGACCGAACGCAGCCTCGACAAATCCGATATCGGCGGCAACGCCGAGAAGCATCCCGACGACTGGGCCACCGGCGACGAAGCCATGACCGGCGCGCAGAAGAGCTATCTCGCCACCCTGAGCGAGGAGGCGGGCGAGCCGATGGACGAGAGCCTGACCAAGGCCGAGGCCTCCAAGCGCATCGACGCGCTGCAGGAGAAGACCGGGCGCGGCGACTGACCCGCCCCGCGCGGGAACCTTCGCGCCCCGCCCGTCTTGTTCGATCAGGCATCAACGAGACGGAAGGCCGCACCATGGCGACGATCGACCACCACGCCCACGCCAACCGCCCCCTGGACGAGGCACCGCGCGGTCGCCATGCGGAGACGCCGACCGGCATCCCGGCGAAGGGGTGGAAGGACATCGCCTGGCGCGTCTACAAGGAGGTGGGCGACGACCGGGTTATGCTCATCGCCGCCGGGGTGACGTTCTACCTCCTGCTCGCGCTGGCCCCGCTCCTTGCCGCGCTCGTCTCGATCTACGGCCTGTTCCTCGACCCGACACAGATCGCGGGGCAGGCGCAGGCCCTCGCCGGGATCGTGCCGGGCGGCGGGGTCGACATCCTGACCGGCCAGCTCGAACGCCTCGCCGGCGCCGATCAGGGCACGCTCGGTTTCGCTTTCATCTTATCGCTCGGCCTCGCGCTGTGGAGCGCGAATGCCGGGATGAAAGCGCTGTTCCAGGCGATGAACGTCGCCTACGACGAGAAGGAGGAGCGCGGGTTCGTCAAGCTGACCCTGACCACGCTCTGCTTCACCGTCGCGCTCATTGCCGGGATCGTCGGCCTCTTCGCCTTCAACACCGCCTTCACGACCTTCGAGCAGGCCATCGGCATCGCGCTCGCCGATCCGCTCGTGCATGCGATCACCGCCGCCATCGCCCTGGTCGCGCTCATCCTGTTCATGGCCTGCCTCTACCGCTACGGGGCGAGCCGGGCGAACCCGGAATGGGCATGGCTGACGCCGGGGGCCATCGTCGCGGGGGTCGGCATCGTGCTGGTCTCGGCGGCGTTCAGCTTCTACGTCGCCAATTTCGGGACCTACAACGAGACCTACGGCTCGCTGGGGGCCATCGTCGGCTTCCTGACCTGGCTCTGGCTGACCATGGTCGTACTCATCATGGGCGCGGAACTGAACGCCGAGATGGAGCACCAGACCAAGGAAGACACCACCACCGGCCCCGACGAGCCGATGGGCGAGCGCGGCGCGCGCATGGCCGACCACGTCGGCGCGCGCTACGGCAAGGAAAGCTGACACCCTCCGCTCCCGGCACCGACCGGGAGCCTCGACGATCGGTGCATTCGACAAGAATACGGCCCGCCCGCGCCAGCGGGCCATTCCCGCAAGCGGCCACCCTTCCCGGACGCGGTTGTGGGACGCCCGGCGACTTGATTTAGTCGGACGTACCAGAAACCGAATCATCGTTTAGGGGAGTTCATTCATGACCAAGAGAGTCGCCATCATCGGCGCCGGTCCTTCCGGTCTCGCCCAGCTC